>JAUNRQ010000068.1 GCA_030535605.1 Pseudoxanthomonas suwonensis
GTCGCGGCGTTGGTCGCGGCACTGGGCGCGACGGTGGATGCCGTGGCCGCAGGCGCGGAAGCGGCCGACACCGGGGCGATGCGGGTCGCGCGCCCGGTGGCCACGCGCAGCTGCCGCTGCGCCATCCACGCATCGAATTCGTCGGCGCTCAGCGCGCGTCCGTTCTGGAAGACGGTGAAGCGCTCGCCGGCGGGATTGGGCGTGACCGGAGCCGCCGCCGGCACGGATGCCGCCGCCGCGGCCGGGCCCACGTCCGCCACCACGGCATCCGTCGCCGGAACCGCAGACGGGGGCGCGCCAAGCGTGCTGGACGTCGTGGTCGGCGCCAGCATGATCGGTGCCACGACGACGCTGGCGGCGGTGGTGCCGGCGGCGCTCGTCGCACGGGCGCGGCGATCACCACGCAGGCGGCTCGCACCGGCACGCGCGCCTGCGCCGTCGGCCGCGGGCAACATCGCCACCAGCTGGTCGATGCCACTGGCCGGCGCAATGGCGGTTGGCGCAACGGCCGCGGGATTCGCGGGCGCAGCTGCCTGCGCCACGCGGGTGCCGGCCGGGCGGTGGACGGCATCCTCGCCGGGCAGCAGCGCACGCACTTCCACGCGCGCGGTGCCGCGATCGCGGTAGCCGAGCTTGACCGCGGCGGCGTAGCTGAGGTCGATCACCCGGCCTTCGTGGAACGGACCGCGGTCGTTGACCCGCACCACCACCGATCTGCCGTTGTCGAGGTTGGTGACCCGGGCGAAGCTGGGCAGCGGCAGCGACTTGTGCGCGGCGGTGAAGGCATACATGTCGTACACCTCCTGGTTGGAGGTGCGCCGGCCATGGAACTTGTTGCCGTAATACGAGGCGGTGCCGGTCTCGACGAAGCCGGCGTGGTCATCCATCACGTGGTACTGGCGGCCAAGCACGGTGTACGGCGAGCGATTGCCGACACGCGAGCGCGGCTCGTGCACCACGTCAGGCTCGGGGATCGCGTCGACGTTCGGAATGTAGTCCGGCACGGTGTCGGCCACGCCGGGGCGATACAGACCACCGGCGACATAATGGCCACGGGTATTCGGATCTTCCCGGGCCGGGGCATAGGGCGACACCGTTCGCGACCGGCTCGGCGCGGCCGCGGCCGCGGCCGGCGCAGTGGCCGCGGATGCCGCCGGCGCGGACTCCGGTTCCCGCGCCTGCTTCGGTGCGCTGGCACAGGCGGCCAGCGCCAGGCTCAAGGCCGCAAGCGCAGGCAGCCGGGTCACGGGATGCCTGCCCCGGCGCGGATCGCCTGCGAAAGCTGGTGCACCGCCAGCGAATACATCGGCGAGCGGTTGTAGCGGGTGATGACGTAGAAGTTGCGATAGCCCAGCCAGTATTCGCGCCCGGCATCGCCCTCGAAGTTGATCACGGTCGCGCCATCGCGACGCGGCTGCCCGGCCCGCGGGCGGTAACCCTTGCCCTCGATGTGGTCCAGCGTCCACAGCGGATCCACCGCGTCCGGGGTCCACTCCGGCAGGTTCGGGTCCTTGTCGGCACGCGCCACCACCGGCTCGCCGCGCTGCCAACCGTGCAGCACGAAGTAGTTGGCGATCGAGGCGAAGATGTCGGCGCGCGAGCCGAACAGGTCGCGGCGGGCATCGCCGTCGCCATCCTTGGCCCACAACCGGTAACTGGACGGCATGAACTGGCCCATGCCCATCGCCCCGGCATAGCTGCCACGCATCTCCGTCAACGGCAGATGCGGTTCGGCCTTGTGCAAGGCGAACAGCTGCGCCAGTTCGGCGGCGAAGAACGGTGCCCGGCGCGGATAGTCGAAGGCGAGCGTGTAGATCGCGTCCAGCACCTTCCAGCTGCCCATGTTGCGGCCGTACTGGGTCTCCACGCCGATGATGGCGACGATGACCTCCGCCGGCACGCCGGTGTCGCGCGCGACCTTGTCCAGCGCGGCCTTGTTTTCCCGGTAGAAGGCGATGCCGCCGTTGATGCGGGCGTCGTTGAGGAAGATCGGCCGGTAGTCCTTCCAGGGGCGCACGGCTTCGGCCGGGCGCGAGATCGCATCGATGATCCGCTGCTGGTAGGTTGCCTGCGACAGACTACTGCGGATGAATGCCGGATCCACGCCGTAGGTGCTGGCGGCGTAGTCCACGAAGTTATCCACGCGCTGCGCGCGGGGGATCGACGGATCGGTGACCGACGCCGGTGCTTCCGGCCGCACCTCAGGCTGCGGCACCGGTGCGACCTGTCCCGCCGGCAGGGCCGGCTTCGGATCGGCCTGCGGCACCGGTTCGGCACTGGTCACGGTGGTGGCAACGGGGGGCGGGGTGCCGGTGACGCAGGCGGCGATGGCCAGCGGCAACAGCAGGGCGGGCAGGCGCTTGATCATGGCCGCGAGGTTAGCACGCGAGTTTGTCGGTTGCCTGAAGAAGTCGCCGCAAGTGCATGTGGCCAGTGGGACTTTGCCGATGGCGATGCCCGGGCCCAGCGTGTCGGCCCGCCATCAGCCCTGCGCCCAGCGCGCCAGCCCCTGCAGCACCAGCCGGTGGTGCAGCTGCGCCTGCGGCAGATGCGTGGCAAGCGCCTCGGCACCGCCGCCGTGCAGCAGCAGGGCCGGCGCCGCACCCAGCAGGGCCGTTGCGCGCGCCAGGCTGCGTTCGATCAAGCCCAGCGCCGCGCCGTCGCAGCCCGAAGCCAGGGCATCGGCGGTGTCGCCGGCGAAATCCAGCAACTGCCCGCCATCGACCGGCAGTTGCCGTGCGCGCTGGTGCAGGGCCTGTCGCATCAGCGTCGGCGAGGGCGCGATCAGGCCGCCGTGGTGGCGGCCATCGCGCCCCAGCAGGTCGATGGTCAGTGCCGTGCCGACGCTGACCAGCAACGCCGGGGCCAGCCCGGCGCCATGCACCGCCAGCAGCGCCAGCCAACGGTCGACGCCGAGCTTGGCCGGTTCGGCATAGGCGATCCGCAGACCGGCGAAACGCCCCTGTGTCGTGGCCAGTTCGATGCGCTGGAAGCGGCCCGCCAGCGCCAGCAGCAGCGCGCTGCGCAACGGCTGCGGGCCGACACTGCACACCAGCGCCAACTCGCCCGTGGGCAGCGCCGCCTGCACGCCGGCATCGATGTCCATGCCGTCGGCATGGGCCAGCGCGCGGATCTCGCCGAGGCTGCCGTCGGCCTGCAGCGGTGCGAACTTCAGCCGGGTATTTCCCAGATCGAACAACCATGTGGCACTGGCGCTGTTCATGCGCCGCGCACGCTGACTTCGCCGGCATGCACCGGCTGCACCCGGCCGTCGACCTCGACCAGCAACGCGCCGTCGTCGGCAAGGCCGACCGCACGACCGTGCCGGCGTCGCCCGTCGCCGGCAAGCAGGGTGATCGGCCGCCCCTGCAGCGCATCCAGCGCGGCGAAGCGTGGCAGGAATGGCATCAGCCCCTCGCGATCGAAGCGCGCCAGATCCGGCAGCAGCCGCGCCAGCACGGCCGCCGCCAGACGGTTGCGGTCGGGGGCCTGCGGCAAGCCCGACAGGTCGGCCCAAGGCTGGCCGATGTCGCAGTCGATGCGCGCGCGCTGCGTGACCGGCATGCACACGTTCAGGCCGATGCCGATCACCGCGCGCACCGGCCCGCCATGCTCGCCACCGCCCTCCACCAGCAGTCCGCCCAGCTTGCGACCGTCCAGCAGCACGTCGTTCGGCCACTTCAGCGTGATGCCGGGAATGCCCGCGGCCTGCAGGGCCTCGGCGCAGGCCACCCCGGCCACCAGACTGAGCCCGCCCAGCCGCGCCAGACCGCCGTCGAATCGTCGCGACACGGACAGGTACAGATTGGCCGCCAGCGGCGAGATCCACTGACGACCGCGTCGTCCGCGGCCGCCGCTCTGGCGTTCGGCCAGCAGAACCGCGTGACCACTGGCCGGCACGGGACGCCGCAGCAACTCGGCATTGGTCGAATCCAGCGACCAGGCCACGTCCAACGATGCCAACTGCGCCTGCACGGCGGCCGGCAGCGCCGCGCGGATCGCATCGGCATCCAGCAGCTGAAGCGGCTGCTCCAGCCGATAGCCCTGGCCGGGCCGGGCGTGGATGGCGACACCGGCTTCGCGCAGCGCCTGGATCCGCTTCCACATCGCCGCCCGGGTCACGCCCGCATCGCGGGCCAGGGCATCACCGGACACGGGCCCTGCGGCCAGCGCCTGCAACAGCGCGCGTTCACCCATGGCGGCCTCCGCCGGCGGCGCCGACCGGCGGCAGGCATGGCGGCAACGGGAGCAGGGCGAGGGATCGGCGCATCCGCGGATTATCGTCCACGACGCCCACCGTGGCGGGCCGCTGCGGTGCAGCAAAACGCGCGCGCCACATACGCTTCCTTGCTGGTATAGTCAACGGCTCATCGCGCGTGACGCCGAGGCCCTCATGACCGTCCTGCCACGTTCCAGCACCCTGCGCCTGCCATTGTGCCTGCTGCTGCTCAGCATCGGACCGCTGGCCATGGCACAGGAAGGACGGGCGACGACCACGCCCGGCAACGAGACGCCCGAACGCAGCACCAGCGAGGCCGAGGACGAGAGCCGTGCCGACAACGGCACCCCGCAGCGCCGCGTGCGTGCCAGCGGCAACCGCTCGCCGGAGGAAGCCAACGGCCAGCGCGTGCCCCGCTGGCACAGCTACCTGCCGGGCATGTTCCGCTAAGCCAGCCGCCCGCGTCGTCGATGCTGCGGCTGTTGCGTCGCCGCCCCACTCCCATTGATCCGACCGCGTGGCAACACACCCGCGACGCGGTGCCGTGGCTGCGGGCACTGGAACCGGCACGCGATGCCCGATTGAAGGCGCTGGCCGAGCGTTTCCTGCACCAGAAGACCATCACCCCGGTCGGCGGGCTGCTGCTGGATGCGGCCCAGCAGCGGATCCTCGCGGTATTGTGCTGCCTGCCGCTGCTGGAATTCGGCGAACAGGGGCTGCACGGCTGGTCGCAGTTGCTGGTCTACCCGGCGGCCTTTCGCGCCCATCGCAGCCATGTCGATGCCGCCGGCGTCCTGCACGAATGGGAAGACGAGCTGATCGGCGAGGCCTGGGAGCACGGCCCGCTGGTGTTGTCCTGGGCCGACGTCGAGGCCGACCTCGCCGAGCCGGATGCCGGGTTCTGCGTCGCCGTGCACGAGATGGCGCACAAGCTGGATGCGCTGGACGGGCTGATGGACGGCACCCCGCCGCTGCCGCGCGCCTGGCAGCGGCAGTGGGCCGCGGATTTCCAGCAGGCCTTCGACGCGTTCGCCACGCGGCTTGATGTCGATGCGACACCACGCATCGATCCCTACGCTGCCGAAGCACCGGAAGAATTCTTCGCGGTGTGCAGCGAATACCACTTCAGTGCGCCGGCCGTGCTGGCCGCGGAGATGCCGGCGGTGGCCGCGCACCTGCGCCGGCTGTACGGCCGCTCGCCGCTGGAGCCGGCGTTGCCGGTGATCTGAGGCACGGTCCATGTTCACCGCCGGTCACAATCCCGGTGGCAGGATGACCTCGAAGCGGGCGCCGCCCAGCTCCTCCGAACGCGAGACGCGCAGCTGGCCGTGGTAGCCGTGGACGATGTCCTGGACGATCGACAGGCCGATGCCGTGACCATGCACGCGCTCGTCGCCACGCACACCGCGTTGCAGCACCTGCGCGATCTTCTCGTCCGGGATGCCGGGACCGTCGTCATCGACCGCCAGCAGCAGGCCGGGGCGGCGGCCGGCTTCGGTGCCACCGGGGCGCACGCTCAGCAGCACCCGCTGGTCGGCCCACTTGAAGGCATTCTCCAGCAGGTTGCCGAGCAGTTCCTGCAGGTCCCCGGCTTCGCCGAAGAAGCGCGCCGATTCGTCGATGTCGAACTCGCACAACACGCCCTTGCGGGCATAGATCTTCTCCAGGCCAAGCACGATCTGCTCGGCATGGCCGATGATTTCGACCGGCGCGGCGAACAGCGTGTGGCCGCTGGAGGCGGCGCGCGCCAGCTGGTAGCCGACCAGGTCGTTCATGCGTCGCAACTGGGCATCGACTTCCTCGCGCAACTCCGCGTCGCTGGCATCGCTGTCCAGGCGCGAACGCAACACCGCCAGCGGGGTCTTCAGGCTGTGGGCGAGATCGGCCAAGGTATTGCGCTGGCGCTCGAGGTTCTGGCGCTCGGAGTCGATCAAGGCATTGATGCTTTCGGTCAGCGGTTCCAGTTCATGCGGGTGGCGTTCGCTCATGCGTCGCAACTGGCCGCGTTGCACGCGCTTGAGTTCGGCCTCGACCTTGCGCAGCGGCAACAGGCTCCAGCGCAGGATCAGTCCCTGCAGCAGCAGCATCAACAACGTGGCGATCCCGAGGTAACCCCACAGCGCGCCGCGGAACACGCGCACCTGCCGCGGCAGCGTGCCGGCGTCTTCCATCACGTAGATGGTGTACGGGAATTCCGCCTGCGGATTGTCTTCGGCCGCCCACACCAGCCCCAGGCCATACCGGTAGACCTCGCCCCGGGTGCCGTCGGTGCGGATCATCGGCAACGGGCCGGAAAACTCGCTTTCCAGACCACCGAGCAGCGCCGATTCCGGCAGTTGCGGCCCCTGCGACGACGACGATTCCCAGCGTTCGTTGGCCAGCTGCACGGTGGCGTACAAGCCGCTGCCGGGCTGGTCGAAACGGCCATCGGGCGGCACGTCGGGCGGGATCAGGGTGCCGTCGCGGGCGAACTCCACGCCACCGGCGTAGGCGAACGCGTAGTCCTCCAGCCGGTCGCGCAACCCCTGCCCGGCCACGTCCATGAAGGCGCGGTCCAGCGCGTAACCTGTCAACGCAAGGAAGGCGACCAGGCCGAAGCTGGCCGCCAGCAACTGGCGTGCCCGCAGCGAACGCGGGCGCCATTTGTCGAGCGTGACCGCGCGCGACGGAATCGGCATGCCGACGGCGCCGCGCCGCCGCTCAGTTGTCGTGGGTGCGCGGGATCGCGAACCGGTAGCCACGCCCGCGCACGGTTTCGATCGGCTTCAACGTGCCCTCCGGGTCCAGCTTCTTGCGCAGCCGGCCGATGAACACTTCCAGCACGTTGGAGTCGCGGTCGAAGTCCTGCTGGTAGATGTGCTCGGTCAGGTCGGCCTTGGAGACCAGCTCGCCGGCATGCATCATCAGGTACTCCAGCACCTTGTATTCGTAGCTGGTCAGGTCGACGTTCTCGCCGTCGACGCTGACGGTCTGCGCGGCCAGGTCCAGCACCACCGCGCCGCACCAGCGCGTTGATGCGCGCCAGCAGTTCCTCGACGTGGAACGGCTT
>JAUNRQ010000031.1 GCA_030535605.1 Pseudoxanthomonas suwonensis
CGCAGGCCGGCGTCGTTCAGGGCGATCTTGCACGGCTCGATGGTCTTCTTCACCAGATCGTCCACCAGCGCTTCCAGCTTGGCGCGGGTCAGCTTGATGTTCAGGTGCTTCGGACCGGAGGCATCGGCGGTGATGTACGGCAGGTTGACGTCGGTCTGCTGGGCGGTCGACAGCTCGATCTTGGCGCGCTCGGCCGCATCCTTCAGACGCTGCAGCGCCAGAGGGTCCTTGCGCAGGTCGATGCCCTGCTCCTTCTGGAACTCCTCGACCAGGTAGTCGATGACGCGCTTGTCGAAGTCTTCACCACCGAGGAAGGTGTCGCCGTTGGTGGCCAGCACCTCGAACTGCTTCTCGCCGTCGACGTTGGCGATCTCGATGATCGACACGTCGAAGGTGCCGCCGCCGAGGTCGTACACGGCGATCTTGCGGTCCTTGTCGTCGCCCTTGTCCAGCCCGTAGGCCAGCGCGGCGGCGGTCGGCTCGTTGATGATGCGCTTCACGTCCAGACCGGCGATCTTGCCGGCGTCCTTGGTGGCCTGGCGCTGCGAGTCGTTGAAGTAGGCCGGCACGGTGATGACGGCTTCGGTGACGGTCTCACCCAGGAAGGCTTCGGCGGTCTTCTTCATCTTCTCCAGCACGCGGGCGGAGATTTCCTGCGGGGCCATCTTCTTGCCGTCCGCGCTGGCCACCCAGGCATCGCCGTTGTCATGCTCGACGATGGCATACGGCACCAGGCCCAGGTCCTTCTTGACCTCGGCATCGGAGAACTTGCGGCCGATGAGGCGCTTGACCGCGAAGAAGGTGTTGGCCGGATTGGTCACCGCCTGGCGCTTGGCGCTGGCACCGACCAGCACTTCGCCATCCTTGGTGTAGGCGACGACCGACGGCGTGGTGCGGTCGCCTTCGGCGTTCTCGATGACGCGCGGCTTGCCGCCTTCCATCACCGCCACGCAGGAGTTGGTGGTGCCCAGGTCGATACCGATGATCTTTGCCATGGTGTTGTCCTCGTGCTTGTCTCGTGTTCAGGGCGGCTGGTGATGCCGCGATGTTGCTGATGTGGGGGTGTCGAAGGCCCGTTCAAGGGGTCGACGGCATTGCGGTGGATCGCGTTTGCGGCGGTTTAGCCGGTCCTCAGCCAGCGGCTCAGGGGGCCACCACCACCATCGCCGGACGCAGCAGGCGGCCGTTGAGCAGGTAGCCCTTCTGGAACAGCTGCACGACCGCGCCGGAAGCCACGCCATCGGCAGCGGCCATGCTCATCGCCTGATGGTGTTCGGGGTTGAAGGCATCGCCGGTGGCTGGCGAGACTTCTTCCATGCCGTTCTTCGCGGCCACGTCCAGCAACTGCTTGCGGGTCAACTCCAGGCCGGCACGCAGCGGATCGGACTCGGCGGCACTGGCAAGACCCGCCTCGATGCTGTCGAACAGCGGCAGCAGGTCGGCAAGCAGGCGCTCGTTGGCGAAGCGACGCGCGTTCTCGATCTCGCGCGCAAGGCGCTTGCGCTGGTTCTCCAGGTCGGCGCGCTCCAGCAGGGATTGCGCGCGCAACTGCTCCAGTTCGCCCTGGAGCTGTTCGACCAGTTCCTCGGGTCCGATGTCCTGTTCGGGGACGTCATTCAGGTCGTTGGGATTGGGTTCGGTGCTCATCACTCATGTCCCGGGTCCGCCTCATGCGGCCCATCGCCACCCGCTATGGGGGCGGCGCGGGGGGATTCAAGGCGTCACCCAGTGCCTCCGCGGTGGCCTGCACGACCGGAATGATGCGCTCGTACGCCATGCGCTTGGGGCCGATCACGCCGAGCACGCCGAGGATCTGGCCACCGGCCGCATACGGTGCTGTGACCAGCGAGACATCGTCCAGCGGTGTGAGGCCGGTCTCCTCGCCGATGAAGATGCGCACGCCGGGCGCGCGGATGGTGCGTTCCAGCAATTGCAGGATTTCGCGCTTCCGGGCAAATGCCTCGAACAACTCGCGAAGCCGATCGAGATCGGAGAGGTCCTGCACGCCCAGCAATCGCGCCTGGCCGGCGACCAGCATGTCTTCGTCACCGGGCGCCAGCGCCTGTTCGGCCAGTTCCATCGAAGCGGCCAGCAGCGCTTCCATCTCGCCACGCGCACGCCGCAGTTCCTGCAGCAGCATGGCGCGCATGCTGGCCAGGCTCAGCCCCGCGAAATTGGCGTTCAGGTAGTTGGCCACTCGCTCCAGTTCGCCAACGTCCCATGCTCGACGCGTTGCCAGCACGCGGTTTTGAACCTCGTTGTCGGCGAACACCAGCACGGCCAGCACGCGCTGCGGGTCCAATGGCACGAAGTCGATGTGGCGAAAGGCGAACTGCTCGCGCCGCGGCACGCTGACCACGCCGACGAAGCGCGTCATCGCCGAGACCAGTTCCGACGCGCCGCCGAGCAACGCCCGGGTGCCGCCGCCGGCCGCCAGCTCTCCACGCAGGCGGCTCAATTCACCATCCGGCACCGGCTGCAACTGCAGCAGCGAATCGACGAACACGCGGTAGCCCTGCGCCGTCGGGATCCGACCCGCCGAGGTGTGGGGCGAACTGAGCAGGCCGAGCCTTTCCAGATCAGCCAGGATGTTGCGGATCGTGGCCGGGCTCACGTCCAGGCCTGCATGGTCGGCCAGCGTCCGCGAACCAACCGGCTCGCCATCGCGGATGTAGCGCGAGATCAGGGTTCGCAGCAGTTGCCGCGCGCGGGGGTCCAGTTCGTCGTCGGTGCGTGGTTGGCGGGCCATCCGGCGATGGTAGAACGCGACGGCGTGGTGTTGAAGCCGTCATGCTTGCCGCACAATGGCGGCATGCTGACCCGCCTGTCGATCCGCGATTTCGCCGTTGTCTCGTCCACGGAAATGGACTTCGGCCCGGGCATGACCGTGATCTCCGGAGAAACCGGTGCCGGCAAGTCGCTGCTGGTCGACGCATTGGCGTTCCTGTCCGGTCAACGCGCCGACAGCGGCATGGTCCGCCACGGGACCGAGCGTGCCGAACTGCATGCGGAATTCACGCTCGACGACTGTCCGGCCGCCGCCGACTGGCTGCGTGAGCACGAACTGGATGACGGTGACACCTGCCAGCTGCGCCGCACGTTGCGGGCAGACGGAGGTTCACGGGCCTGGATCAACGGCCGACCGGCGAGCATCGGCCAACTGGGCGAACTGGTCGCGCATCTGGTCCAGATCCACGGCCAGCACGAGCATCAGGCGCTGCTGTCACGTCCGGCGCAACTGGCCTTGCTGGATGCCTTCGGCGAGCACGAGCCGCTACTTGCCCCGGTACGCCAGGCCGCGGCTCGCTGGCAGGCACTGCAGCGGGAACGCGAGCAACTTTTCGCAAAGGGGGACGTGGGTGAACGCATCGACTGGCTCCAGCATCAGCTGCAGGAACTGGCTGCCGAACCACTGGCCCCCGACGACATCGACACGCTGATTGCCAGCCACCGCCGCCACGCCCATGCCGCTGGCCTGCTTGAGGCATGCGGCCAGGCCCTCGACACCCTGTCCGGCGACGCGGGCCCTGCCCTGTCCGATCAGCTGCAACGCGTCCGCCATGCCCTGGGCAAGGTGTCCGAGCACGAGCCTCGGCTTCTGGAGGTCGATGGCATGCTTGACGCGGCCGCAATCCAGCTGGACGAAGCCGGTCAACTGCTGGAGCGCATCCGCGAGGATCTTGAAATGGATCCGGAGCAGTTCCAGGAACTGGAACGGCGGCTGGCACGCCTGCATGACCTGGCCCGCAAGCACCGCGTTCTGCCTGAGCAGTTGCAGGCCACCCACGATGCATTGGCGGAGGAACTGGAGCTGTTGCGCGGCGCCACCGACCGCCTCTTGCGGCTGGATGGCGAGATCGCCGCGGCGGCGCATGCGTGGAGCCAGGCGGCCACGGATCTTCGCAAGGCGCGCGAGCGCACGGCACGACGCCTGTCGGACGACACCAGCACGCTGATCGGCGAACTGGGTATGGGCGGCGGCCGGTTCCAGGCCGAACTGCAGCCGCAGCCCGGCACCACCCCCGACCCGCAGGGTTCCGAGCGGGTGGAGTTCCTGGTCTCTGCCAACGCCGGCCAACCCCCACGCCCGCTGCGCAAGGTCGCCTCCGGTGGCGAACTGGCGCGCATTTCGCTGGCGATCGAGGTTGCCGCGCTGGGCAAGGACGCGGTGCCCAGCATGGTCTTCGACGAGGTGGACACGGGCATTGGCGGCGCAGTGGCGGCCATCGTCGGCCGGAAACTGCGCGAGCTGGGGCGCACGCGCCAAGTGCTGTGCGTCACCCACCTTCCGCAGGTGGCCGCCCAGGGCCACGCCCATTACCGGGTCAGCAAGGCGGCCAATGACGGTCTGACCGAAAGCGCGGTGCGGCAGCTGGACGCCGCCGGCCGCACCGAAGAAGTGGCGCGCATGCTCGGCGGCGTCGAGGTGGGCGCGGAAGCCCGCGCCGCGGCACGGAAATTGCTGAAGGACGCCGGCGCCACGCGCTGACGACGGGGCCTGTTCAGTCCTTCTTCTTGCGCACGTACAGCACCAGCACGTGGTCCTCGATCACGTAGCCGTGTTCGGCCGCGATCTCGTGCTGCAGCCGTTCGATCTTCTCGTTGTGGAACTCGATGACCTTGCCGGTGTCGACGTCCACCATGTGATCGTGGTGCTCGCCACGATCCAGTTCGTAAACCGCTTGGCCACCCTCGAAATTGTGCTTGAGCACGAGCCCCGCGGCCTCGAACTGGGTCAGCACTCGATACACCGTCGCCAAGCCGATCTCTTCGCCGCTGTCGAGCAGCGAACGGTAGATGTCTTCGGCGGTGCGATGCCGCGGTGTCGCGCTTTCAAGCAGTTGCAGGATGCGCAGGCGCGGAAGGGTCACCTTCAGCCCGGCATCGCGCAGATCTTGTTGGGATTCCATCACGCCATCCGTGTAGTGCCCGGGGGGCGAATGCCCGATGAACGAAGCCGGCGCCGGCCGGCGCGGCAATGACCGGAGTGTATCATTGCAATCTTGTCCGACCGGATCCGCCCCGCCTCCATGCGCAAACTCCTGACCGTACTCCTCCTGGCCCTCGTCACCGCCGGTTGCGGCGTGCTGTATCGGCAGCCGATCCACCAAGGCAACCTGATCGATCCGCAGGCCGCCAGCCAGTTGCAGGTCGGGATGCACAAGCAGCAGGTGCTCGGTCTGCTGGGCACGCCCTCGATCCGCGACGCCTTCCACCAGTCGCGCTGGGATTACACCGCCACCCGCCTGACCGGCCGCGTCGGTGCCACCCAGATCAAGAACCTGACACTGTGGTTCGAGAACGACGCACTGGCGCGTTGGGAAGGCGAGTATTTCCCCCAGGACGACAAGGCGCTTGCCGAAGAGATGCGCAAGTTCGGCAACCTGCCGCGCGAGAAGAACCGCCGCTGAGTCAGCGCTTTGCCTCACGCGCCGCTTCCGCGCGCAGCCGCCGCGCCTGCTTCGGGTCCACCAGCAGCGGGCGAAGCACTTCCAGCCGGTCGCCATCGCGCAGCACGTGCGAGGCGGTGACGCGATCCCCGAAGACCGCCAGCCCCGCCACTGACGCCGGGTCCAGTCCACAGGCGATCAACGCATCTGCCGCCGCGCTGGCGGGCGCCAGTGCCAGCGACCAGGACTGCTGCCGCCTTGGCCAGGCCTGCACCACCTCGACATGGATCAACGACGTCATGGCGCTTCGGCCACCCGCACGAAATCATCGACCATGCGGTCGGCAAGCCCTTGCATGCCGAGTTTCAGCGCGGGCGCCAGCAACCGGGATGCCGGCTCGAAATCAAGGGTCAGCGCCACCTTGCAGGCGGTTTCGTCCAGTGCATGGAACTGCCATCGCCCGTGAAGGCGACGGAATGGCCCGTCCTGCAGGCGCATCTCGATCAACCCGGGCGGGTGCAGCAGGTTCTCGGTAATGAACCACGTGGAGAAACCGGCCAGCTGCAGGTCCAGCCGCGCCAGCACGCGCGCCCGGTCGCGTTCGATGACCCGCGCGTCCCGGCACCAGCCGAAACGGCGCGGATAGGCTTCGATGTCGTTGACGAGGTCGTACATCCGCGCGGCGGAATGCTCGACCAGGGCGCTGCGCTGGATGATCGGCATGGTGTGGACGGCCCGCGATGGGCGAGAATGTGACGGATGAGCAAGAAGACCGGAAAGGATAAGGCAAACGCCGGCGGCACCATTGCCTTGAACAAGCGCGCGCGCCACGAATACCACCTGGAGCAGCGCTTCGAAGCCGGCCTTGCCCTGCAAGGCTGGGAACTGAAGTCGATTCGCGCCGGACGCGCCAACATCGGCGAAAGCTACGCGGTGATCCGTGATGGCGAGCTGTTCCTGTTCGGCGCACAGATGACGCCGCTGACCCAGGCCAGCACCCATGTGGTGGCCGACGCCCAGCGCACCCGCAAGCTGCTGCTGCATCGGCGCGAGATCGACCAGCTGATCGGCAAGGTCCAGCGCGACGGTTACACCATCGTGCCGACCGCTCTGTACTGGAAAGGCAACAAGGTCAAGGCCGAACTGGCGCTGGCAAAGGGCAAGCATGCCCACGACAAGCGTGAAGCCAGCCGCGAGCGCGACTGGAACCGGGAGAAGCAGCGCGCGCTGCGGCAGCACAACAAGGACGCCTGACGCCGTCGACGCACCACCTGCGTTCGCTGGCGGCCACCGTGGCAACGCTGGCCACGACCTTCTGCCCTGCCCCGCCATGCGCAGGCACTGCCGCCGCACGCCTGCCGGCGTGCTCCATGGCGGCCGACAGCGGCACGCGCACCGCACGATCGAACTACGCCACTGTCTGGTCGCTCCCGCTTGACGTGCCGAGCGTGAACCGGAAGGTCGCGCCTTGGTCCAGTGTGCTGCTGGCGCTGATCTGGCCGCCATGGCGTTCGACGATGCGTTTCACGGTGGTCAGGCCGATGCCGTGGCCACTGAACTGGCTCTGGCTGTGCAGGCGCTGGAACGGCTTGAACAACTTGCCTGCGAAAGCGGTGTCGAAGCCGGCGCCGTTGTCGCGGATGAAGATCGCGCCGTCATCGTCGCGGCCGATGGTGATCCTGGCCGGTGTCCGGTGTTCGCTGAACTTCCATGCATTGCCGATCAGGTTTTCGAGCACGTTGCCGACCAGCGCCCGATCGCCATCGACCTCCAGGCCGGACCGGATATCCACTTGCACCTCACGCTCCGGCTGGGTCAGGCGCAGGTCGGCGATGATCCGCTGGGCCATGGCCGACAGGTCCAGGCGTTCGCGGACCAGCTCGCCGCGGCCGACGGTGGCCAGCGTCAGCAGCGCGTCGATGAGTTCATCCATCCGCCTTGCCGCCGCCTGGATGCGCGCCAGATGTCCGCGCGCGTGCTCGCCCAGCTTCTCGCCGTGGCGTTGCTCCAGCATGTGGCTGAAGCCGTTGATGGCGCGCAGAGGTGCCCGCAGGTCGTGCGAAACGCTGTAGGCGAACGCCTCCATCTCCTCGTTGGCCGTACGCAGTTCGCGCGTGCGCTCCTCCACCCGCGCTTCCAACGTGCGATTGAGGCTGTGGATGCGTGCTTCGGCCTGCAACTGCTCGGTGATGTCCTCGACCTGCACCAGGCGCGCGGCGTCGGAGTCCTCGGAACCGGGCAGTTCGGCGAAGACCAGTCGCGCATGCCGGACACCGCCGTCGGCACGACGCAGCCGGCGCACGATCCTGCGGACCCCGCTGGAGGTGTCGTCCGCACCCGTGCCCTCGCCATGGCTGACGAAGTGGCTGCCGAAGGTGGTGCCCATGAGCGAAAACGCCGGCTGACCGAGGATCCGTGCCAGCGTCGGGTTGGCTTCGAGGATGGTCCCGTCCAGATCCAGCAACGCGGTGCCGATGGGCGAGTACTGCATGGCGCGGCGGAAGCGCTGCTCGCTGCGCCGCGACGCCTCGCTCATCAGCACCGCCATCCGGTGGGCCCGTTCGCGCATCCGCGCAAGCAGCCAGGCCGCGTAGAACATCAGCAGCGACAGCAACAGACCCGACAGCAGGGCGACCGTCGATGCCGGGCTGCTGCCGAGGGCCTTGCTCTGGGTGGAGACGGCCTCCAGAAGCCATTGCCGCCCGTGCACATCCATCACCTGTCGATGGCGCAAGTCACCGTCTCCACCATCCTCGGGGAACGAGGCACTGGCGGCCAGCAGCTGCGGATCGGCCGGATCGGTGACGTCGATGATGCGCAACAGGTGCCCGGGCTTGTCGTTGCCCAGTACTGCATCAAAGAACACCTGGGCGCGGAACGGCGCATACACCCAGCCGCGCGTCGCCACGCGTCGCTCGCCCACGTTGGTGGGCGAATACTGGCCAGCGTAGACCGGCACGTACAACAGCAGCCCCACCACCTTCTCGCGCCCGATCTCCTGCTGCAGCCGCGTGGGTGCTGATACCTGGGCAAGGCCGGTTTCCAGCGATGACTGCATCGCGCGCTGCCTCGCCGCTTCGCTGAACATGTCATAGCCGATCACGCGCTGGTTTTCCGGCGTTGCCGGTTCCAGGAACACGATTGGCGCATACAGCGGCCGGACACCGGCAGGCCGGATGGAAAACAGATTGCGTCCCTGCCGGTGTTGTTCCAGTTGCAGCGCTTCCAATCCCGCGGGGTCCACTGCCGGGGCAAAGCCCAGGCCGGTCAATGCCGGAAAGCGCCGGCTCAGGTCGAGTCCCTGGACGTACCGACGCCACAGCTGCGGGGTCGGCACATCCACCGTGCCGAACATGGCCGAGCCGCTGCGCAGCAGCACTTCGTAGGCGGTCAGCCTCTCCCGAACCTTCTGGATGCTGCCCTGCACCACCGCGTCGAATTCCTGCACGGCAATTCGCTGTTCACGCTCTCGCAGCATCCACCAGGCGGACAACGACATGATCAGGCCCAGCAGGAGTGCTGCCGGTGGCAGCAAGCGACCCGCCAACGCAGAACCGGCGACCACGCGTTCGGGGGTGTCGACCTGCACGTTCAACAACGGGAGTCCTGGAAAGCCGTGCGCCAGCTTAACCGATGCCAGGGCGCCCACCGCAGGCGATCGATGCGACGCGTATAATGACGCGGTCGGCGACGACACGATTCCCGGGGGTGCATTGGCTTCGACGGGGGTTGCGAAATCGACCGGTGCATGCCGAGGGGGCCGCTTTCCTCGTAAATCCAGCAGCAAACTCATAGTTGCCAACGACGACAACTACGCTCTGGCCGCTTAAGGCCTAGCCCCGAACCCACTTGTGCCCGTGCTCGTGGATGTAGGGTCATCATCACGGGATCGGTGCCGGCGGCAACCCGCCAACCGGCATTCAAATAAAGCGGGTATGGTTCCGGGCGTGCTTCGCACGTCGTGTTGCCCGGGGCCGAGACCAAACGGCGAGCTAAGCATGTAGTACCGGAGATGGAGTGCCTTCGGACGGCGGTTCGATTCCGCCCACCTCCACCAATACCAAAGCCCCAACCGTTCTCGGTTGGGGTTTTTCTTATCTGATCACGCCGGTTCCCGCGTCTTGTTGGAGGCACCTGCGGAAGCCTGCGGACTTCGCCAGTCAGCCTCTCAGCCCGTTCCGGGCCACATTCCACTCTCTCCTGGCCATTCGTCGCTCCCACCTCGCTCCCTGAAACCGGCCCGAAGTCCGCAAAGGCCATAAGTCAGCGCCCTACAGATCAAAGAGTTACGCGCGGACGAATCAAGCGGTTGGATTGCAGCATCGGGGAGCAGAGGAAACCGCATTTGTTGTGTTTTGTCGGTAAATATTGACAACTACCGACGTATTGCAACATCATGGTGGCATGGAAACGTCGCACCAGATCATTCTCGATCTCGCCGCCCAGCGCGGCCTCATACGCCCGCGAGATCTCGACGCGCTGGGTCTGCCCAGTGTCGCCCTCACGCGGTTGGTTCGGCAGGGCCTGCTCGTCCGAGTGGGGCGCGGTCTGTATGCCCGTCCCGATCGCAGCGTATCGGAGCATGGCACGCTGGCCGAGGTGGCCCGCAAACACCCGCAAGCCATCGTCTGCCTGCTGTCAGCACTGCGGGTGCACGACCTCACCACGCAGTCGCCATTCGAGGTCTGGCTCGCCATTCCCAACAAGGCGCGTGCGCCGAAGATGGACTATCCGCCGCTGCGCATCGTGCGCTTCTCCGGCGCTGCGCTGACCGAAGGGATTGAAGAGAACCAGATCGATGGTGTGACCGTGCGCGTGACCAACGTCGCCCGCACCGTGGCCGACTGCTTCAAGTTCCGCAACAAGATCGGCCTCGATGTCGCGATGGAAGCCCTGCAGGAAGCTTGGCGAGCCAAACGCGTGAGCATGGACGAACTCTGGCGCTATGCCACGCTGTGCCGGGTGGCCAATGTGATGCGTCCCTACATGGAAAGCCTGTCATGAACCCGCGCAACACGGCCGCTTCGCTGCGGGCTCGTCTGCTTACCCGTGCCCGCGAGACCCGACAAGACTTCAATCTGGTCTTGACCCGCTACGCCCTTGAGCGGCTGCTGCTTTCTGGGAAAAAACAGACTCGAAGCGCTACGTCTGGAGGACGTCGTGGCATCGCTTCGAGATTTCCTGCTTCCAGTCATCGCGGCAGCGAACGCTGAAGCTGACTACCCGCAACACTGGCCCGCTGGTGGACCCTGGTCATCAGTGGTGGGGTGAACCGGGTCAAAGCCCGACCCGTGCTCTGGTAGGTTTGTTGGCAGTCGGGGCTGGATTTCGCTCCTTTCCGCAGGAGTTGGAAGCGGTTGTAAGGCGCTGAGTTACCTAGGTTTGGCGCAGGGCTCCACCCCACCACCAAAAACCGTAGCACAATCAGCTACTTGGGCCGCCGCACTGGCGGCCTTTCTATTTGTACGGACTGCCGTACGGAATATCGACCGGCCGGAACCCGCAACGGAAGAAGGGCCGCTTGCGCGGCCCTTCTGGTGCATTCCTTGCGGTGCCGATGCGATCAGGCGCGCAGCGGCAGGATGCGGATTTCCACGCGCCGGTTCAGGGCACGGCCGGAGTCGGTGTCGTTGCTGGCGACCGGATAGCGGTAGTTCATGCCGACGATCTCGAAGCGCTCACGTTGCAGCCCTTGGCCGATCAGGTAGTTGGCGACCGAGTTGGCGCGACGCTCCGACACGGTCTGGTTAGCCTGCAAGGTACCGACGTTGTCGGTGTGGCCGCTGACCTCGACGATGGTCTGGTCGTACTCGCGCAGGGTCGAGGCGATGTTGTTCAGCGCCGGATAGAACTGCGGCTTCACCTCGGTGCGGTTGAAGTCGAAGGTCACGCCGTCCGGCAGGTTGAGCTTGATGATGTCGCCTTCGCGGGTGACTTCCACGCCGGTTCCGGCGGTCTGCTGACGCAGCGCGGCTTCCTGGCGATCTTGATAGACACCGATGGCACCACCAGCAAGGGCACCGACACCGGCACCGACCATGGCGCGTTGGCGGCGCTCGGTGGCATCGCTGCCGCTGAGCAGGCCCGCTGCGGCACCAATGCCTGCGCCGATCAGGGCGCCGGTACGAGTGCGGTTGGGATCATTCGGGTCCTGGGTCTGGCCGGTGTAGGTGGCGCAGCCGGCCAGCATCGTGCCGGCGAGGGCCGCAGCCATGACAGTGGGGGCGAACTTGCTCATTGGGTCTGCTCCTTCTGAACTTGGAACGGACGCGCCGGGTGGCACGCCGTCGGTTGGGGTGGGGACCACGCTAACCGATTGGCCCGTCTGCGAGAGGTGAGGAAACGCGCAACGACAGCCGAGCGGATAGCGCGCATTCATGTTGATCGCGAGGGTATTCAGCCGATGGCCGCGTTCAGAGCGGCTTCCGGTTGGGCCAGCCATGCTTGCTAGCTCAACGCCGACGCCATCTGCCATCGTCATGCACCGATTTCGCCGCGCCTATCGCCTGCTGCTGCTTGCAGTGGCCGCCACCGTCTCGGCCATGGTCTTTGCGGAAGAACGGGACTATTGGCAGATACGCTCCGCCGGCAGTGGTCCCACGCGATTCGTCGAATCCACCAGTGTCATCAATCGCGGTCGTCCGCCCCACCCCGCGCCGGCGAATACCTCGCAACTGCACGGCCGCGAGCATGGGCCGGTGTCGCTGCGACTGCAGGCCGATGCCGCCACGCACGCCCGCCTGCAGGAATCCGGCGTCGATGTTTCCATCGAACTGGACCGTGCATTGGAGTGGCTCACGCGCCTGACACCCGCACGGCAAACGGCCGCGCGCATCGAGCTGCACCTTGTCAGCCCCCGATGGCAGCGGCAGTTCCGCAAACGCCATCCCGCCAGACCCGCCACCGTGGTGGAACTGATGGTGCCACTCGCCGCGACGCTGGAGGGCCCGGCGCTGTCCGTCGGCGTGGGCAAGGCGCTGGCGACGGCACTGCACGAGTTGACCCACGCGCTGGACGCCGATACCTCGAGAAGCCGTTCGGAAGACGAGTATCGCGCCAGCCTCGTCAGTGCCTGCTATTTGCTCGATACCCTGCGTCCCGGCGATGTGCTGCATCTGTCGGATGCCGCTGCAGGTGCCGCTGGCGACTCCTTCATCACCACCCATAGCCGCGAGGCCGCGAGCCGCGTCACCAGCGATCTGGCGGCGGCCGCCGGCACGCACCGCATTGCCTGGCAGGATCGCACCGCCATGATGGCGCTGGACCTGTTCTGCGGTACCCGGCTGGCGGATCCGGAACCGTCGTCACGGTGAGGCGGCAGTGGAGCGAGCGCCGCTCGACGGTCGTATCGAGCGCTATCGCGGCGGCGGCGCGAGGACCGTGCGCTCGCCGTTGTGCTCCGGGGGACTGACCACTCCGGCCGCTTCCATCGCCTCGACCAATCGCGCTGCACGGTTGTAGCCGATCTTCAGTCGGCGCTGCACGCCGGAGATCGACGCGCGCCGGGTTTCGGTGACCACCGCGACCGCTTGGTCGTACAGCGGGTCGGCCTCGGGGTCGTCGCTGGCGGCGGCTTCCGGCAGACCCGTCGCGCCGACGGTGCTGCCGTCGTGCAGGGTCTGGGTTTCCTCCAGCACGCCCTCGATGTAGTCGGCACCTCCGCCAACGGCCTTCAGGTGCTCGACCACGCGATGGACCTCGTCGTCGGAGACGAAGGCGCCATGCACGCGCTCCGGCATGGCGGTGCCCGGCGGCAGGTACAACATGTCGCCGTGGCCCAGCAGGGTTTCGGCGCCGGATTGGTCGAGGATGGTCCGGCTGTCGATCTTGCTCGACACCTGGAAGGCGATGCGGGTCGGGATGTTGGCCTTGATCAGGCCGGTGATGACATCCACAGACGGTCGCTGGGTGGCAAGGACCAGGTGGATGCCGGCGGCACGCGCCTTCTGCGCGAGGCGGGCGATGAGCTCTTCGACCTTCTTGCCGACGATCATCATCATGTCGGCGAATTCGTCGATGATGACCACGATGTAGGGCAGCGACTGCAACTGCGGCGGCGCTTCGCCGCCCTCGCCCGCCTCGGGATCGGGCTTGAACAGCGGGTCCAGCAGCGGCTGCCCCGCATCCGCGGCGTCCTTCACCTTCTTGTTGAAGCCGGCCAGGTTGCGCACGCCGACCATGCTCATCAGCTTGTAACGGCGCTCCATTTCCGCCACGCACCAGCGCAGGCCGTTGGCCGCTTCCTTCATGTCGGTGACAACCGGTGCCAGCAGGTGCGGAATGCCTTCGTAGACCGACAGTTCCAGCATCTTCGGGTCGATCATCAGCATCCGCACGTCCTTGGCGGAGGCCTTGTACAGCAGCGACAGCACCATCGCGTTGACCGCGACGGACTTGCCCGAGCCGGTGGTGCCGGCCACCAGCAAGTGCGGCATGCGCGCCAGGTCGGCCACCGTCGGGCGGCCGGCGATGTCCTTGCCCAGTGCCAGCGTCAGCGGGCTGGCCGCCTTGTCGTACTCGCGCGAGCGCAGCAGATCGGACAGGTAGATCATCTCGCGCTTGGTGTTCGGCGTTTCCAGCCCGATCACCGATTTGCCGGGGATGACGTCCACGACGCGCACCGACTTCATGCTCAGGCCGCGGGCGATGTCCTTGTCCAGCGAGGAAATCTGGCTGACCTTGATGCCCGGCGCCGGCTCGATCTCGAAACGGGTGATGACCGGCCCGGGGTACGCCCCGACCACCTGTGCATCGATGCGGAAATCCTTGAGCTTGAACTCGATCTGCCGCGACAACGTCTCCAGTGTGTCCTCGTCGTAGCTCTTGGGCTGCGGCTTGGGGTCGTCCAGCAGCGCCAGCGGCGGGATCCCGCTGCCATCGCCACCGGTGAACAGCGGGATCTGGGTGTCGCGCTTGGCCCGTTCGCTCTTTTCCACGACCGGCGCTGCCGGTGGCTCGATCTTCACCGGATCGCGCTTGGCGCGCAGTTCGTCCTGCACCTTGCGGGTCTCGACCCGTTCCTCGCGCATCGCCCTTGCCGCACGCCAGTCGGTCGCCTGCTTGTTGCCACGGCGCAGCAGGGTCGGCAACTGCAGCACCCAGGCACCGATCGCGTCCATGACCTTGAACCACGACAGCCCGGTGGCCAGCGTGATTGATACCAGCAGCAACATCAGGCCGAAGAGATTGCCGCCCATCGGCCCGAACCCGCGGTACAGGCCGCCACCGACCACATGACCCAAGACGCCACCGGCGCCGGCCGAGAAGTGCTCGACGCTGCCGAAGCGCATGGCCATCAACCCGCAGGCGGCGATCACGAAGCCGACCAGCCCGACCAGTCGCAGCGCAGGGCCCAGGTCGGCTTCGCCATCGCCGTCGCTGTCCATCTTGAACAACGCGATCCACGCGATCGCGCCGAGGATCAGCGGCAGCAGATAGGCGACGAATCCGGTCAGGTAGCGCAGCACGTCGGCCAGCCACGCGCCGATGCGCCCCCCCCAGTTCTGCAGCGGTGCAGTCACCCCGGCCGACTGCGACCAGCCGGGGTCGGTTGGCGAATACGTCACCAGGCTGACCAGCAGGTACAGCAGCGCGCAGGCGATCGGAATCAGTGCCAGATCACGCCACAGCCGATGTTGGCGCAGTGCCGCCAGCCGACCGGGTGCGGCATCGGTCCGAGCCTTGGATGCGCGGGTGCGCCTGCTGCCGGGAGCGTCTTGAGCGCTGCGTGCCACCGTGCGATTCAGCCTTAAGATTTCCTTGCAGATGTTTGAATCTTAAATCAAACCTTCATGTTCTGCAGCGCCGGATGCACCAGCGCGCCGGCTTCGACGTTGACGCCACGAAGAAGCGCCGGGTCGTTGCGCCAGTCGCGGTCGGACGCCAGTTTGTTGACCCACGGCAGGATGGTGGCGCAGATCGCCTGCGAACTGGTCTGCGGCACCGCGCCGGGCATGTTGGTGACACAAAAATGGGTCACGCCCTCTTCCGTGAACACCGGGTCCTTCCAGGTGGTCGGGCGCGACGTTTCGAAGCAGCCTCCCTGGTCGATGGCGATGTCCACCAGCACCGAGCCCGGCGCCATCGCGGCGAGCATTTCGCGGCTCAGCACCTTCGGGGCCGCCGCGCCGGTCACCAGCACCGCGCCGACCACCAGGTCGGCCGAGGCGACTTCGCGGGCGACAACGTCGGCGTACGGGTACAGCGCCGTGACATTCGGACCCAGACGCATCATCTCGTCCATGCGGTCCGGACGCATCTCGAACACGGTGACGTTGGCCCCACCGGCCGCGGCCAGCGCGGCGGAGGCACCGCCGGCCTTGCCGGCACCGAATACCACCACCTTGCCACGCGAGGTGGAAGGCAGTCCGCCCAGCAGCACACCCTTGCCACCCATCGGCTGGTGCAGGTAATGGGTGCCGACCTGCACGCCGATCTTGCCGGCGATCACCGACATCGGCGCCAGCAGCGGCAGGTCGCCGTTGGGCAGTTCGACCGTCTCGAAGGCGACGCCGGTAAGGCCGATGTCCAGCAGCCGCCGGGTCAGCGCCGGCTCGGCAGCCAGGTGCAGGTAACAGAACAGCAGGTGGTCCTTGCGCAGGTGCTCCAGGTCGCCGGCGATCGGCTCCTTGACCTTGACGATCATCTCGCCCTTCTCGTAAAGCGCCGCGGCATCGGGGGCAATCTGCACGCCGAGCCGGGCGTACTGCTCGTCCTCGAAGCCGGACTTGATGCCCGCACCGCTTTCCACCCAGACCTCATGGCCGCGCTGGACCAGGTCGCCGGCGGCGGCAGGCACCAGGGCAACGCGCCCCTCGAGGGTCTTGGTTTCCTTGGGCACACCGATACGCATGGTCAATCACTCCGAAAGGCTGGGAATCACGGCTTGAGTTGTACCGCCGGCGTCGCCACTCTATGCGGTTGGCGCTGCCGACGGCTGCAGCCGGCAAGTATACGCGCGCCCTCTTCCCACAGGACTCCGACGCCCATGACCACCAAGCACTGCAATCTCCTGATCCTCGGCTCCGGCCCGGCCGGCTGGACGGCCGCCGTCTATGCGGCTCGCGCCAATCTCAAGCCGGTCGTGGTGACCGGGATGCAGATGGGCGGGCAGCTGATGACCACCACCGAAGTCGACAACTGGCCGGGCGATGCCCACGGCCTGATGGGCCCGGACCTGATGGCGCGGATGCAGGCGCACGCCGAGCGCTTCGACACCGAGGTGGTCTTCGATCACATCCATACCGCCGACCTGTCGCAGCGCCCGTTCCGCCTGAAGGGCGATTCCGGCGAGTACACCGCCGACGCCCTCGTCATCGCCACCGGTGCCACCGCGAAATACCTGGGCCTGCCGTCCGAGGAGACGTACAAGGGCCGTGGCGTCTCGGCCTGCGCCACCTGCGACGGCTTCTTCTACAAGGACCAGGATGTGGCCGTCGTCGGCGGCGGCAATACCGCCGTGGAAGAGGCCCTGTACCTTTCCAACATCGCCCGCAAGGTCTATCTGATCCACCGTCGCGACACGCTGCGTGCCGAAAAGATCATGCAGGACAAGCTGTTCGCCAAGGTCGAGGCGGGCAAGATCGAGCCGGTCTGGCACCACACCGTCGAGGAGGTGCTGGGCGACGATGCCGGCGTGACCGGCCTGCGCCTGAAGTCGGTCCAGGACTCGACCACCCGGGAAATTCCGGTGCACGGATTCTTCGTCGCGATCGGCCACACGCCCAACACCTCGTTGTTCGATGGCCAGTTGGCGATGAAGAACGGCTACATCACCATCCAGTCCGGGCTTGAGGGCGGCGCGACCTCGACCTCGGTCCCCGGCGTGTTCGCTGCCGGCGATGTCGCCGATCAGGTCTACCGTCAGGCCATCACCTCGGCCGGGTTCGGCTGCATGGCGGCACTGGACGCGGAACGATTCCTCGACGCACTGGGCTGATGCCCTGCCGCAGCGGCTGGCATGGACGCCACCCCGTGCCCGGCGGTTTGCTGCGGCGAACCGGTGAGGGTCATGGAACCCGACAGCGCCGAAGCATGATCGCCGGCAGCGACCGCGCCATTGACGCCGGTGCCGTGCACGTCCCATGCATCCGCGTGTCACGCCCGCGGCACACCGCAGCCGCGTTGACACCCTCCCGGACTAGACTCAGGCGATGAGTCCCTCCACCGAACGCAGCCAGCGCCTGAACCGGATGAAGGCCGTTGCACTGGCCTTCCTGCTGGGGGCCGTCGCCTTGCTGGTGCTGGCGCAATGGCACGGCCGGGCGGGGGCCTGGGCATGGGTCGGGGCGTTCGCCGAGGCGGCCACGATCGGGGCACTCGCCGACTGGTTCGCCGTGGTCGCGCTGTTTCGCCATCCGCTGGGGTTGCCGATCCCGCACACCGCGATCATTCCCCGCAACAAGACCCGCATCGCCAATGCGTTGGGCGACTTCCTGGTCAACAACTTCCTGTCCCGCGAACAGATGCTGGCACGCCTGGACGCCTGGAATCCGGCGCGCCGGCTGGGGGAATTCCTCGGCGACGCACCACGACGCGACCACCTTGCCACGCAGCTGCAGGGCTGGGCCGCGGAATCAATGCGTTCCATGGACTCGCCGGCGCTGGAACGCGAGGTGCTGGCCGTCATCCATCGCCAGCTGTCGCGCTGGGACGCCGCCGGCACTGCCGCCAACCTCACCCGGGCCCTGACCGCCGGCGAGCATCATCAGCGCGTGCTCAATGCCGGCCTCCAGCAGATCGGCCTGTGGCTGGACAAGCCCGAGGTACGCGGTTTCATCACCGACAAGCTGGTGACGATGGCGCGACGCGAGTTTCCCAAGCTGACTTGGGTGACCGACAAGCTGGACTACACCGAGTCGCTTGGCGTGGCGCTGTCGGAAAAGCTCGCGGCAGCGATGATGGACGAAGTGCAGGCGATCCTGAACCAGCCCGGCCATCCGCTGCGGCAGCGCTACAGCGCCGAAGCGATGCGCTTGCTGGAGCGGCTCGAGGACGATCCGCAGTTCCAGCAGCGGGTCAATGAGTGGAAGCGCGGACTGGTCGACAGCCCGCTGGTGCAGGACTATGCGCGCGAACTGTGGACGCGGCTGCGCACGTGGCTGCAGGAGGATCTCGCCCGCGAAGACTCGGCAACGTTCGCCCACTTCCGGTCTTACGCCGAGCGTCTGGCACGGCGTTTGCGCGAGGACCCGGTCTGGCAGGAAGCAGCCAACGCGCAGATCCGCATCGCCACCGAACACCTGGCCGACCAGTTGCGCAAGGTCGCTCCCGGCTACATCCGCCAGACCGTGGAAGCTTGGGATACCACGGACATGGTTCGCGAGATCGAAACCAGCGTCGGCCGCGACTTGCAGTTCATCCGCCTCAACGGCACGGTCATCGGCGGACTGGCCGGCGTGGCACTGCATGCGCTGTTCCGGCTGACGGGGCTGCATTGATCACCTGCCGCAACATCCCCTCTCGACGCGGAGCGGCACACGCGCGGCCGGCGTTGCTGCCGAGCCGGCTTCGCGAGGCACAGGGGTACACGTTGCGCTCCACGGGGCCAGCGGCATGAGTGCAACGGCACGCGTGATCCGGGCCATCGACACGATTCCGGCCGCACAATGGGACGCGCTTCACGACGGCAGCAATCCCTTCGTCCGCCATGCGTTCCTGGCCGGACTCGAACATCACGGATGCCTGCGCCCCGAATGGGGCTGGACGCCCGCCCACATCGGCCTGTTCGATGACGATGAGCTGGTCGCGGCGATGCCGGGCTACGTCAAGGACAATTCGCATGGCGAGTTCGTGTTCGACCACGCCTGGGCCCACGCCTACGCCCGCCACGGCCGCGATTACTATCCGAAGTGGCTGGGCGCGGTGCCCTACACGCCGGTGACCGGCCCGCGCCTGCTGGCGCGCGAACCGCGGATGCGCGCTGTGCTGCTGCAGGCGATCCGCGGGCTTTGTGGACGCCACGGACTGTCGTCGGCGCACGTCAATTTCCATGAGCCGGACGAGGACAGCGCGTTCGGCGAGGCATGGATGCAGCGCCTGGACGTCCAGTACCACTGGCAGAACCGGGACGGTTGGCAGGATTTCGACGCCTTCCTCGACGCACTGCAACGCAAGCGGCGCAAGAACATCCGTGCCGAGCGCCGCCAGGTGCGCGAGGCCGGGGTGGGTTTTCGCATCGTCCACGGCGACGAGGCCAGTGACACCGACATCGCAGCCATGCACGGTTTCTACCTGCAGACCTTCGCCGAGTACGGCAACTCCCCTGCCCTGACCCTGCCGTTTTTCCGGCATCTGGCCGAGACGATGCCCCGCCGTCTGGTGCTGGTGCTGGCCGAGCATGACGGGCGCACCATCGCCGGCGCACTGTGCCTGCGCGGCGGCGACACGCTCTACGGGCGTTACTGGGGCAGCCACGTGCAGTTGCCGGGACTGCATTTCGAGACCTGCTACTACCAGGGCATCGACTACTGCCTGCGCGAAGGGCTGACGCGCTTCGAGCCCGGTGCGCAGGGCGAACACAAGATCGCCCGTGGCTTCCTGCCCCGATTGACCCGCAGCCATCACTGGGTCGCGGACCCGGCGTTCGCCGATGCACTCCGCGGCTGGTGCGATGAGGAAGCGAGACGGACACGCGCCTGGCAGGCCATGGCCATGCAACGCTCGCCGTTTCAATCGGGCCCCCGCGGCGGAGGCTGAAGAAAGTGCCGATGACGGCCCGCCGGAATCACTTGCGCGGCTGAAGCAAGGCGACGCAGGCAATCCATCCGTGGCACATTCGGCCCATGCAGCTGACCTGGCTCGATCCCGATCCGCGCGCCGCGTTTCCCCCGGTGGCATCGGCCTTGCGCGAGCCGGACGGGTTGCTGGCCGCGGGCGGCGATCTTTCGGTCCCGCGACTGCTCAACGCCTACGCACACGGCATCTTCCCCTGGTACTCGGACAACCAGCCGATCCTGTGGTGGTCGCCGGACCCGCGCATGGTGTTCGATACCTCCCGCATTCACCTGGCCAGCCGCTTCCGCCGCCAGCTGCGGCGCAGCCGGTGGCGACTGCGGGCCGACACGGCCTTCGCCACCGTCATCAATGCCTGCGCGCGCGCGCCACGACCCGGTCAAGGCGGCACGTGGATCACCTCGGCCATGCGTGATGCCTACGTGGCCCTTCACGAGGCCGGGCACGCGCACTCGGTGGAGGTGTTCGATGACGATGTCCTCGTCGGCGGCATTTACGGCGTTGCCGTGGGACGGATGTTCTACGGCGAATCGATGGTTTCGCTGGCTTCGGGTGGTTCCAAGGTGGCACTGGCCGGGCTCGCCGGGTTCCTCCAGGAGCGCGAATGGCCGCTGATCGACGCACAGGTGGAAAGCGCACATCTGAGCGGCCTCGGCGCACGTCTGTTGCCGCGCGCCGCATTCCTGCGGCAGGTGGCATCGCTCGTCGCCCTGCCGGGCATCGTGGGCTCCTGGTCGGCGGAATTCGGCCAGCGGCCGGCGTCGGCACTGGCCGCGGATCGGGCGTGACCACCCCGCACGTCGCCCCGACGCTTCAGCACCGGTTTTGCCCGACAACGTTCCGCATGCCATAATGGGAAGCTTCCGGGCGCCATGAGCGCCCGTTTGCTTTGCCCCGTTTCAACAAGGACACCACCGCCCAATGGCGAAAGACGACGTCATCGAATTCGAAGGCACCATCTCCGAGACCCTGCCGAACACCATGTTCCGGGTCACGCTGGAGAACGGCCACGAAATCATCGCGCACATCTCCGGACGCATGCGCAAGAACTACATCCGCATCCTGACCGGTGACAAGGTCAAGGTCGAGATGACTCCGTACGACCTGACCAAGGGTCGGATCACCTATCGCATGAAGTAAGCGCCAGGCGCAGCTTCGAAAGACAAAAGGCGGCCACCGGCCGCCTTTTTCATTGCCACCACCGTAGAGCGGACCTTGGTCCGCTGTTCCGGGTTCTTTCTGCGATGCAGCCAAGCGGAGCAAGCTCCGCTCTACGTTTATCGGCTATCGATTTCTTCCGGCCATCCGGCGAAGCGGAACAAGCTCCGCTCTACACGTCATTCGACGACGGCCGGGAGGCGCTTCTCCGGCTCGGCCTGCACGTCCAGTACCAGCTCCTCGTCCCTGACGTCGACCGTCACCCGACCGCCACCCACCAGCTTGCCGAACAGCAGTTCGTCGGCCAGCGGACGCTTGATCTGGTCCTGGATGACCCGCGCCATCGGCCGCGCACCCATCAGCGGGTCGAAACCGTGGCTGGCCAGCCAGTCGCGCGCGGCCGGGGTGGCGGTGAGGGCCACGTTCTTGTCGTGTAACTGGGTCTCCAGCTCGATCAGGAACTTGTCCACCACCCGCAGGATGTGCTCGAAGCCCAGCGGCTGGAACTGCACCACCGCATCCAGGCGGTTGCGGAACTCGGGAGTGAAGCTCTTGCGGATCACTTCCATCGCGTCGGTGCTGTGGTCCTGCTTGGTGAAACCGATCGTCCGCCGCGCCGCCTGGGCGGCACCGGCGTTGGTGGTCATCACCAGCACCACGTTGCGGAAGTTGGCCTCGCGCCCGTTGGTGTCGGTCAGCACGCCGCGATCCATCACCTGCAACAGGATGTTGAAGATGTCCGGGTGCGCCTTTTCCACTTCGTCCAGCAGCAGCACGCAGTGCGGGGTCTTGACGATCTTTTCGGTCAGCAGGCCGCCTTGGTCGAAGCCGACGTAACCCGGCGGCGCACCGATCAGGCGGCTCACGGAATGCGGCTCCATGTATTCGCTCATGTCGAAACGTACCAGCTCGATGCCCAGTTGCAGCGCCAACTGCTTGGTGACTTCGGTCTTGCCCACGCCGGTGGGGCCGGCGAACAGGAAGTTGCCGATGGGCTTGTCCGGGTTGCCGAGCCCCGAACGCGCCAGCTTGATCGCGCTGGCCAGGGTCTCGATGGCCGGATCCTGGCCGAAGATCACCATCTTCAGGTTGCGCTCCAAGTGCTCCAGCACTTCCTTGTCGGAACTGGACACCTGCTTGGCGGGAATGCGCGCCATCTTGGCGACGATGGTCTGGATCTCGTCCACGTCGATATGGCTCTTGCGCTGTTCCGGGCCCAGCAGGCGTTGGCGCGCGCCCGCCTCGTCGATCACGTCGATGGCCTTGTCCGGCAGCAGCCGATCGGCGATGTGCTTGACCGACAGGTCCACCGCCGCCTGCAGCGCATCCTCGCCATAGGTCACGTCGTGGTGGGCCTCGTACTTGGGCTTCAGGCCCTTGAGGATCTCCACCGCCTCGCCCACGGTCGGCTCGACCACATCGATCTTCTGGAAGCGACGGGCAAGGGCACGATCCTTCTCGAAGATGCCGCGGTATTCCTGGAAGGTGGTCGAACCGATGCAGCGCAGGTCGCCGGAGGCCAGCGCCGGCTTGATCAGGTTGGACGCGTCCATGGTGCCGCCCGACGCCGAACCTGCGCCGATGATGGTGTGGATCTCGTCGATGAACAGGATCGCGCCCGGATGCTTCTTCACCGCACCGAGCACCGCCTTCAGGCGTTTTTCGAAATCGCCGCGGTACTTGGTGCCGGCCACCAGCGCGCCAAGGTCCAGCGAGAAGATGACCGCGTCCTCGAGCACCGGCGGCACTTCACCGTCCACGATGCGCTTGGCCAACCCTTCGGCCAGCGCGGTCTTGCCGACGCCGGCATCGCCCACGTACAGCGGGTTGTTCTTGCGGCGGCGGCACAACACCTGGATGGTGCGCTCGATTTCTTCGGCACGCCCGACCAGCGGGTCGATCTTGCCTTCCTTCGCCGCCTGGTTCAGGTCGGTCGCGAATTCGCGCAACGGATCGGACTTGGCCTCGGAATCCGCCTGTGCGCCACCCTCGCCTTCACCGCTGGACTGCAGTTCGCCGTCGTGGCGTCCGACGCCGTGCGAGATGAAATTGACCACGTCGAGCCGATGGATGTCCTGCTGGGCAAGGAAATAAACCGCATGCGAGTCCTTCTCGCCGAAGATCGCCACCAGCACGTTGGCGCCGGTGACCTCCTTGTTGCCCGAGGATTGCACGTGGTACACGGCACGCTGCAACACGCGCTGGAAGCCGAGGGTCGGCTGGGTTTCTCGCTCGTCACCCTCCGGCAGGCGGCTCACCGCACTGGCGATGGCCTGCTCGAGTTCCTCGCGCAGCCGCGGCTGGTCGGCGCCTACGGCCGCCAGCACTTCCTGCGCGGACGGGTTGTCGAGCAGCGCCAGCAACAGGTGCTCGACGGTCATGTACTCGTCGCGCGACTCGCGGGCGCGCTTGTAGCACTGGCCGATGGTCGCTTCGAGATCTTTGCTGAACATGGGGCGATGCCTCCAACGTCTACTGGCACCCAAGATGGGGCCGTTTCCGTGGCTTTGCAAATACCCTGCCCGGAATGTTCAGCCGCCGGTTGCCTCGGCTTCGGTCAGCGCCCGACGACCACGTCCCGACCGCCGGATCGGCCGTCAGGCCTGCTCCATCGTGCACAGCAACGGATGCTGGTGCTGGCGTGAAAAGTCGTTGACCTGTGCCACTTTGGCCTCGGCGATCTCGCGGGTGTAAACGCCGCACACCCCTCGACCACGGGTATGCACGTGCAGCATCACCTGGGTGGCGCTCTCCAGATTCATGCCGAAAAAGCGGGTCAGCACCTCGACCACGAAATCCATCGGCGTGTAGTCGTCGTTGAGCAGCAGGACCGAGTACAGCGGCGGAGGCGCCAGCTTGGGCTTGGCGGTTTCCACCGCCACACCGTGTCCGTGATCGTCGTCGTGGTGCGGTTCGTTGGCCATGGACGCGATTATAAGGCCCCTATAATTGCCGGATGAGCTACCGCGAAGGCCGTTTCTGGCAGCCCGACGTCACCGTTGCCACCATCGTTGCCCGTGAAGGGCGACTGCTGATGATCGAAGAGCACGCTGGCGGCCGACTGGTGCTGAACCAGCCCGCCGGTCATCTGGAACCGGACGAATCCCTCCGCGATGCGGCCTTGCGTGAGACGCTCGAGGAAACTGGCTGGACCGTGCGTCTGACGGGATTCGTCGGTGCCTATCAATGGAAGTCCGACCGCGGCCGCCATTACCTGCGCTTCGCCTTCTGTGGCGAACCGCTGCGCCATGACCCAGGGCGGCCGCTGGACACCGGCATCGTCCGGGCCCTGTGGTTGACACCATCCGAACTGCAAGCCGAAGCAGAGCGGCATCGCAGCCCGCTGGTATGGCGGACGGCGGCCGACTGGCTGGCCGGTTGCCGCCACCCGCTGGACTTGGCCACGCAATTGCGATGAGCACGCCGGGCATCATCGTGGGCATATCCGGCGGCGTGGATTCGTCGGTCGCGGCCCTGCTGCTGCGGGACGCCTGGCATGCCGGTGGCGAAGGTCCGGTGGCCGGGCTGTTCATGCACAACTGGGATGATGACGGCAGTGGCCACTGCCGTGCCGAAGAGGACCGACGCGACGCGGTCGCGGTCAGTGGCAGGTTGGGGCTGCCCATCCACTTCCGCGACTTCTCCGCCGCCTACTGGGATGGCGTGTTCCGTCACTTCCTCGACGAATATGCCGCGGGGCGAACACCCAACCCGGACGTGCTGTGCAACCGTGAAGTGAAGTTCAAGCACTTCCTCGATGCCGCCCGGGAGTTGGGCGCCGAGGCAATCGCGACCGGCCACTACGCGCGGATCGACCAGAACGGCGGCCATTGGCGGCTGCTGCGCGGCGTCGACCGCGGCAAGGACCAGAGCTATTTCCTGCACCAGCTTGGCCAAACGCAACTTGCCGCCACCCGCTTCCCGTTGGGCAACCTGCCAAAGGCGCGCGTGCGCGAAATTGCGCGCGAGTGCGCCTTGCCAACGGCGGAGAAGAAGGACTCCACCGGCATCTGCTTCATCGGTGAACGCGACTTCCGCAGCTTCCTGGCCACCTGGCTGCCGGCGCGGCCCGGCGAGATCCGCGACCCGCAGGGGCAGGTCCTCGGCACGCATGACGGTGTCTTCTATTACACCCTCGGCCAGCGTGGCGGCCTGCAGCTGGGCGGGGTCCGTGGCCGTGAACAGGCGCCGTGGTACGTGGTCGCCAAGGACGTGGCGACCAACGTGCTCACGGTCGACCAGGGCAGCGACAGCCCGTTGCTGATGTCGCGGGCCCTGCGTTCGGAAACCGCGCACTGGGTCGCCGGCAGCCCGCCCGCGTCGCGCTTCCGCTGCACGGCACAGACCCGCTACCGCCAGCAGGACCAGCCCTGCCAGGTGCACCTGCACGACGACGGCACCCTGCTGGTGCGATTCGACAGCGACCAGCGCGCAGTCACGCCAGGGCAATCGGTGGTCCTGTATGACGGTGACGTGTGCCTGGGTGGCGCCGTCATCGCCGCCACCGACGCCCCCCTCGAACCTGATTGGAACCAAGGAGACCTGGCTGCATGAGCGCCAGCATGGAACAACGTGTCATCGCCCTCGCCGGCCTGGTCCAGGCCCTCGCACAAGTGCGCCGCATTGCCGATACCGGCCAAGCCGACAACGCCATTCTCGACACCGCGATGGGCAGTGTGTTCCGGGTCGACGCCGATTCGGTGGAAGCGGTTTACGACGGACTGCCGGCGGTGCGTCCCGGCCTTCGTCTGCTGGCCGAGCAACTCGGCGCAACGCAGACCGGGCCCAAGGACCCCCTGCTGCCCAAACTGGCGATGGCAGTGATGCAACTGGAACGCAACTTCAGCCGCAATGGCAGCATGTTGCAGAAGGTCCACGACGGCATCACCGCGCTGCAATCGCAGGCGGGGGAACACGGCCGCACGCACCCGGACGTGCTGGCAGCCGTCGGTCGGCTGTACACCGAAACCCTCAGCCACCTGACACCCCGGGTCATGGTCCAGGGCAATCCGCATTATCTCGGCCAGGCCGACGTGGTCGCGGAAATCCGCGCAGTGCTGATGGCCGCAGTGCGCTCGGCAGTGCTGTGGCGGCAGATGGGCGGCAGCCTGTGGGACTTCCTGCTGCGTCGCGGCGAATTGCGGCAGATCGCGGAGCAACTGGCACGGAGCCACGGCTTGACTTGACCATGTGACTTAGTCAACCATGCGCTTCATGGAAAAGAAGATTCGTGATGCGAGCGGGAGGTATGTCGTGACGGTCAATGTCCACGAAGCCAAGACCCATCTGTCGCGCCTGCTGGAACAGGTGCATGCCGGGCAGGAGATCATCCTGTCCAAAGCCGGCAAGCCCTATGCCCGCATGGTGCCGCTGCAGGCCGAAGCACCCAAGCGCCAGCCGGGGCGCCTGGCCGGGCTGTCACTGGACGAGGCCTTTCACGCCCCACTGCCCGATGACGAGTTCGCCGGCTGGGACGCCCCTGCGTGAGGTTGCTGCTGGACACCCACGCTCTGCTGTGGTGGTGGCTGGACGATCCCAACCTGCCCGAACGTGTACGCGATGTCATTGCCGACGAGAGCAACGAGATCTTCGTCAGTGCCGCCAGCGCATGGGAAATGGCGATCAAGCACCGCATCGGCAAGCTGGGCAGTGTCGGCCAGGCACTGCCCCGCTTCCATGAACTGATCCAGGCGGACGGCTTCACCCATTTGCCGATGGACTGGCGCCACGCGCTCAAGGCCGGCGGCCACGAACACGCCCACCGCGACCCATTCGACCGCATGCTCGCCGCGCAGGCGGAACGGGAAGGCCTGACCCTGCTCAGTCGTGATCCCGCGATGGCGGCACTGGGCGCACGGACACGCTGGTAACCGCATACCGGTTGCCGCGGCGCCGCACCGCCAGGCTTCCGCGCCAAGCTGGCCCGCCATGCCGTTCGGCCACGCAACAAGGACGCGCAGCCACTCGTTCGCATCCCGGCCTCGTCAACATCGTCCAGACAACACGGCCCCGCCGCAGCAGGGCCATGCATCGCGCGTCCTTCCGCGCGGGCATGCCGCGGCGTCTGCCGCGGCTTGGCATCACCGATCAGGCGGCTTTCACGCCTGCCGCCACGTCGCGGTACTCCTCGATCTGGTCGAAGTTCATGTAGCGGTAGATCTCCTCGTCCTGCTCGTTGATCACGCCGACTTCCGCCAGATACTCCTCACGGGTCGGGATGCGTCCCAGACGCGAGCAGATGGCCGCCAGCTCTGCCGAACCCAGATACACGTTGGAGTTGCGGCCCAGGCGATTCGGGAAATTGCGGGTGCTGGTGGACATCACGGTCGCACCTTCACGCACCTGGGCCTGGTTGCCCATGCACAGCGAGCATCCCGGCATTTCCATGCGCGCACCGGCGGCGCCGAAAGTCCCGTAGTGGCCTTCCTTGGTCAGTTCCGAGGCGTCCATGCGGGTCGGCGGTGCCACCCACAGGCGGGTCGGGATGTCGCGCTTGCCCTCCAGCAGCTTGGCGGCCGCACGGAAGTGCCCGATGTTGGTCATGCACGAACCGATGAACACTTCGTCGATCGCGGCACCGGCCACGTCCGACAGGGTCTTGGCATCGTCCGGATCGTTCGGGCAGCAGACGATCGGCTCGACGATCTGGTCGAGGTCGATCTCGATGACCGCGGCGTAGTCGGCATCGGCGTCGGCTTCCAGCAACTGCGGATCGGCCAACCATGCCTCCATCTTCTCGATGCGACGCTGCAGGCTGCGGGCATCCTGATACCCCTCGGCGATCATCCACTTCAGCATGGTCACGTTGCTGGTCAGGTATTCGACGACCGGTTCCTTGTCAAGCTTCACGGTGCAGCCGGCGGCCGAGCGCTCGGCGGAAGCGTCGGCCAGTTCGAAGGCCTGTTCGACCTTGAGCGTCGGCAGACCTTCGATTTCCAGGATGCGGCCGGAGAAGATGTTCTTCTTGCCCTGCTTTTCCACGGTCAGCAGCCCCTGCTTGATCGCGTGCAGCGGAATCGCATGAACCAGATCACGCAGGGTCACGCCCGGCTGCATGGTGCCCTTGAAGCGCACCAGCACGGACTCGGGCATGTCCAGCGGCATCACGCCGGTGGCGGCTGCGAAGGCGACCAGGCCGGAACCGGCCGGGAAGGAGATGCCCACCGGGAAACGGGTGTGCGAATCGCCACCGGTACCGACGGTGTCGGGCAGCAGCATGCGGTTGAGCCAGCTGTGGATGATGCCGTCACCCGGGCGCAGGCTCACGCCACCGCGCGTGGAGATGAATTCCGGCAGGGTGTGGTGGGTCTTGACGTCCACCGGCTTCGGGTAGGCCGCGGTGTGGCAGAACGACTGCATCACCAGATCGGCGGAGAAGCCCAGGCAGGCCAGGTCCTTGAGCTCGTCACGGGTCATCGGGCCGGTGGTGTCCTGCGAGCCGACCGAGGTCATCAGCGGTTCGCAGTAGGTCCCCGGGCGGATACCCTTGCCTTCAGGCAGGCCGCAGGCACGGCCCACCATCTTCTGCGCCAGGGTGTAGCCCTTGCCGGTGTCGGCCGGGTCCACCGGCAAGCGGAACAGGGTCGACGCCTCCAGGCCCAGCGCTTCGCGCGCCTTGGCGGTCAGGCCGCGGCCGATGATCAGCGGGATGCGGCCACCGGCGCGCACTTCGTCCAGCAGCACGTCCGACTTCAGCGCGGACTCGGCGATCTGCTTGCCGTCCTTGAACGCGGTGACCTTGCCGGAGGCATGGTCGATCTTCAGCTCGACGACATCGCCCATGTTCATGTCGGACACGTCGATTTCCAGCGGCAGTGCGCCGGCGTCTTCCATGGTGTTGTAGAAGATCGGCGCGATCTTGCCACCCAGGCACACGCCGCCGAAGCGCTTGTTCGGGATG
>JAUNRQ010000032.1 GCA_030535605.1 Pseudoxanthomonas suwonensis
CCGCCGCCGACGGTTCACTCGAACTCGTAATCCATGCTTGGCCCCGGCATCGCCAGGAATGCCCCCTGGACAAAATCCACGCCCGTCGAGAACAGGGTGGCCATGCTGGCAGCGTCGGAAACGAACTCGGCAATGGTGCCGATGCCCAGTTCGCCGGCACGCTGCACGATCTCGGCCACCCGCGCCTGACTGTCGGCGTTGCCGGCCAGTTCCTCGATGAAGCTGCGGTCGATCTTCAGCAACGCCGGCAGTGACTGCTCCAGATGGCTGAGCAACTGGAACGAATCCAGGCCGGCACCGAACTGCTCCAGGCACACGCGCCCTCCGAATCCGGCGATCGTGGTGATCAGCGCCTGCGTCGCGCGCAGGTTCGGGAACACCCTGGATTCGGACGCTTCCAGGATGATGTGTTCCGCCGGCAGTGCATGGCGCTCCAGGCTTTGTTCAAGGTGCGCCGCCGATGCTTCGGGCTGCAGCAGCGATGGCTGGCTCAGCTTGACCAGCAGGGTGACCGGTCGTTGCTGGCGCAGGCGCTCGGCGGCGGCCTTCACGGCCGCTTCGATCACCCAGCGGTCGATGTCGGCCAGCAGGTCGTGTTCCTCCGCGATCCCCAGGAACTGCTCCGGTGCGATCAGGCCCTGTTCGCCGCCATCGAGCCGCAACAGGCACTCGTAGTGGTGGACCGGGTTGCCCTGCAGACTGACGATCGGCTGGTAGTGCAGGCGGAAGTGGTCCCCGGCCAGCGCCTCGCGCAGCCGGCGGACCCAGGCATCGATGCGTTCGGCTTCGGCACGGTCCACCGCGCCGGCGTCGAACAGCTCCACGCGGTTGCCGCCGCTGCCGACGGCCCGTTGCACATGCTCCACGGCCTTGGCCAGCACCGGGTTGACGCTGGCGATCTTCTCGCCGATCTGAACGCCGCCGACGCTGGCGGTGATGCTGGCCGAATGGTTGCCGATCTCGAACACGTGCGACGCCATCTGTTCGCGGATGCGTTCTGCGGTGTCGGACGTCTGCAGGTGGTCGCTGTCCGGCAGCAGCGCCGCCAGCGTGTGGTCGCTGAAGCGCGCCAACACGGCGTTTCCACCGACGCTGGAGCGCAGGCGGCCGGCAAGTGCCGACAACGCCGCGTCCGCCGATTCCAGACCGATGTTCTGCAGCAGTCGTTGGTAGTGGTCCGGCTCGATCAGCAGCAAACCATGGGACTGGCCGTCGTTGGCCACCCCGGCAACGGCCTGTTCCAGCGCGTGCAGGAAGGCGGTACGGTTGAGCAGCCCGGTGGTCGGGTCGCGCTGGCGCAGTTCTTCCAGCTCCCGCATGAGTCCCGGGTCCACTTCCTGACGGCGCAGCACCACCTGCTGGCACGGCTCGCCCTCGTACATGGCGGGGATGAATTCCATGGTCGCCGGGAAGCGCTCGCCACCCAGGGTGCGTGCCTCCAGTTCGTACTGCGGCGGCGGTGCCTCGCCCTTGCCAAGGCGCTTGAGCAACTGGCGGAACTCCTCCACATGATCCGGAGCGACCAGGTCCAGCAGCGACATGCCTTCGATGTCTTCTTCGGTTTCGAAGCCGAACATCTCCAGATAGGCCACGTTTGCGCGGATGTGCATGCCCTCGTGCACGTAGGCGATGGGGTCGCGCGAGGATTCGATCAGCGCGTCGCAGCGGCGTTCCGTCTCACGGACCTGTGCTTCCAGCCGGCGCAGTCCGCGGCGGGTTTCCAGGTCGTTCCACTCGTTGCGGATCACGCCGAGAAGCTGCTGCGGGGCATCGCGCAGCGCGCAGCCGCGCATGCCGGCCGCGTGGACCTGCTGCAGCAGGTTGCCGTCGATCGCATCGACCAGCGCCAGCACCGGCAGGTCGCGGCCGCGCGCAGACACCCGCTGCATGAGCTGATCGGTGGCAATGCCCTTGCCCGGCAGTGCCGCGAGGACCAGGTCCATCGGCTGGCTGTCCAGCAGCTGGTCCAGCTCCTCGGTGTTCCCGGGGCGCAAGGGGCGCACGGCGATACCGTCGTTGCGCAGCGTGCTGACGATGGCTTCGGCGGCCTCGACGCTGTCGTCGACGATCATCAGTCGCAAGGCCTGGCTCTTGTTGGGGGGCATGCGGAACGGTCTCCTGAAGGGGCAGCGACGACCAACGGGGGGAGTGACACCTTATAACGGACGCTTGCCCGGATCACCGGGAATTTCCCTGACCAGCCGCGGCACCAGGTAGCCGGACAGCCGTTCGGCCAGCGCGCGATGCAGCTTCCGCGCGCGCGCGTCGTCCACTTCGAAGTGCGCGGTCCCGGCGACGCGATCCAGCTGGTGCAGGTAGTAAGGCAGCACGCCAGCGGCGAATCCGCGCTCGCTCAACGCGGCCAGCGCCGCCACCGAGTCGTTGACGCCGCGCAGCAGCACGGCCTGGTTGAGCATCGTGCAGCCGGCGGCTCGCAGGGCGGCGATCGCCCCGTCGACGCTGGCGTCGAACTCGTTGGCATGGTTGGCGTGGATCACGAAGGTGACTGGCCAGGGCAGGTCGTGCAGCCACCCCAGCAGTTCGCCATCGACACGCTCCGGCAGCACCACCGGCAAGCGGCTGTGGATGCGCAGCCGGCGCAGGTGGGGGATGCTCCGCAGTGTGTCGGTGAGCGCTTGCAGCTTGTGGGTGGCCAGCGACAGCGGATCGCCACCGGACAGGATGACCTCGTGGATGGCCGGATCGGCGGCGATGGCGGCGACGGCGCCGGCCCAGCCGTCGCGCGCGGCGGTTTCCTCGGCATAGGGAAAATGCCGGCGGAAGCAGTAGCGGCAGTTGATCGCGCAACTGCCGGTGGCCACCAGCAGTGCGCGGCCCTGGTACTTGCGGATCAGCCCGGTGCCGGCACGGGCGGCCCCGTCGCCGACGGCATCCAGTGAAAAGCCGGGCACGCTGCGGTCCTCGTCGTCCAGCGGCAGCACTTGGCGCAGCAGCGGGTCGTTGCGATCACCGGCGCGCATGCGCGAGACGAAGCCGCGCGGCACCCGCAGCGGGAAGCGGCGCAGGCCATCGGAGGCCAGCGAAGTCCCGGCAACCGGCAGTTGCAGCAGGGCCAGCAGTTCCGCCGGGTCGGTGACGGCGTCGCGCCACAGGCGCTTCCAGTCCGCGCTGGGCTGCGGGCGGGCAGGGACAGCAGTTATCATGGCGTGTTCCGAATCGACGGGCGATCCGGCATCGCCGAAGCCCTGAACCCGACATTTTAGCCGCCGGCGCGCGGCCCGAGAGGAGACCCCATGGCCAGCCTTGGCATGAACGACGTGAAAAACGGCCAGAAGATCCTGGTCAACAACGAACCGGCCGTCATCACCGAGACCGAATACGTCAAGCCCGGCAAGGGCCAGGCCTTCACGCGGGTGAAGTTCCGCCAGATCAAGACCGGGCGCGTGCAGGAAATCACCATGAAGGCGACCGATTCGCTGGACGTGGCCGACGTGCTCGACACCGACATGCAGTACCTGTACGCCGACGGCGAGTACTGGCACTTCATGAACCCGGAAAGCTTCGAGCAGGTGCAGGCCGACGCCAATGCGATGGGCGGTGCCGAGAAGTGGTTGAAGGGCGAGGAGGAGTGCGTGGTGACGCTGTGGAACGGCGTGCCGATCGCGGTGCAGCCGCCGAACTTCGTCGAACTGCAGATCACCGAAACCGACCCCGGCGTGCGCGGTGACACCTCCGGCGGCGGTGGCAAGCCCGCCACCCTGGAAACCGGTGCGGTGGTCCGCGTGCCACTGTTCGTCGGCAACGAGGAAATCATCAAGGTCGACACCCGCAGCGGCGAGTACGTCGGCCGGGTGAAGTGACCCGGCGGCGATCGCCTGCCACCCGGCGGCCCCGACGCATGCCGGGGCCGTTTGTTCTTCGTCCGGCACTGCGCCCGTCGCCACCCCGCTGCCATCGTCATGCGGCATCATGGCGGCCATGAATGCACCCGCCACGCGCCAGCCCTGCGACCTGCTGATCGAAGCCGGCCACGTCATCCCGGTGGTGCCGGCCGACACCGTGCTGGCCGACCATGCGGTGGTGATCGCCGACGGACGCATCCTCGATGTGCTGCCGCGCGCCGACGCGGCATCGCGCTATGCGCCGAAGGAAACGATCTCGCGCCCTGCGTCGGTGTTGCTGCCGGGTCTGGTCAACGCCCACACCCACAATCCCATGAGCCTGCTACGTGGCGTGGCGGACGATCTGCCGTTGAAGGTGTGGCTGCAGCAGCACATCTGGCCGATCGAGGGGGCGGTGATGGGGCCGGAGTTCGTCGCCGATGGCGTGCGCCTGTCGATTGCCGAGATGCTCCGCGGCGGCACGACCTGCTGCAACGAGAACTACTTCTTCCCCGACGTGCAGGCCAGCGTGTATCGCCAGCACGGCTTCCGCGCGTGCATCGGCCTGCCGGTCATCGATTTCCCCACCGCGTGGGCGGCCAGCGACGACGAGTACTTCGACAAGGGCGCGGAAGTCCACGACCAGTGGCGTGGCGACGGACTGATCGGCACCGCCTTCGCCCCGCACGCGCCGTACACGGTCAACGATGCCAATTTCGAGCGGGTGCGGATGCTTGCCGACCAGCTCGACATTCCCGTCCACTTGCACCTGCACGAAACCGCGCAGGAAGTGCAGCAGTCGATCCAGCAGCATGGCCAGCGGCCCATCGCCCGGCTGGACCGGCTCGGACTGGTCAACGACCGCCTGATCGCCGTGCACATGACCCAGTTGACCGAGGCAGAGATCGCCCTGTGCGCCGAGCGCGGCGTCTCGGTGGTGCATTGTCCGGAATCCAACCTGAAGCTGGCATCCGGATTCTGCCCTGCCTGTGCGCTGGCGCGGGCCGGGGTGAACCTCGCCATCGGCACCGACGGCGCGGCCAGCAACAACGACCTGGACATGATTGGCGAGACCCGCACCGCGGCGCTGTTGTCCAAGGCGGTCGCCGAGGATGCGGTCGGCCTCGACGCCCATGCCGCCCTGCGTGCCGCGACACTGGGCGGTGCCAGGGCGATGGGGCTGGACGCGGCGATCGGCAGCATCGAGCCGGGCAAGCAGGCCGACCTCGCCTGCATCGACATGTCGCCGCTGGAAACCCAGCCGCTGCACAACGCGATCTCGCAACTGGTTTACGCCACCGGCCGCCATCAGGTCAGCGACGTGTGGATCGCCGGTGCGCGCAAGCTCGACGGCCGCGTGCTGGTGGACGTGGATGAAGCAGGCATCCTCGCCAATGCGCGCCAGTGGCGCGAGCGGATCGCAGGGCTGCGTTCCTGACGGGTGGGTTTCGGGGCGGCGTCGCGCTGGTTCACCCGGCCTTGCGCCGCCGCGAGCAAGATGCCGGCATGCACGAAATCTCGTCACGACGCGGACGCGGGAGCCGGGGTACCGCATGGACCTGAAAAGCGGCTACCCCTACTGGGCGGTCAGCAACGGGCTGCCGCACGCGTTTCCACCCTTGAGCCGCGACCTGCAATGCGAGGTGGCGGTGCTGGGCGGTGGCATCACCGGTGCGCTCATCGCCGATGAACTTGCCGTCCACGGCCACGATGTCGTGGTGCTGGATGCGCGCGACATCGGCTGGGGCAGCACGGCGGCGAGTACCGCATTGCTGCAGTACGAAAACGACGTGCACCTGGTGGACATGGCCAGGCGCCACGGCGAAGACGCCGCGGCGGCGGCGTACCGCGCCAGCCTGGAGGCGGTGAAGCAGGTCGCTGCGCGGGCAACGTCGTTGGGCGACGTCGACCTTCGGCGCATGGACAGCCTGTACTGGGCCAGCCGTCGCCGTGACCGCGGGCCGCTTCGCGAGGAGTTCGAGATGCGCCTGCGCCACGGCCTTCCCGTGCAATGGCTCGACGCCGACGAGGTCGAAGCGCGCTTCGGCTTCCGCGCGCCGGCGGCCATCGTCTCCGCCGATGCCGCGGCGATCGACCCGTATCGCATGGCCTGGCGCCTGCTGATGCAGCTGGAGCGCCGCGGCGTGCCGGTGCACGACCGCAGCGCGGTGGAGCGCATGGTCGTCGGTGCTCGGCATATCGACCTGCACACGGATCAGGGTGCCCGCGTCCGCGCGCGGCGGGTGGTGATCGCCGCCGGCTATGCGTCGCAGCAATTCCTGCGCCGCCGGGTGGCGCGCAATCGCAGCAGCTATGCCTTCGTCACCGATCCGTTGCCGCTCGATCAGCTCGGTGCGTTGGCCGGGACCATGCTGTGGGAGACCGCGCGCCCCTACCTGTACATGCGCACCACCGGCGACGGCCGGCTGATGGTGGGCGGTGCCGACGACGCCGTCGACATCCCGGCGAGACGCGATGCGCGGGTATCGGCCAAGTGCGCGCAGCTGCAAAAGCGCGTCGGCAACCTGTTTCCGGCGTTGCCGGTGGCACCGGTGTTCTGCTGGGGCGGCACCTTTGCGGAAACCGCTGACGGCCTGCCGTGGATGGGGCCAAGCGACGAACTCGGGCCTCGCGTGCTGTTCGCCATGGCCTACGGCGGCAATGGCATCACGTTTTCGATGCTGGGGGCCGGGGTGTTGCGGGCCCGCATCGAACGTCGGCGGCATCCGCTGGCATCCCTGCTGGGATTCGAGCGCGAGCGCTGAGCATTCATCCGGCTGACCGGTTCATCCCCGCAACGCGCCGACAACCCATCCCTCACGCCTTGCTTGCACCCTGCACCGCAGGCTCGACTTGGGCGCGGTTGCGTGTCCGAGTCCAGTCCATCTACTCCCGGAGGTGCGTCATGGGACGCGGTGACAAATCCAGTTATACCGACAAGCAGAAGCGCCAGGCCAGGCACATCGAGCAAAGCGAGCGCGAGGCCGGCCGCGACAAGGAGGAAGCCGAGCGCATCGCATGGGCGACGGTCAACAAGCAGGACGGTGGCGGCAAGAAGAAGTCGTCGTCATCCTCGTCATGACCGCCGCCACGACGACACTGGCAACGCCGCGACCGGCGCGCTGACGGGAGCATGCTGACCGGATCACGCTTACGGGATCACGCTTGAGCGAACACGATTCCGCCGAATGTCCATTGCGGTATCGTGGTCCGGCGATTCCCCCGCCTGCGTCCGCATTCGGCGGTCGCGGCGCACGCTCCGGAGGAGGCAATGGACGCGCTGCTGCTGTCACGGATCCAGTTCGGCTTCGTCATCAGCTTCCACATCCTGTTCCCGGCCTTCACCATCGGGCTGGCGCATTGGCTGGCATTCGTGGAGTGGCGCTGGCTGCGGACCCGCGACGACGTGTGGCGGGACATGTACTTCTTCTGGATGAAGATTTTCGCGGTGTCCTTCGGCATGGGCGTCGTCTCGGGCATCGTCATGAGTTTCCAGTTCGGCACCAACTGGGCGCTGCTGTCGGAGCGTGCCGGCAACGTGCTGGGACCCTTGCTGAACTACGAGGTGCTGACCGCTTTCTTCCTGGAGGCCAGTTTCCTCGGGGTGATGCTGTTCGGCTGGCGACGCGTATCGGACCGGGTGCATTTCCTCGCCACCTGCATGGTGGCGTTGGGGACCTTGATCTCGACCTTCTGGATCATCTCCGCCAACAGCTGGATGCAGACCCCGCAGGGCCACATCATCAATGCGCTGGGTGAGTTCGAGGTGGCCGACTGGTGGCAGGTGGTGTTCAACCCGTCCTTCCCGTACCGACTCGCGCACATGGTGCTGGCGGCGTTCATCACCACCTGTTTCGTGATCGGCGGGGTCAGCGCCTGGTACCTGCACCGGGGAGTGCACGTGGAGTCCGCGCGGCGGATGCTGCGGCACGCCGTGGTGTTCGCCGCCATCAGCGTGCCGGCGCAGATCGTCGTCGGCGACCTCAGCGGCCTGATGCTTCGCGAACAGCAGCCCATGAAGCTGGCGGCGATCGAGGCGCATTGGCACGACGAGCCGGCCGGGCAGGGGATGCCGTTCACGCTGGTCGGCTGGCCCGACGCGCAGGGTGAACGCACCCTCGGCGCGGTGCAGATCCCGCGTGCCGGCAGCCTGATCCTCACCCACAGTTGGGATGGCACCATCACGCCGTTGACCGCCGTGCCGGCGGAGGACCGGCCGCCGGTGTGGCCGGTGTTCTGGTCGTTCCGGGTGATGCTGGCGATCGGCTTCGCCATGCTCGCGCTGGTGCTGGCGTCCCTCTGGCAATGGCGGCGCGGCAGCCTGTACACCTCGCATGGCGTGCTGTGGGGCTGGCGCTGGTTGAGCCCGTCCGGCTTCATCGCGTTGCTGACCGGCTGGTACGTGGCTGAGATCGGTCGCCAGCCCTGGGTGGTCCACGGCCTGATGCGCACGGCCGATGCGGTGAGTCCGAATCTGGCCGGTGGCGAGGTCCTGGCCTCGCTGCTGATCTATGCGGCCGCGTATGCGGTGATTTTCGGTGCCGGCATCTGGTACCTGCGCCGGATGCTGGAGAAAGGCCCGGTCCCGCAGCCGCCGAAGGAGCCGGGGGAGGATGGCAAGACGCCGATGCGGCCGCTGGCCTATCCGGATGAGACGACCGGCGGCGCGCGTTCGCCGGAGCGCCGGACATGAGCGAATGGCTGCCGGTGGTGTGGTTCGGGGTGATCGGCTATGGCGTGCTGATGTACGTGCTGCTGGACGGTTTCGTCCTGGGGCTGGGCATTCTCGGGCCGCTGGCGCGCGACGAGGGCCAGCTGGACCACATGATGGACACGGCCGCGCCGATCTGGGACGGCAACGAGACTTGGCTGGTCTTGGGCGGCGCAGGGCTGATGGCCGCCTTCCCGAAGGCCTACGCGCTGGTGTTGTCGGCACTGTACCTGCCGGTGCTGATGATGCTGATCGCCTTGGTGTTCCGCGGCGTGGCCTTCGAGTTCCGCTTCAAGGCGACCCGCGCGAAAGGCGCTTGGGGCATCGCGTTCATCGCCGGATCGATCCTGGCGGCGTTCGCCCAAGGCGTGATCCTGGGGACGCTGGTCCAGGGCCTGCCGCTGGAAGCCGGGCGCTACCAGGGCGGCGTCTGGGCGTGGCTGGCCCCGTTTCCGTTGGCCACGGGCGTTGCGGTGGTTTGCGGCTATGCGCTGCTGGGTGCCGGTTGGCTGGTGCTGAAGACCGCAGGTCCGCTGCATGACCAGGCGCGGCGCTGGGCGCGTCCACTGGTGCTGGCGGTACTGGCGGGCATGGCGATGGTCAGCCTGTGGCTGCCGTTCATCAACAGCCAAGTGATGGCGCGCTGGTTCGACAGCGGCAACTTCCTGTGGTTGGCGCCGGTGCCGTTGCTGGCGGCGGTGGTGGGCTGGCGGTTGTGGTCGAGCACCTCCAGCGGCAGCGATGGCCGGCCGTTCCTCCATGCGCTGGCCTTGTTCGTGCTGGGTTTCGTCGGGCTGGTGCTGGGCATGTGGCCGTACCTGGTGCCGCCGGACCTGACCTTGTGGCAGGCGGCTTCACCGCCGTCGTCGCAGGGCTTCGTCCTGGTCGGCCTCGTCGTGTTGCTGCCGCTTGTTCTGGGCTACACCGCCTGGTCGTACCGGGTGTTCCGCGGCAAGGTCGAGGCCGGCTCGCACTACCACTGAGCCACACCCGAACGCGGTGAGTCGTGCTCCGCATTCGGTTCAGGCGCTGCGGCGGCTGCCCTTGCGTGGTGCCTTGCTCGCCTTCTTCGTGGCTTTCTTCGCAGCCGGCTTGCTGCCGCCTTTGCCCTTCAGGCTTTTCTCCAGCAGCGCCATGAAATCCACCACGTTGGTGGCCGCGTCCTCGCGCACCTCCGGTTCTTCCGTCACCTTGGCGGTCGCACCCTTGGCCTTGATCCGCTTGCGGATGATTTCCGACAGGCGTTCGCGGAACTCGTCGCGGTAGTCGCCGGGAGTCCATTTGGCCGCCATCGACTCGATCAGCTGTGCGGCCATTTCCAGCTCGCGCCCGGTCACCCGGTAGCTGGACGGCTTGCCTTCGGGCAGTGCGTAGTCGGCCGGGTCCACCAGCTCCTGCGGGTAACGCATCAGCATCAGCACCAGCCCATCGCCCAGTGGCATGACCGCGCTGAGATATTCGCGCGTGCGGATGACCACGCGCGCCACGCCGACCTTGCCGGTCGATCGCAGGGTTTCGCGCAGCAGCACGTAGCCTTTCTCGGCTTTCTTGCCCGGCACCAGGATGTAGGGTTTCTCGTAATAGCGCACGTCGATCTCGTCGGCGTCGACGAAGGCCTCGACGTCGATGGATTCGTGCGACTCCGGCGCCGCCGACTTGATGTCCTCGGCTTCGACGACGACGTAGCTGCCCTTGTCGTATTCGAAGGCCTTGACGATCTCCTTCCATGGCACTTCTTCGCCGGTCTCGGCATTGACCCGTTCGAAGCGGATCGGCTTGCGGTCGCGCGAGTCCAGCATCCGGAACTTCAGGTCGGTGCTGCGTTCGCCGGCCATCAGCGACACCGGCACGTTGAGCAGGCCGAAGGAGAGGGTGCCGGTCCAGATCGGGCGGGCCATGTCGCGTCTCGACGATGAAGGAAGGCCACCCTTGCACGCGTGCCGTGAAGCGTGCGCGAGTTCGAGCGCGCGTATCGGGGTGATTCAGTCGAAGCTCGGCAGCGACTGCCGCAGCGCCATCCAGTCCCCCCACGGATGGCCCTTGAGCCGCGCCAGTCGCCGCGGCGCGGAGGCGATGTCGTAGGCGTTGCCGGCCTTGATGCGTCCCAACTCGCTCCAGCGCAGCGGCATGGCCACCGGTGCACCCGGCCTTGCGCGCAGCGAGAACGAGGCGATGCTGGTCGCGCCACGGCCGTTGCGCAGCCAGTCCACGAACACCTTGCCGCGCCGCAGCCGCTTGCTGGCGCTGGCGACATGGCGCAACGGGTCCATCGCCACCATGCTTTCGGCGAATGCACGGGCGAACGGCTTGGCCTGCTCCCACGGCACCGCCGGCCGCAGCGGCACGACCACGTGCAGCCCCTTGCCGCCGGAGGTGCGCACGAAGGATTGCAGCCCCGCCTTGGCCAGCAGGTCGCGCACCTGTCGTGCCGAGGCACGCACGTCCGTCCATGCCACCGCGTCGCCCGGGTCGAGGTCGAAGACGAGGAAATCGGCCAGGTCCGGGGACCGGGCACGTGCGCCCCACGGGTGGAATTCCAGCGTGTTGAACTGCACCAGCTCGATCACGGCGGCGGCATCGTCGACCACGATGTAGTCGTCGCTGCCGCCGCTGCTTTCCGCCAGCGGCACCAGCCGGACCAGCTCCATCCCCGCGGTCGCGTGCTTCTGGAAGAAGCACTGCGCGTCGATGCCGCCGGGGCAACGGATGACCGACAGCGGGCGTCCGGCGATTTCCGGCAACAACCAGTCCATCACCGCCAGGTGGTAGTCGACCACCTGCTGCTTGCTGATGCCGGCCTTGCGGTAGAGCAGCTTGTCGCCGCTGCTGATGTCCGGAAGCGTGCGTGCGGCCTTGCCGGTGCCGCGCCCGCGCTTGCCTTTGTTTTCCACCGGGGGTGCCTCCTCGCGGTTCGCCGCCAGCAGGTCGGCAGGGGTCTTGTCTTCGCGCAGTGCCTTGAACGAGGCCTGGCGCAGCAGGCCGCTGCTGCCGGTGCCACGCACGAATGCTTCCACCACCAGTTCCGGTGGCACCCAGCGCGCGGCGCGCAGGTCGGTATCGTGCTCGGGGACCTGTACGGTCGGGGTCTTCGTGCCCTGTCCCTGGAAGCGGTGTCCGAAGGACTGCAGCAGCGCCTCGTCCATGCCGCTGCCGACGCGACCGGCGTAGTGCCATTGGCCGTCGCCATCCGCGCGTGCCAGCAGCAGCGCGCCGATGCCGCGGCGGCTGCCCTTGGGTGGGGTGTAGCCGACCACCGCGAATTCCTCGCTGGACAGCGCCTTGGCTTTGCGCCACTGGTCGGAGCGCCCCGGGTGGTAACGCGCGTCGGCGCGCTTGGATACGGTGCCTTCGAATCCCGCCGCCACTGCCTCGTCGAATGCCAGTGCACCGTTGCCGGCGACGTGCGTGCTCAGGGACAGATAGGGTGGTGGATTGCGCAACATGTCCGCCAGCAATGCCTTGCGCGCCTGCAGTGCGCAACCGGTCAGGTCGATGCCATCGACATGCAGCAGGTCGAACGCCACGAACGCGGTGGCGCCGTGCGCCTGTCCGGACAGGATCCGTTGCAACAGGTTGAAGTCCTCGCGGGTGCCGCGCCCGGCAATGAGCTCGCCATCCAGTGCGACGTTCGTGGCATCCAGCCGCAGCAGCGCCTCGACCACTTCCGGCAGCTTGTGCTCCCACGGCAGCCCGTTGCGCGAAAACACACGCACTTCGCTGCCCTTGCGCAGCGCCAGCAGGCGGTAGCCATCCCATTTGATCTCGTGCAGCCAGTCGTCGCCTGGTGGCGGAGCGTCCACCAGTCGCGCCAGTTGCAGCTCGTGTGGTGCCATCGTCAATGTCGCTTGGCGGGAACCTTCCAGCGCCAGCGCGCGCTCCTTCCAATCGCCACCATCGCCATGCGCGCGTTGGATGCTGCGCAGGCCGGCCTTGTCCGGCTTGCCGGCGCCGGCACGGCGGATGTCACCTGCCGGCGCCGGGGCGACGCCGTCCAGCAGGTCGTCCGCTTCCAGCTTGCCGGCGTAGGCGTCATCGGCCTTGACCAGCAGCCACTGCGGCTGGCGGGCGGGCTTCGCAGTGCGGATCAGGTGCCAGCGGCCCTTCAACCGCTCGCCGAACAGCGTGAACTGCAGATGGCCCTTCTCGAGTTGTGCGGCGACGTCCGCTTCACTGCTCCAGGTGCCGCGATCGAACAGGGCGACATGGCCGCCGCCGTATTGGCCGCGGGGAATCTCACCTTCGAACGCGGCATAGTCCAGCGGGTGATCTTCGACCTGCACGGCCATGCGTTTGACGGCAGGATCGTAGCTGGGGCCCTTGGGCACCGCCCAACTCATCAGTGCATCGCCGACCTGCAGGCGGAAGTCGTAGTGCCGACGGCTGGCATGATGCAGTTGCACGACGAACATCGGGCGTCCGTCGCCTTGCGCGCCACCAGCGGGCTCCGGCGTGCGGCGGAAATCGCGCTTGCGGGCATAGTCATGCAGGGCCATTCCAGCACGCTGGTACAAACAGTGCGACGGGCGCGTGATGTGTGGTCCGCGATGTCGGCTGCGTGCTCGTTCAGTCACGCAACCCGGGATGCGCCACCAGTTCGACCGGTTGCCCGTGCGTGACGCGGATCGCGGCGAACTGCTCCCATGCCCGCAACAGGGCATCCAGGCGCGCCGGTTCGACATCCAGCAGGCACCATGTGGCATCAAACCGGGTGTCGTCGTCCTCGCGACCCGGAACCGTCAGCGCGCGGATGCCCTCACGTTCGAGCACCGATTGCAGCAGGGCGTGGCGCAGGCGATTGCCACCGGCATGGGCCTGCTGGCCGAACGGATCGGCAGCGCTGAGGATGGTGGCCGACCGGGCATCGTTGTGGTCCAGCCACGCATCCACCGCCTGACCGTGTTCGCCGAGTTGCAGGGCGAGGTCCGGCGGCAGCAGGGTGCAACCGTCCTGGTAGTCCTTTCGCAATTCGACCAGTGGACGCCGCGGCGGTGGCCGCTCGCCGATGCCGGGCAGGCGCAGGTCGGCCTTGCGCAGCCGCGTGATGGTGGCCATGTCCGGCAGGCCGATGCCACGCGGCGTGCTGGCGTACTGGGTGATGTGTGGAAGAGTCCCGGGCAGGCGCGTGCCTGCGGCCGTTGCGACCCTTTCACGGAAGACGTCGAAATCCGGCAACTTGATCCACTCCACCAGCGAGCGCCGCTGTTCACCGTCGTCCTCTGCCAGCAACGCGCCGTCACCCGGTCGGCTGATGCGCCACTGGAAGCGCCGCGCAAGACCCACCACGTCGACCCCGGCATCGCGGCAGGTGTTGGCGGCCTCGGTGGCCAGCAACGTGACATGCAGCTCCGCCTTGCGCCACAACGCCGTCCCGCCCCACGTCAGACTGGGCGCGGCAGCCATGGCGTACGTTCCAAGTGGCAAACTCAGCAGCAGGCTGCCGGATGCGGCCAGTCGTGGCTCGACCACCTGGGAGGTGGTCAGCAGGTCGCAGCAGCTTGGCGCGGGTGCGGAAGTGGCCATGGTGTCGTCGCAGCGCGGGCGGACGTCCAGCTTTGGGCTTTTCCTTGCAACGTCGCGTGAGCGGAGCGTGGTTCCCGGCTGAATCGCTCAGTTTCGTGAGCGTGGGGTTGGGCTGCTGTCACTGCATGGTCACACCGGCACGGACAGGCTCGTGATCACCGTTTGCCACGCCTGCCGGCCGCACCGCGAGGCGGTCGCGAACCTGGAACGCTTCCACGCATGCCCGAACGCACCACCATCCGACCGGCCCTGCTGCTGATCGACCTGATGAACCACTTCGATTTCCCGGGTGGCGACGCGCTCGGTCGTCAGGCAACGGCCAGGGTCGACGCCATCATCAGCCTGCGCCAACGCTTCGACGCCAACGACCTGCCGGTGGTGTACGTCAACGACAACTGGACGCAGTGGCGGGGTGAATTCCGCGATCTGGTGGAGCGCTGCCACGACAATGGCGGCGCGTCGGCGGTGCTCGCGAGCCGCCTTGCCCCCGAGGCGCGGCATTACCACGTCCTCAAACCACGGCATTCAGGCTTCATGGCGTCCGCGTTGCCGGCATTGCTTGCCCAGTTGAAGGTCAACGCATTGGTGCTGGCCGGATTGGCGAGCGATGCCTGCGTGCTGGCGACGGCACTGGACGCGCACATGCGCCAGTTCCGGCTTTGGGTGCCCTCCGACTGCAGCGCTGCGCAAACCCCGGCCCGCCACGACGCCGCGCTGCGCCTGCTGCGGCAGACGACCGGCGCGTCCACCTGCCAGGCCATGCGCCGGCAAGGCTGCTTCCCCGAAACGCCGTCCAGCTGACCTCTCCACAAGCTCCCTCCCACACCCCCCACGCAAGGAACCGACCATGGCCACCCGCAAGTCCCGCAAACCCGCTGATGACGCCAAGCCCGCAGCCAAGCGCAAGCCGAAGACCAAGGCCGGTGCGAAAAACGCAGCTGCCACCTCACGGGACGCTGGCGCCCCGACTTCCCGCGGCGACAGCGCGCGCAAGCGCAAGGCGGATGCAACCGTTGCCCGACAGCAACGCATCCAGGACCGCATCGAAGCCAAGCCGGCAGCCAAGTCCGCCGCGAAGAAGAAAGTGGTCCAGGCCGGCGCACGCAAGCAGCCGGCACGCGTGCCGGCCCAGCATCTGGACAAACCCGGTGACGAAGGCGACCTGCAGCTGTCGCCGCGCTTTCTCGCGCCCGATTACACCGGAAGCGGCAAGCTGGAAGGCATGACCGCGGTGATCACCGGCGGGGATTCGGGGATCGGTCGGGCGGTGGCGGTGCTGTACGCCCGCGAAGGTGCCAATGTCGCCATCCTGTACCTGGACGAACACGAGGATGCCGACCGGACCCGCGAGGCGGTGGAAGGCGAAGGAGGCGAAGCGTTGCTGATCTGCGGTGACGTTCGTGATCCCGCGTTCTGCAACGCCGCAGTCGACGAGGTGGTCGCCGCCTTCGGTGGCATCGACGTGCTGGTCAACAATGCCGCGTTCCAGCAACATGCCGAGCGGCTGGAGGACATCAGCGACGAGCATCTCCAGGAAACCCTGCAGACCAACATCGCCGGCTATTTCCACATGGCGCGCGCGGCATTGCCGCACATGGCGCGCGGCGGGTCGATCATCAACTGCGGTTCGGTCACGGGCCTGTTCGGCAGTCCGAAGCTGCTGGACTACTCGGCGACCAAGGGGGCGATCCATGCCTTCACCAAGGCGCTGGCCAGCAACCTGCTGCCACGCGGAATCCGGGTCAACGCGGTCGCGCCCGGCCCGGTATGGACCCCGCTGAATCCGGCGGACAAGCCGGCGAAGGACGTCGCGGAATTCGGCAAGGACAGCGCGATGGGGCGGCCGGCGCAGCCGGAGGAACTGTCCCCGGCGTTCGTGTTCCTGGCCGCGCCGGTGATGAGTTCCTACGTCAACGGCATCGTCCTGCCGGTGATGGGTGGCCCCACCGGTTGAGACGAGCCGGGATCACGCCCAGATGTTGAGGAACGCGGTGATGATCAGCGCGTTGGTGAAGTCGATGAAGAACGCGCCCACCAGCGGTGCCACGAGGAACGCACGTGGCGCCACGCCATAGCGCTCGGTCAGTGCCTTCATCACCGCCATGGCGTTGGCGGTGGTGCCGAGCATGAAGCCGATGAAGCCACCGCCCATCACCGCCGCGTCGTAATCGCGCCCCATCAGGCGGAACACCACGCCGCAGAACGCCACCACCATCGCCACCTGCAGCAACAGGTTGACCAGCAGCGGCAGCGCCAGGCCGGCGAGTTGCCACAGCTTCAGGTTCATCAATGCCAGCGCCAGGAACAGCGCCAGGCAGACATTGCCGATCAGTTCGATGGTGGCAACCGGCAGTTTCAGCCAGCCGGTCGCGTCGTCGATGTTGCGCAGCGCCGCGCCAACCAGCATCGCGCCGATGTAGACCGGCAAGGTGAGGCCGGTCGAGGCGATCGCCGCGCTCACCCAGCCACCGATCCACATCGCCAGCAGGACCACGATGATCGCCTGCAGCGCCTTGAATTCGCGGCTTGCATCATCCAGCGGCGACTGCCGGTCGGCCATTTCCACCACAAGGTCCGGCCCGGCACCGGTGCCGTGCAACTTGTGCCGGCGGATCAACACCGTGATCGCCGGACTACCGACGAGGCCGCCCAGCATGATCCCCGCCATTGCCGAGGCCACCGCGACCGCTTCGGCGCCATGCACGCCTGCCGCCTCGAACAACGGCGCGAACGCCAGGCCCGTCGCCGGCCCGCCGGTGAGCGTGGTCGACCCGGTGATCACGCCAAACAGTGGATGCAGGCCGAACCCCATCGCGACGAGGATTCCCAGCAGGTTCTGCGCGATGGCGAAGACGCTGGCCAGGACGAGGAATATCACCACCTGCCGTCCGCTGAGCTTGAGCAGCGACAGTCCCGCGTTCATGCCGATGGTGGTGAAGAACGCCACCATCAGCGGCGTCTGCAGCGTGGTGTCGGCTTCGAACAAGGTCGCACCCTGCTGGTACGCCACCAGCACCGCCACCGCCACCACCAGTCCGCCCACGACCGGCGGCGGAAAGTTGTAGCGCGCCAGCAGCGGCACGTAGCGGCACAGACCATAGCCCAGCAGCAGGACCAGTCCGGCGAAGGCGAGTGTCTGGATGGCGTCGAGTTGCAGCATCAGATGATTGTCCCGTTGGCGGTCATGAGTGTCCGACCGGCGTTGCCGCAGGCGAAGGTAACCCGGATCGCCGATGCCGTCCGATCGGCCACCACCGCACGCCTTTCAATCGCAGGTGCCGGCGGGGGGGATGCGCAGCAGGGCGCGGCCGGGCAGGACCTGCCGTGCCTGGCCATCGTCCAGCACCGCCGTGCCGTTGACGAACAGGTACTCCACACCTTCCGAGAGCAGTGACGGGTTGCGGTAGTCCGCGCGCGGTGCGTAGCGGTCCGGGTCAAGCACCACGATGTCGGCGAAATGACCCTCGCGCAGGTAGCCGCGCTGCGCCAGGCCCAGGGTGTCGGCAGTCAGTCCGGTGGAGCGATGGATGAACGCCTGCAGCGGGATCACCGGTTTGCCGACGACGAACTTCGCGTATTTTTCCGGGAACGTCGCGTGTTGCCGTGGATGGCCGTCGCCGCCATCGGATGCGGTCAGTACCCAAGGCTGCTGCATGAACAGTTCGACGTCAGCCTGGGCCATGTTGAAGGACGCGATTTTCTGCGCGCCGGCACCGCCTGCTTGCAGCACGCGAATCGCGGCATCCAGCGGGTCGATCTGCCATTGCGTGGCCATCTGTTGCAGCGTGTGGCCGGTCCAGGGCTGGTCCGCGCCGATGAACAGCAGGGCATCGGCGCCGCCGCGTCGGCGCAGGTTTTCCGCCATCGCCTCGCGAATCCGCGCGCGCGTCGCGGGCTCGTCGAAACGCTGCAGCATGGCTTGCCGGCCTCCGTCCTGTGCCCAACGCGGCAGCAGCGCGGCACCCAGGCCGGTGGCGGAGGCCAGCCACGGGTACTGGTCGGCCGTCACCCGCTGCCCGCCTGCCCGGGCTTGGCGAATGCGCTCGATGACCGCCCCGGCCTGATCATGGACGTCGAGGCCCAGCGCCTTGATGTGCCCGATGTGGACCGGAATCGATGCGCGTCGCCCGATCTCCAGGGTTTCGTCGATCGACCCCAGCAGGCCGATGGAATAGCTGGATTCGTCGCGCTGGTGGGTGTCGTACAGCCCGCCCCGAACGGCGGCCTCACGCGCCAGTTCCACCACTTCGTCGGTGCTGGCAAAGCTCTGGGGTGCATAGAACAACCCGGTGGAAATCCCCAAGGCCCCTTCGCACATGCCCTTGGCGACCAGCGCGCGCATCCGGTCCAGTTCTTCGTTGGTCGGTGCCCGATCATCCTGGCCGATGACACGGCCGCGAACCGGCCCGAAGCCCACGTAAGCGGCCACGTTGGTACCGATTCCACCTGTCTCCAGCGTGCGTGCCTGGGCGGCGATGTCCGGCGTGCCGCTGCCATCGATGCCGATCACGATGGTGCTCACGCCTTGATGCAGCCATGGATCGGCACGACGCTTGTCGGGATCACCGGACTGGATGTACGTGTCCGGATGCGTATGCGCGTCGATGAAGCCGGGGGCGACCAGTTTTCCGCGGGCATCGATGATCCGGTCGGCGTGGAAGCGCGCAGCCAGGTCCGGGCCGACGGCGACGATGCGCTCTCCACGGATGGCCACGTCCACCTTGCGGCCGGGTGCATCGCTGCCGTCGAACGCGAGCCCGCCGGCGATGATCACGTCGACATCGCTCTTGGCTGCCGGCATCGGTGCGCATGCCGCCAGCAGCCCGGTCGTCAGCAGCGACAGCGCGACCGACGGCAGGGTGCGGGGTTTTCGTCCGGCCCGAGTGTTCATGGGAATCGCTCCCGCACCTCGTCGACGATGCGCCCGACCCCGTGCCGCAGCGGGTCCTGCGTCGGCAGGCCCAGGCGGTCCTCGGTTTCACGGCACAGGCGTTCGGCCTCGGCGTCATCGACCTTCGAGGTATTGAGTGCGACGCCGACGGCGCGCACGGCCGGATTGGTCAACCGCGCGGCGCTCAGGCTGGCATCCAGCGCGGTCATCAGGCTGGGCAAGGGGTAGTGCTTCAGTCCGCGCATGTGCGGGCGTCCGGGTTCGTGGCACAACACCAGTGCGTCCGGCTGTGCGCCGTGCAGCAGTCCCAGGGTCACGCCTGCAAACGATGCGTGGAACAGCGAGCCCTGTCCTTCGATGACGTCCCAGCCGCCGTCATGGCGCTCCGGCGAGAGCCATTCGATCGCACCGGAGATGAAGTCGGCGACCACGGCGTCCAGCGGGACGCCCTGGCCGGCGATGAAAATGCCGGTCTGGCCGGTGGCGCGGAAGTCCGCGCGCATCCCCCGGCGGCGCATCTCCTCGGCGATCACCAAGGTGGTGTACATCTTGCCGATGGAGCAGTCGGTGCCGACCGTGAGCAGGCGCTTGCCGGCACGGCGCAGGCCGGTACCGACGCCGGTGGCCGGCGGAACCCGTGCATCGAACAGGGTGAGGCCGCGTGCCTGCGCCGCAGCGGCGATGGCGGGCTGGTCCGCGAGCAGGGCGTGCAGGCCGGAGGCCACGTTCAGGCCGGCCTCGAGCGCTTGCACCACATGCGCGACGGAGGCCGGGTCCATGCGTCCGCCGGCATTGGCCACGCCCACCAGCATGGTGCGGGCGCCCTTGGCGCAGGCGTCGGCGGGCGTCATGTCCGGCAGGCCGAGATCCACTTGGCAATTCGGGCCCCGGAACTGGCCGATGCACGCCTCCGGGCGAAACTGGGCCACGCCGCGCGCGGTCTTGGCCGACAGTTCGTCCGGCGCGTCGCCCAGGTACAACAGGTACGGCGGCGGCCAGCCGTTGTCGGGCTTCACGGGTTCGATCAGGAGCGATGCTGCGTTCACGGTTGCAGGATTCGGTGGGGTTATCGCATCTTCGGTTCCCGCCCGGGTTTGTGCCAATCACCACATGCCCATCGGACATAACCGTGAGCTATGGGGTGCCTGCGGGAGCGGCTACCATCAACGCGATGCGGGTGCGGCAGCGACACGATCCCGCGCTGTTGCAGGAGTTCGATGGTGCGATTCCGACAGATTGAAGTCTTCCATGCGGTCTACACCGCCGGCTCCATCAGCGCCGCGGCGCGCGCGCTGCATGTGTCGCAGCCGTCGGTCAGCAAGGTGTTGCACCATACCCAGCAGCAGTTGGGTTTCGAACTGTTCAAGCTGGTCCGTGGTCGCCTCGTTGCCACCGACGCCGCCGATCAGCTGTTCCTGGAAGTGTCCGAGGTCTACAAACGCGTCCGCTCGCTGCGCAAGGCGGTGGAGGGGATGCGCGACGTCGGCGGGCGTATCCGGGTCGCGGTGGTCCCGTCACTTGCGTTGCAGGTGTTGCCGGTGGCCATTGCCCGGTTCCGCAAGCGTCATCCGGATGTGATGTTCACCGTGCACACGCTGCATCACGACGAGGTGTTCGACTTTCTTTACGAGCGCCGCTGCGACATCGCGATCGGCTACGAATTCCCGGGCCATCCCCGCCTGGAACGGCACGCGTTGGGCAACGGGCAGTTGGTGGCGATGTACCGGCGCGACGACCCGTCCGTGCCGGCGGGAAGCTGGTCGCTGGCGGATCTCGAGGGGCGACCCGTGATTGGCGTGACCTCCGGTGGGCCGATCGCCGATCGGTTGGAGAGGGAACTGCAACGCAAGTCGTTGCAGGTGCGGGAGGTGGTCTCGAACCAGACCTTCTACGTGGCCGCGGCACTCACCCGCTGCGGCGCCGGTGTATCGATCGTCGACGAGTTCACTGGCCGTGCGATGCTCGATGCGCACACCGACTACCGTCCATTCGATCCGCCACTGGAGTTCCGGGTCCAGTACGCCTATCTGGAAGACCGCGCACCGTCGAAAACCGCGCAGAAATTCACCAACCTGTTCGCGAAGGTCCTGGCCGAAGCGCGGGCCGACGACAGCCCATAGCGAAGGGTTATGGCTGCCTGAAACCAGGCAGGCTATCGCGCCCGGGCACATGCGGCTAGGCTCGATCCGCCGGTCATGTCGCGGCCGGCAACCTCATTGCCGATGACGGGAGCGCTGGATGGACAGCAGGACGGTTGCAACACGCCGGGCGGGGCCGGGCAGTGCCCGCAAAGGGTCGCGACTGCAGCCGAACGTGAAGCGGTCGTGCCGGATCCTGGCGTCGATGCTGTTGCTCCCGTTGTTGCTGCTGGGTCCGGCGACGGCGTTCTCGCAGACCCAGCAGCTGCTGAACTACCGCGAGATCCAGAAGCCGGTGACCGGTTCCGGCGGCATGGTCGTCAGTCAGAACGAAGCGGCCAGCCGCGTGGGCGTTGAAGTGCTGGAGCAGGGCGGGCACGCGGTGGACGCAGCGGTGGCCATGGCATTCGCGATGGCCGTCACGCTTCCCCGTGCGGGCAACATCGGCGGCGACGGCTTCATGCTGGTGCACGACGCGGCGACCGGACGCACGTCCGCGGTGGATTTCCGTTCGACGGCACCGGAGGCGGCCACGTTGGAACGCTTCATCGGCAGCGACGGCCGCATCACCGGGCAGTCCCAGGGCTGGCTCGCTGCAGGCGTGCCGGGGACACCGGCTGGTCTGGAGTTGGCGCACCGGCGCTTTGGCCGACTGCCTTGGGCGCAGCTTGTCGAGCCGGCAAGACGGCTTGCTGCCGACGGCATCGAACTGACCCGCGACGAGGCGTTTGCGCTGTCGTGGGGGCGTGAGCGTCTTGGCACGTCGAGCGCTGCCCTCAAGGCCTTCAGTCGTGCCGATGGCACACCGCTGCAGGCAGGGGACCGACATCTGCAGCCGGACCTCGCCTGGTCATTGGCGCAGATCCAGGAGCACGGGGCCGATGCGTTCTACCGCGGTGCCATCGCCGAACGGATCGATGCCGGCATGCGCCGCCATGGCGGTTTGCTGAGGTTGCAGGATCTGCAGGCCTACCGCGCACTGGAGCGCGAGCCGCTACGCACCCGTTACCGCGATGCGGAGGTGGTGGCGATGCCGCTGGCCAGCGCGGGCGGCGTCGGGGTGATGCAGATGCTGCGGATGCTCGAGCATTTCGACTTGGCCGCGATGGGCCCGCGTTCGGCCGATGCCCTGCACCATCTGGCGGAGGTGATGAAGCTGGCCTGGCGCGACCGGGAACGGTATGCCGGTGACCCGGGATTCCACCACGTTCCGTTGGCTGCCCTGCTGCGAGCGGACTACCTGCAGGCGAGGGCGAGGCTGGTCGACCCAGTCCGGGCCGCGCCGGTGGACGCGGTCCGTCCCGGCACGCCTTCGCTGGATGAAAGTCCCGAAACCACCCACCTGTCGGTTGTCGACCGGGACGGCAATGCGGTCAGCCTGACCTACACGCTCGGCTCGGATTTCGGCTCCGGGGTGATGGTCGAAGGCACCGGCTTCCTGTTCGGGAACCTCATCGGCAATTTCTCCCTGGCGGCCCAGCGCGACGGTCAGCGTCAACAGCGGACATTGACGTCCAACGCGATCGCACCGGGTCGTCGTCCCGTGTCCAGCATGACGCCGACCATGGTCTTTCGTGATGGCGCGTTGTGGTTCGTGACCGGAAGCCCGGGTGGCAACACCATTCCCGGTACCGTCGTGCAAACCATCCTGGACGTGGTGGACTTCGGCCTGGGCGTGGCCGAGTCCGCCAATGCCCCGCGCATCCATCAGGACCTGCGCAGCGGCGAGTTGCGGATGGAGCGGGGCATCAGCCCCGATACCCGCGCGCTTCTTGTGGCGCGTGGCCACACGCTGGCCGATTCAGAAACCATCGGCAGTTCCCAGACCATCCTGCGCAACGGCGCGCTGCTGGAAGGTGCACCGGACCCGCGACGACCCGGTGCGACGGCGCTCGCAACCGGCCCGTGAGCGCCCATAACTGCCGGTTATAGGCAGGCGCTGTTTTGCCAAGGGCCATCGCGCGGCGGCAGCAGTAGAGTCGGGGAAGGCGACCATGCCGTCTGCCAGACCACAACCCAGGGGGTTCCGCATGCGCGTTCCGAAAAAGTCCGTTCTCGCCACCGCGCTGGGCGCGATCTGCCTCGCCGGCGCAGCGGCGGCGCAGCAGCCGCAGGACCTCCCCGCAACACCCGCCGAGCCGCCGCAGACGGATGCCGCGGGCCAACTCGACCAGATCGTCGTCGTCGGCAGCCGCATCTCGGGCACGGCCAACGCCGGCATGCTGCCGGTCAACGTCCTCGATGAGGAAGCGGTGGAAGCGACCGGCGCGCAATCGGGCGAAGACCTGTTGCGCAGCCTGCCGCAGGTTGGCGACATGATGTTCGACAACACCGATACCGCGGCCAACCTCAACGCCGCCCGTGGCGACGTCGGCTCCATCAACCTGCGCAACCTCGGCACCGGCAACACCCTGTTGCTGGTCAACGGCCGCCGGACCGTTGCCCATCCCGGTACCCAGACAGAAAACCTGGTGCCGCGGCAGACGGCCAACGTCAACGCCGTGCCGCTGTACGGCGTGCGCCGCACGGAGGTCCTGCTGGGCGGCGCCTCGGCGATCTACGGTTCGGACGCGGTCGCTGGCGTGCTCAACGTCGTCATGGATACCACCTTCCAGGGACTGCAGGCGCAGGTGCAATACGGCGGGTCGGAGAACATCGACCTGCGCGAAGGGACCTTCAGCATCAAGGCGGGGCAATGGTTCAACGATGGCCGGACCCGCGTCACCCTGCTGGGCGGCCATACCTACCGCAACCGTGTTCCGGCGTCCGAGCATCCCATCACCGCCCACGCGGATCGGCGCTGGATGCTGGAAGGCACGCCCTGGGAAGGCAACCTCAATTTCGACAACAACCTGTCGGCTGGTCCCTGGGGTGCTTTCGTCACCACGAACGGGCAAGCGGTGTCGCGAAACGGCAGCCGCATCACCAACGGGTCCGGTGCATTCAGCATCCAGCCGGAAGAGAACCGCTGCGTCACCGGGATCGGCGACGGTCTGTGCATCAACTCCGGCGCCTTCAACACCACCACCGACCGGCCGTTGCGCTTCAATCCGATGTCGCAGCGCGACATCTTCGGAGGGATTGGCCGGACCACGTTGTTCGGCACGCTCGAACAGGACATCGATGACAACTTCGTCGCGTTCGGTGAGCTGAGCTATTACCGCTCCCGGTTCGACGGCATGCGTGAAGCAGCTGCCCCCTTGGCGGCTGCGCCCATCATCGTGTCCAAGGACAACTACTGGAACCCGTTCGGGGCGCTGTACCGGCCCGACGGCACGCTCAATCCGAATCGTCTGTCCGGCATCGACGCGCCGGAGGAAGGGCTGGACCTGCGCATCACCAGCTATCGCCCGATCGACGTGCCTCGCCCGTACGAAGTCGATGACGAGTCGTACCGTTTCCTTGCCGGCGTGCGTGGCGAGCTGTGGGGCATGGACTGGGAGAGCGCGGTGCTGTACTCGCGTGCGGAAACCGTGGATACCCAGAACGGATCGATCAGCAACACGTTGTTCACCGCGGCGCTGGCACGTTCCGATGCCGACGCCTACAACCCGTTCAACGGCGGTGACCTGAACGACTGGAGCGCGCCGGATGCCACGCCCAGCAGCGCCGCCAGCATCGCGAGCTTCACCGTCCCGGTGGTGCGCCGCAGTACCGCCAGCCTGTTCCAGATCGATACCCGCTTCGTCAAGAGCGCACTGTTCAGCCTGCCTGCCGGCGACGTGGGCGTCGCGTTCGGTGCCGAGTGGCGCCGCGAAACCCTGACCGACGACCGTGATCCCCGATTCGACGGGACCATCAGCTATGTCACCCCGATCACCGGCGCGATCCACAGCGACGTGCTGGGTGCCAGCCCGGCGGGCGACAACTCCGGATCGCGCAACGTCGGCTCGCTCTACACCGAGTTCGCGGTGCCGCTGGTCAGCCGGGACATGGGCGTGCCGCTGGTCCGCAGCCTCGACATGCAGCTGGCCGGCCGTTACGAGGACTATTCCGACTTCGGCGGAGTGTCCACGCCCAAGCTTGCGCTGTCGTGGACCGTGTTCGACGGTCTGATGCTGCGGGCGAACTGGGGCAGGAACTTCCTCGCGCCGAACATCATCCAGATCAATGCCGAAGGCAGCCTGGTCAGCAATACGCGCACCGATTACTACCAGTGCGAAGCCGATCTGCGCGCGGGCCGCATCGCCACGTTCGGCGGGTGCGGACGCAGCTTCAGCGTGCAGGAAGAGCGTTCCGGCAACCGGGACCTGCAGCCGGAAGAATCCGAGTCGACCGCCGTCGGCCTCGTGTTCCAGCCCGCCTTCCTGCCCGAACGCATGGGCGAGTTCACCTTCACCGTCGACTACTGGAAGATCTATCAGGAAGGCGTCATCGGCATCCTCGGCGGGCAGGTGCAGCTGGCCCTGGATTACCTCGCGCGCATGCAGGGCAGTTCCAATCCCAACGTCCTGCGCGAAGACCCGACCGAAGCGCAGATTGCCGATTTCGCCGGCACCGGGCTGACCCCGGTCGGCAACCCCTCACTGGTGCAGGACCAGTACATCAACCGCCTGCCGCGCACGACCCGCGGAATCGACTTCAGCCTGAACTGGCGGCTGCGTACCAGTGACTTCGGGACCTTCAACGTCACCGCCAACGCGTCGCGCCAGCTCGAACGCATGCAGGAGCCCACCCCGGATGAACAGGTCATCTGGGATGCCCAGCAGGCCGGGCTGATCAGCAGTGCGTTCCGGCTGTCCGCTGCCGGCAACCTCGTCGGCGTGAATGGTTCGCCGGAATGGCGGGGCGTGCTGAACACCTCGTGGCGCGGAGGTGACTGGCTGCTGGGAACCCATTCGCGTTATGTCGGGCCGTTCGAATCCAGCGGAGCCACGATCGCGGCAGCCGGCCGGTTCCAGATCCCCTCCTGGACCACCCACGACGTGTTCGTGGAACGCCGCTTCGGTGACACCGGCAACCTGCTGAGTGATTCGCGGATCCGCCTGACCGTACGCAACGTCGCCGACCGTGATCCGCCGATCACCACCACGCCGCTGGGGTTCTACGCCTCGGTGCACAACATCCGCGGACGCGGCTACTACCTGACCCTGACCAAGCGGTTCGACTGACGCAATGCAGTTCGTGACCGACAGCAGGCTCGGAGGACGCCCCGCCAGGACTCTCCGGTGTTCTGGCGGGGCATCACCTGTGGTGCGCGCAGCGGCCATCCTGGGGCTGCTCGCCTGCCTGCCCTTGATGGCGGCAGCACAGGATGCACGCTGGCAATTTCCCGAAGACGGCGTCGAGTTCGACGCAACGTTCGAGGGCGCGCGGCTCAATGGCGTTGAGCGCCTGGGGGCGTTCACCTACCGCCTTCATGTCACCCCGGAAACCAGCCCGATCAATCCCAGTCCGTGGTACGGCTTCGAAGTACGCACCCGCGCCCGCCAGGTGCTGGACCTGACGATGGTGTTCGATGGCTATCGCCCGCGCTACACGCCATGGATCAGCCGCGATGCCCAGGCCTGGGACCGCGTGGACCTGCGAGCCTACCGCGTGGATCGCGAGGCGGATGCGGCACGGCTGCTGTTGCGAGCGTCGCAGGATGCGATGCGGGTCAGCGCCCAGCCACCGGTGTTGGAGGCCGACATCCAGGCATGGACAAGTGCCGTGGCCGATCGCGTGCCGACCCGGCGCGTTCCCGTGGCCACGTCAGTCCGGGGGCGACCGATCGAGGCCATGCTGCTGGGCAACACCGACGCGCGCGACGTGGTCCTCGTGCTCGGTCGGCAGCATCCGCCGGAGACCACGGGGATGCGCGCCCTGTTCGCGTTCGTCGATGCCCTGACCGCGGATTCGCCAGCCGCCAGGGCATTTCGCGAGCGGCATCTGGTGGTGGTGGTGCCGCTGATGAACCCGGACGGCGTTGCCGCCGGCCACTGGCGGACCAACAGCGCCGGCACCGATCTCAACCGCGACTGGGGTCCGTTTGCCCAGCCGGAAACCCGCGGTGTCGCCGAGTTCCTTGCGCAGTTGATGGCACCGGCCAGCAGGAGGATGGCCTTCGCGCTCGACTTCCATTCCACCTGGTACGACATCTTCTACACCGTCACCGAGGATCCGGCCCGTCGACCCGGTGGCGTTCTCAACCGCTGGATGGCGGCGATGGATGCGCGTTACCCGGGCCGCATCGAGGAACGCCCGAGCGCCGCCAGCAGCGCGGTCTTCAAGAACTGGGTGTTCCGCGAATACGGCGCACCCAGTGTCACCTACGAAGTGGGTGACACCACCGAACAGGCGTCACTGCACGAACTGGCCACGTTCGCCGCCGAATCCCTCATGCAAGAACTGACTCCGCGGCAATGAGTTCGGTGTCTTCCGCGCCGGGGAATGGGTCGGGAGGTGGTTTCAGGGACCGGCAAGGCGGCACGATGGCAATGCTTCCCGCCGGCCTGTTGCTGGCATGCCTGGCCGGACCGGCGCTTGCCGATGGGCGCACCACCGGATCGCCGCTGCTGCTGTCGCCGGGCGAGTTGCGGCGCGTCGAGCAGCTGTCCCGGCGCATCTGGGAACACCCCGAGCTGGGATATCTGGAAAACCGCACCAGCAGCTTGCTGCAGGACGCGCTGCAGGAAGCAGGCTTCGACGTGCAGACGGGGGTGGCGGAGATGCCGACCGCATTCGTCGCCCGTCGCGGCACGGGCCGTCCGGTCATCGCGCTGCTCGCCGAGATGGATGCCTTGCCCGGCATGTCCCAGGCCGCGATGCCGCAACACGGTCCGCGCATGGAGGAGCCGGACGGCCCCGGGCATGCGTGCGGCCACAATCTGTTCGGTGCCGCCGCCGTCGGAGCCGCCCGCACGATCGCCGCGTGGTTGGAGACAACCGGCTCCGCAGGACAGGTTCGCGTGTACGGAACACCGGCCGAGGAGGGCGGCTCCGGCAAGGCCTACATGGTTTCGGCAGGGGTGTTCGACGATGTGGACATCGTTCTCCACTGGCATCCGGCCGACGGCAACGATGCGTCGCAATCGACCTCCATGGCCAACATCAACGGCCGCTTCGTCTTCGAGGGCCGCTCCGCGCATGCCTCGATCGCGCCGGAGCAGGGCCGCTCCGCGCTGGATGGCGTGGAGGCGATGAACTTCATGGCCAACCTGATGCGCGAGCACGTGCCGGCCGGCACCCGCATCCATTACGTGATCAGCGATGGCGGCAACGCGCCCAACGTCGTTCCGGCGCGTGCCGCCGCCCATTACTACGTCCGCCATCGGGATCCGGCGGTGGTGCAGGACGTGGCGTCACGGTTGCAGGCAGCGGCCGAAGGTGCGGCAACGGGTACCGGCACCCAGGTGCGTTTCGAGCCGCTTGGCGGCGTGTACAGCCTGTTGCCGAATCACACCTTGGGTCGACTCGTCCATTCGGTGATGGCCGAGGCGGGCGGGCCGGGCCTGGCCGCGTCCGACGAGGCATATGCAGAAGCACTGCGCACGACGCTGGAACGTCCCGGTGTGCTGGCGACCATGGCGACGGTCAGGCCGTATCGCGACGACGGCCATTCCTCGGCGTCGACCGATGTCGGCGACGTGAGCTGGGTCGTGCCCACCGCGGGCTTCTCCACGGCGACATGGATCCCGGGTACGCCGGCGCATTCCTGGCAAGCCACCTCCGCATCAGGCCACGCCGTCGGCACGCGCGGCGCGATCCACGCCGCGAACCTGCTCGCGGAAGTCGCGCGTCGCATCTACGCGGATCCCGGCATCGTCACGCAGGCATGGAACGAGTTCCGGGACGCGCGACCGGCAGGCTTCTCGTACCGCAGTTTCACCGGTCGCCAGACACCGCCGCTGGATTACCGGCGCCCGGCGCAGTGACGCTCGCGAGCGCCTTGCCGGTGCTGCCGGGGCGTTTGCCGGTGTGGCGCTCAGTCATCGCCAGACGGCCCGCAAGTCGAGTTCCCGCATGCTGCACCCCTTGTCAGATTCGCCCGAAACGACTACGATTCCGCGTCTCAGTGGGCGGTTAGCTCAGCGGTAGAGCACTACCTTGACATGGTAGGGGTCACAGGTTC
>JAUNRQ010000033.1 GCA_030535605.1 Pseudoxanthomonas suwonensis
ACCGCCATGGCCGCCACGACCTGCCCTGGCAGCATCCGCGCACGCCCTACCGGGTCTGGCTGTCGGAGATCATGCTGCAGCAGACCCAGGTCAGCGTGGTCATCCCCTACTTCGAGCGCTTTGTTGCCGCACTGCCCGACGTGCCGGCACTGGCGAGCGCCCCGGCGGACCAGGTGCTGGCGCTGTGGTCCGGGCTCGGCTACTACAGCCGCGCCCGCAACCTGCATGCCGCCGCACGGCGGTGCGTGGAGGAACACGAGGGTGCGTTGCCGCGCGACCTTGCGGCGTTGATGGTACTGCCCGGCATCGGCCGCAGCACCGCCGGCGCGATTCTTTCGCAAGCCTGGGGCGATGCCGCGCCGATCCTAGACGGCAACGTGAAGCGGGTGCTCGCTCGCCTGCATGGCATCGAGGGCTGGCCCGGTGCCCCGGCCGTGGAACGGCAACTGTGGGCGATCGCCGAGGCCGCGCTGCCCGACAGCCGACTGGCCGATTACACCCAGGCACAGATGGATTTCGGTGCCACCCTGTGCACGCGCCACAACCCGGCTTGCGGCATCTGTCCGCTGCGCGAGGACTGTCGCGCACTGGCCGATGGCACGGTGGACGTGCTGCCATCGCGCAAACCGGCCAAGGCACTGCCTCAGCGGCAAGCCTGCGTGGTGATGCTGGAGGCTGACGACGGCCGGATCCTGCTGCAACGACGCCCTCCGACCGGCGTCTGGGCCTCGTTGTGGTCACTGCCGCAATTCGATGACGCTCCGGCTGCGGAAGCGTGGCTTCTGCAGCAGGGCTTCGCCGGAAATCCGCTGCAGCTGCCGCCCATCGAGCACGGCTTCAGCCACTACCGGCTGACCATGCAGCCGCTGCACGCGCGGCTCGCGGGCGCCGCGACGCGGGTAGGCGACAATGACGACCTGCGCTGGATCCGTCGCGACGAGCTTGCCGCGCTGGGCATCCCGGCACCCATCCGCAAACTCCTGGAGGCCATCACATGAGCCGCAGTGTCTTCTGCCAATACGAACAACGCGACACCGAAGGCCTGGACTTCGCACCCTGGCCCGGAGAGGTCGGCAAGCGCGTATTCGAAGGCATCGGCAAGCGGGCATGGCAGGCGTGGCTGGCCCACCAGACCATGCTGATCAACGAGAACCGCCTCTCGCCGCTGAACCCCGAACACCGCGCCCTGCTGGAAAAGGAAATGGTGAAGTTCCTGTTCGAAGGCGGCGCGGAAAAGCCCGCCGGTTACGTCCCCGAAGGCTGATCCGGCGCGTTTGCCGGCGCATCCCGCAGCTCGCGCTCACCGGCACGGATGGCTGCAGCATCCAGTGGCCGAATGGTCTGGATGATGCAGGGCACCTGCATCGTCCGCGGACCGCCACCCATCTCCAGCGGAATCACCCGGTCGAACCGCGCACTGACCCTGCCCAGGCTGTCGGTCACCCGGATCGCTGGAGCGAATTCCAGCTCCATGCACGGCCCGGACAACTCCAGCAACCACGCCTCGTTCGGCCGTGTCCACACCGCCAGCGCCCCATCACCCAGTGGCGTCCAACTGCTCAACGCACCGAACAGCCTGAACGAGGCCACCGGCTCGCCGGCATTGGCCTGATACAGGGCCAGCTTGGTCGAATCCGCCAGCCGCGGGCTGCTGGCACACGCCGCCAGCGCCATGACACAGGCCAGCAGCAACCCCGATTCCATCACCCTGCGCATCGCAACACCCTCGCCAAGGAAGTTTCCCTGACTATGCGCCCGCTCGGCTGTACCTGCGCCTTATGCCGCGTCCGACCGATGCCGCAGGCACAAAAAAAGCAGCGCGTTGCGCTGCTTCGTGTGCTGCGCCGAAGATGTGGTGGCCGGGGAGGGAATCGAACCCCCGACACGGGGATTTTCAATCCCCTGCTCTACCAACTGAGCTACCCGGCCACATCTGGCGAGCCGGCTACTTTACCGGAGCGGCCCCTCGGCTGACAAGCCTCGGCTCCGCCGCTCCCGCAAGACGGCAGGCGAGCGCCGCGAGTCCTTGAATGCGGTAGCCGTCGAACTGATCTGGTGAACCACGGGATCAACACAGCACGGATTGCTCGGCGGGGGCATCGAACGCCGCCAGATGCAGCACCAGGCGCGCCAGCGTCACCACGTCCTGATGATTGTGCTCCGCGACGCGGCGCAGATTGCGGGCGCAGCCGCCACGCAGGTAGCCGAGCCACGCCGCCGGGGCTTCGCTGCCCGGCAGGTCGTCCTCGCGGACGATGCCCAGCGCGCGCCGCTCGACGGTGGCCAGCCGGCAGTTCTCGAAGACACCCCGCCAGCGCCTGCGGCTGGGATACAGCAGGTCGATATGGCCCAAGCCCGCGGTGGCATCGGGCTGCCGATGCAGGCGCCAGCGGGTACGCAGCAGCGGCGCGTCATAGCACTTGCCGTTGTAACTGGCGAGCATGGTGTCCGGGGACAGCCAGCTGGCGAATTCGGCCAGCATCGCCGGCTCGGCCGCGAGCGTGGTGATCAGCAACTGGCGAACGTCCAGGTGGTCGTCGCCGTCGAATCGGGCCGCGCCGATCATGAAGGCGCGGGTGCCGGTGCCACCGGCCAGGCCGGTGGTTTCGGTATCGAAGAACAGCAGCCGCCGCGGGTCGAAGGATTTGCGACGGTCGAAGCTGCCATCCAGCAGCGCCGGCAATGCATCGACCGGTTGACGCGAGTGCAGCAGACGCAGTCCGGGGGCGATCTCCTCACCCGGAAGGGCGCGACTGGGTGCTTCGGCGAGTGGCGTGCGCACCGGGGAACGGCGCACGCGCAGGCTGCTGCGCAGGGCATCGATGGCCGCGATGGCTGGAGGGACGGCAGGTCCTGATGGCACCGGGACCCAGGCTGCTTGCGGGTCGCGAACTGAATTCGCTCCTGCGGGGAGGGGCGTTGTGGGAGCGAATTCATTCGCGACAGGGCGACGCGTGGCTCGTCCACCGGCCTGACGCTTGAGCGCCTGCAGCCGTTCCAGCGTCATGCTCATGCAGCGGCGAGCGTGGACAGCACGCGCAGGGCGTGGGCTTTCGGGAACTTTTCCGGGGCGATGCGCTCGTCCAGCACCGGCCCCACGCAGGTCGGGCAGCCGGCGCGGCAGGCGCAGCCTCGCACCAGTTCGATGGCGCGCGTCAGCAGTTCACCTTGGCGTTTCCACAGCGGCTCGGACAGGCCCACGCCGCCGGGGTAGTTGTCGTACAGGTAGATGGTCGGCGTGAACACGTCCAGGGCCGCGGGTGACAGCTCGCCGCCTTCGGTCGCACGCAACTGCCCGCGCCCCGAGCGATCGGCGCTGGCCGACCACGCACCGTCGCCACTGCCGACCGCCTTCTGCAGGTCGGCGGCATCGGCCATCACCGCGATGCGCGCGACCACGTGCAAGGCGCAGGCTGCCCCGAGAAATCCATCCAGCGCATCCTGCCTCGACGCGAACAGGCCATCGAGCACTGCCTGCGGCAGCTGCCACCACGCCGCCGAGGTATGCATCTCCTGATCCGGCAGATTGACCGGGCCGTAACCGATGTTCTCGTGGGTGTAATAGCGGATCTTCTTGTAGCCGGCGACGCGCCGCACGACGTGCACTTCACCGTGGTCGGCAAAACCGGTACCGGCCACGCACCGCGCGAACGATTCCAGCACTTTCAGCCGGGTGTAGTCGATGGCATCGGTGTAGTAGTCGACGTGGGTGCGGGTGACGAAGGCCTTGCGCCCTTCCCAATCCAGCCGTTCCACCTGGTAGGGCGTTGATTGCACCATGTGGATCGCGCCTTCGTACAGCATCAGCGGCGCGGAGGAGAAATCGACCTCGGCGATGATGGTCTGGCGGCCGTCACTGCGGTCCACCACCACGAAGTTGCCGTCGGCCACCGAGCGCAGGGACACCGCGTTGGCCGGATAACTGTCGGCGATCCATTCCCAGCGCCCGCCTTCGGCATGCAGCACGCCATCCTCGGCCAGCAGCTGAAGATAGACCGCCGGATCCACCGGGCCGAAGCCGTCGCCTTCCACGAAGGGCAGCTCGAAGGCCGCGCAGCGGATGTGGTCGAGCAGGATCACCGGCTGGTCCGGCGCGATGCGCGCGTGTTCCGGCGGGGCCTCGCCGAAGAACTCCGGGTGCTGCACGATGTACTGGTCCAGCGGGTCGGAACTGGCCACCAGCACGCCCAGCGCCGCCTGCTGTCGCCGCCCGGCGCGGCCGAAGCGCTGCCAGCAGGCGGCGATGGAACCGGGGTAACCATTGAGCAGCACCACGTCCAGGGCGCCGATGTCCACGCCAAGCTCCAGTGCCGAGGTGGAGACGATGCCGTCGATGTGCCCGGCGCGCATCGCCCGCTCGGCCTCACGGCGCTGCGTGGGCAGGTAGCCGCCGCGATAGGCGCGGATGCGCGCCGGATTGCGCGGGTCCGAATCGAACACGTCCTTCAGGTATTTGGTCAGCACCTCCACCATGGTGCGCGACTGCGCGAACACCAGCGTCTTCAGTCCCGCCTTGATCGCCATTCGCGCGATGCGATTGGACTGCGAGCGTGCCGAGGCGCGCAAGCCCAGATCCGGATTGACCACCGGCGGGTTCCACAGCAGCACGTGCTTTTCGCCCGACGGCGCACCGGACTCGGTGATCGCCGTCACGGTCCCGTCCAGCAGCGCCTGCGCATGTTCGCGCGGGTTGCCGATGGTGGCCGAGCACAGGATGAACTGCGGGGTGCTGCCGTAGAACGCGCAGATGCGCTTCAGCCGCCGTATCACGTTGGCCAGATGCGAGCCGAATACGCCGCGATAGCTGTGGATCTCGTCGATCACCACGACCTGCAGCTGCTCGAAGAACTGCGCCCATTTGGTGTGGTGCGGCAGGATGCCCTGATGCAGCATGTCCGGGTTCGACACCACGATGTCACCGTTCAGGCGAATAGCCTGGCGCTGATCGCCGGGCGTGTCGCCATCGAAGGTGGCCGCGCGGATGCCCAGGTCCCCGGCCTTCGACAACTCGATCAGCTCGGCCACCTGGTCCTGCGCCAGCGCCTTGGTCGGGAACAGGTACAGCGCCTTGCCGCGCTCGCGCATGGCCCGCGCCACCACCGGCAGCGTGTAGCACAGTGACTTGCCCGATGCGGTCGGCGTGACCACCACCACGTCCTCGCCCCGCTCCACCGCGTCCCAGGCGGCGCGCTGATGACTGTAGAGCTGGGTGATTCCACGCGCGTGCAGCGCACGACACAGGGCGTCGGGCAGCGCCTCCGGGAACGCCGCATGGCGTGCCGGCTGCGCCGGAATGGTGAAGCGGCCGGTGATGCGATCGGCATGGCGATGGCTCAGGCGCGTCGCCAACTGCTGGCCGGTCACGGCCGCCGGGACGGGCATCGGCGGGTCGAACAAGGTGGCGGGAACGGACATGGGGGTCTCCTTCAAGCTGCCATGGCAGCGTGGTGGCGTCTCAGATCCTGCGACGGCCGGCAGCTGCCATCCCCACAGGCACCCTGCCGGGGTGATGGGCCGGAGCCTGCACGCCTGCAAGAGGACGCCCCATCACCTGAAATCCCGACTCTCCCGCCGCACCCCGTCCAGCAACCCGCCGTAGTCCTGCATCCGCTGGACGATGAGGTGCTGGACGCCGTCGACGCGTTCCAGTCGCGCCTCCAGCGCCATGAACTGGGCGCCGTGCAGCACCTGCCGCTGGCGCCGGGCAAGGTCCTGCCAGACCACGGCGTTGACCATGCCGTCTTCGTCCTCGAGGGTGAGGAAGGTGGTGCCCTTGGCGGTTTCCGGCCGTTGGCGCATGGTGACCAGGCCGGCGAAGCGGACGTGGCGGCCGTGCGGCAGTGCCGCCAGTTCGGAAGAGCGCAGGCAGCGGCGCTTGCGCAGCACGCCGCGCAGCATCGCCAGCGGATGCCGGCCAAGGGTGGTGCCGGTGTGGGCGTAGTCGGCGGCCATGTCCTGCCAGGCATCGGGCAGCGGCAGTGCCGGGCGCGATTCGGCGGTGGCCGGGATGGCATCGAACAGCGGCAGGCGCGCTTCCACGCCGGAAACCGCCCAGCGGGCGCGATGGCGGTGTCCGGCCAGGCCCTTGAGCGCGCCGGCATCGGCCAGCTTCGCCTGCTGGCCGCCGTCGAGGCGGCTGCGCCGCACCAGGTCCTCGACATCGATGAAAGCGTGTTCCTCGCGCGCGGCGACCAATGCGCGGGCGCTGTCCTCGCGCAGGCCGGACACCATCCGCAGGCCCATGCGCAGGGCGACGCCGCCGCGGCTGCGGGCGTCCTCCTCCAGCGTGCAGTCCCAATAGCTGAAGCGCACGTCCAGCGGCCGCACGGCGATGCCGTGGCGGCGGGCATCCTGCAGGATCTGGTCGGACGAGTAGAACCCCAGCGGCTGGCTGTTGACGAGGCTGGCGGCAAAGGCGGCCGGTTCGTGGCACTTGAGCCAGCAGCTGGCATAGGTGATGAGGGCGAAGCTGGCGGCATGGCTTTCGGGAAAGCCGTAGTCGCCGAACCCCTTGATGCGTTCGAACAGGGTATTGGCGTAGTCGGCGCCGTAACCACGCGCCAGCATCCCGGCCATCAACGCGTCGCGGTGCGGCTCCAGCCCGCCGCGGCGCTTCCATGCGGCCATCGAGCGCCGCAACTGGTCGGCCTGCCCCGCGGTGAAGCCGGCCGCGTCGATGGCCAGTTGCATGACCTGCTCCTGGAACAGCGGCACGCCCAGGGTGCGCTTGAAGATGTGTGCCAGCTGCGGCGGATGATCGATGTCCTCCTCGCCGCGGCGGCGGCGCAGGTAGGGATGCACCATGTCGCCCTGGATCGGCCCGGGACGGACGATGGCGACCTCGATCACCAGGTCGTAGAAGCAGCGCGGCTGCAGGCGCGGCAGCATCGCCATCTGCGCGCGCGATTCGATCTGGAACACGCCGAGGGTATCGGCGCGGCAGATCATGTCGTAGGTGGCCGCGTCCTCCTGCGGCAACTGCGCCATGTCGGTGAAGTCGCGGCGACCGGTCGCGCGCAGCAATGCCAGCGTCTTGCGCACCGCGGTGAGCATGCCCAGTCCCAGCACGTCCACCTTCATCAGGCCGAGGGTGTCGAGGTCATCCTTGTCCCACTGGATCACGGTGCGCCCGTCCATGGCCGCGTTTTCCACCGGCACCAGCGTGTGCAGCGGCGCATCGCAGATCACGAAACCGCCGGGATGTTGCGAGAGATGCCGCGGCAGGCGGGCCAGTTCGGCGGCCAGCACCAGCACCCGGCGCAGCAACGGGCTGTCCGGGTCGAAGCCGGCCTCGCGCACGTGCTGCGGATCGGCGCAGTGGTCCCAGTGGGTCATGGTGCGTGCCAGCGCATCGATTTCGTCCGGGGCCATGCCCAGGGCCTTGGCCACGTCGCGCAGTGCGCTGCGGCCGCGGTAGCGGATGGCCACCGCGGTCAGCGCGGCGCGTTCGCGGCCGTAGCGCTCGAACACGTACTGGATGACTTCCTCGCGGCGTTCGTGCTCGAAATCGATGTCGATGTCCGGCGGTTCGTTGCGTTCACGGCTGAGGAAGCGCTCGAACAGCAGGTCGCTTTTTTCCGGACTGACCGCAGTCACCCCGATCGCGTGACAGACCGCCGAATTGGCCGCCGAACCGCGGCCCTGGCACAGGATGCCGCGGCCGCGCGCAAAGCGGACGATATCGGCGACGGTCAGGAAGTAGCTTTCGTACTGCAGCTCGATGATCAGCGCCAGTTCGTGCTCGATCTGCCTGCGTACCTTGGTCGACACGCCATCGGGCCAGCGCCAGTTCAACCCATCCTCCACCAGCCTGCGCAGCCAGCTGGTCGGCGTGTGCCCTTCGGGAACCACCTCCTTCGGATAGGTGTAGCGCAGTTCGCGCAACTGGAAGCGGCAACGTGCGGCGATCACCCGGGTCTGCGCCAGTTCCTGCGGCGTGTACAGCTTGGCCAGTTCGTCGCGCCGACGCAGGTGGCGCTCGCCGTTCTGGAACAGCCGGAAGCCGGCTTCGGCCACCGCGACGTGGTGGCGGATGGCGGTCAGGGTGTCCTGCAGCGCACGGCGGCCGCGGGCGTGCATGTGCACGTCACCATGCGCGACCAATGGCAGGCCGAGGCGGAGGGACAGTTGTTCCAGCCGACGGCGGCGCATGGCATCGTCCGCTTCGCGATGCTGGCCGATGCCGATCCACAGGCGATCCGCGAAGCGATGTTGCAACCAGCTTGCCTCGGCCTCGACGCGTGCTTCGGACGTGGCAGGCTCGGGCAGCCACAGGCACAGCAGGCCCGGCGGCAGGGCGTCGAAGTCCTCGCGCAGGCTGCGGTAACAGCCCTTGTCCGCGCGGCGGCGGGCGCGGGTGATCAGCAGGCACAGCGCTTCGTAGGCAGGCTGGTCGGCGCAAAGCAGCACCACGGTCGGGCCGTCCTCGATGCGCAACTCGCTGCCGACGATCAGGTGCAGATCATGCCTTTCCGAGGCCTCCAGCGCCCGCACGATGCCGGCCAGCGAGCATTCGTCGGTGATCGCCAGCGCGTCGTAACCCAGCCGTTTCGCCCGCTCGAACAGCTCATCGGCGGTGGACGCGCCGCGCTGGAACGAGAAGGCGGACAGGCAGTGCAACTCGGCGTAACCGGGCAGATCATCATCGGCGGCGGCTTCGGCAGTCTGTGCGTTTGTCGCCGGCACGTCATTGGCAGCCGGCGGCAGCGGTTCATTGGCGGTGGCATTGGCCACCGTTGCGCCAGTCATCCAGTCCGGCAGGGATGCCGTGCTTGCCGGAATCGCCGCGAGGCTGCCGGCAGGCCGCGCCGGCGGACGCGAGCGCGTGGAACAGCGCAGGCCCGGGTCCGGTCCCTCTTGCGCCGGCCCGCTCATGCAAACCAGCCCTGCAGCCACAACGCCTCGCTGCCCCAGGGACGGAAGGCCCAGGCGTGCTGGCCGTCCCGGGTTCGCACGATGAGGTAATCGCGACGCATGTCGGCACCATCCCACCAGCCGCTTTCGATCCGTTCCGGCCCGGCCAGCACCGTGATGCCATGGCCACGCAGCGGAATGGGCCGCTGCAGCAACCACGCCGGGCGCGGCGGCGCAGATGATCGCGTAGTGCTGCGCTGCTCTTCAGCAGAACGCCGGCCTGACGACACCACTACCGTGGCCCGTTCCGGACGATGGTCGGCATGCAGCAGCACCGGCTGCACCGCGTCATCGCCCAGCCGCGCGCGCAGGCGCTCGCGCAACTGCGGCCAAGGCAGCGTTTGTTGCGGGCGGGCATCGAACAGGTCCCGGCCTTCGGGCACGAATGGCGGCAGGTGCTCGGCCAGCAGCCGCATCGCCCGCGCCGGAGCCGGCAGGCGCAGTTTGTCCAGCCGACTGCGCGCCAGTTCGAACAACATGCCGGCCTCGCGCTCCGGCGCAAGCAGGCCGATGTCCAGGCGGGTATCGGGACGTGGCCGGTCCGGATGCGGTTCGTGTTCGAACACCAGGGCGAAGCGCTGCGCACCACCATCACGGGCCTGCAGGAAAGCGGCGAGATCGGCGGTCAGGCGGCGCAGCGGAAACAGCAATGCCTGGGTGGATTCGACGTCGTATTCGAATTCGATGCGGGCGTGGAAGCGCTCCGGCGGCAGGTAGTAGGCCAGCGGTGGCGCATGCACGCCGCGCAAGGCATCCAGATGGTCGATGGCGGCCTTGGGGAAGCGGCGCACCAGCGAGCTGCGGGCAATCGCCCACACCTGCCGCAACTGTTTCAGGCCCGAGCGCTGCAGGGTCTGCACCACGGCCGCCGGCAGGCCGCAGCGGGCCACCGGCAACTGGCCGAGGGCCTGTTCCAGCCGGGAGTCATCGACGCCGATGTGGCGGTGGTTCATTGCCAGCGCCCAGGCCGCGTACGGGTTGGGTGCGGCGGCCATGCGCCAGCGCAAGCCCAACCCGTCCAGTTCCTGTCCCAGTCGCCGACTCAGGGCCGGCCACTGTCCGAACAGCGCCCGACTGCCGGCGATTTCCAGCAGCAGCGCATGCGGAAACTGGTGACTGACCTGCGAGGAAAACGCATAGGCCCAGGCGGCGAGGCGCTCGTGCAGGGCGGCATCACGGCGCGGGTCATGTTCGAACACGTGCAGGCCCGGCACCACCGCCTGCGCCGTGGACAGGGGCATGCCCCGCTTCACCCCCATGGCACGCGCCTGCGGGGTCAGCGCATGGACGATGCGACGCTGGCGCGGACCGGAAGCCAGCACCAGCGCGGTGTCCGGATCCGGACACTGGCGCAGCACGCCGTCCAGTGACAGGCATGGCAGCAGGAGGCAGGCCCAGCGCATGTCAGTGGGCCGGGGGCCGGTGGCGTTCCGCGGCGGCGATGGGCAGCAGTCGCGCCGGCACGCTGCCGCCCCGACATTTCATCACCTGCACCTGGCGGTCGGGATGCACCCGCAGGCGCAACGGCGCCGGCGAGGGGTTGCGTGCCTCGCGCGCATCACGGAAGGCGAAGCCCAGGGTCTTGCCGGTTTCCGCGGCCACGTTCAAACGACGCAACAGGGCACCGTCGCGGGTGCGTGGCCAGCAAAGCACCGCCGAACAGGCACCGGAGCGCAGGCATTGCTCGGCCGCCCACAGGGCCTCGCGGGGTTCGGCACGGACCAGCTGCAGGCGCTCCAACGCGATCCCGGCATGGTGCCAGCCGGGGGCATGCAGTTCGTAGGGCGGTGCCACCAGCACGATCGGCTCGCTGCCCGCCGACAGCCGCCGCAGGGTGGGCCACAGCAGGCCGAGCTCGCCGACGCCATCGAAGGGAAACAGGATCTCGTTCAGCGCATCGGCCACCCAGCCGCCACCGGGCAGGGCGGCGTCCAGCGCCGGATGCCCGGTGGGCGCGCGTGCCGGCGCATGCCGCAGCGGTGCCGGCCCGCGCCAGACGCGCCGGTCATCGATCAACTCCGTCAGCGCCACCACCGCGCCCATCAGTCGCGCCTCACCAGCCCGCAGTACAGCCCCTCGATGGCGAAGTCGGCATCGCGCGGAACATCGATGGGGGCGTAATCCGGGTTGCGCGGAAGCAGGCGGATGCCGGCGCGGGTCAGGTGGAGGCGCTTGATGGTGATCTCGCCATCGATCCGCGCCACCACCGTCTGCCCGTTCTCGGCGGTCACCGCCTGGCGCACCGCCACCAGATCGCCGTCGAGGATGCCGTCATCGCGCATCGAATCGCCCTTGACCCGCAGCAGGTAATCCGGACGCGTGCGGAACAGGTCGGGGTCCACGTCCAACACCTCGTCGTGTTCGTGGGCCGGGCCGATGGGCATGCCCGCGGCCACCCGGCCGAGAATCGGCAGACGCAGGCCCGCGGCAGCGCGAACACCACCGGTCAGGCGCAGCCCGCGCCCGACACCGGGCACCAGCTCCAGGTAGCCGGCCGCCTCCAGCGCCGCCAGATGCTTGCGTGGCCCGGTCTTGCTGGCCAAGCCGAAGGCCTCGGCGATTTCACGGTCGGTCGGCGCGTAGCCATGGCGGGCCATGAAGCCTTCGATGAAGGCCAGCATTTGCCGTTGGCGGGTGGTGAGATCATCACGCATGGTGTCCATTTGGTCACCTGAAAAGGCACAATGCAACCCCGCCCATCATGCCGGTCGACGTCGCAGAACCTGCGACTTCGGCGGATCAACATCTTGCCCATGAACGTTCACCCGATCCCTGACGGCGGTTCAGCCGCCCCACCGCCGCCGAGCGCGCCAAACGGCTACCACGGTCGCGCCTTCCTCTACGTGCTGGTGGCCTCCGGCCCGGAAGACCTGGCCAAGGTCGGCCTGACCCATGACCCGCTGCAACGCTGGTCCAGTTTCCATCCGCGCTGGTTCGAGGCGTTCGACCTGGACCACAGCCTGCTGGTGGAAACCGAGAGCCGCGCCGATGCCCAGGCAATGGAAACCGCGTTGCACCGGGCCTTGCAGGACCATCACTGCCCGATGCCGCTCACCCTGCGCCTTGCCGCCGGCGGCCACAGCGAGTGGTATCGCGGCGCCTACCCTGCCCTGCGCCGCCACGTGCGGGCGCAGGCCGGTGCCGGCCACGTGGTCCACTGGCAGGCACGCGATTGGCTGGCCGCTGCCATGCAGCAACGGCAGGATGGCCTGTTCGAACACCTCCACGCAGCCTGGAGCGACCATCACACCGGCTGGCTGGCACCGGCGCGCCATCGCGCCCTGCAGGACCTGTTCGACGCCCACCGCGCCTTCGATGCCGCACTGCCCGGACAACTTCCCGACGGCCTGCTGCAGGACCTGGGGCTGTTGTCATGAGACGAAAACGCGGCGCGGTGGATTGCCGCGCCGCCCAAACGAGGCTCACGCCCCCGCCAGCGCCCTCAGCATCAGCCCGGTGATGTACGCACAATACGTGCCCAGCGCGTAGCCGAGCACCGCCAGCAGCACGCCGACCGGAGCAAGCGACGGGTGGAACGCACTGGCCACCACCGGGGCGCTGGCGGCGCCGCCGACGTTGGCCTGCGAGCCGACGGCGAGGAAGAACAACGGCGCCCGGATCAGCTTGGCGACCAGCAGCAGCAGGCCACCGTGGACCGCGATCCACAGCACGCCCATGACGAACAGCCACGGCCTGTCCAGCAAGGCGCCGATGTCCATCTGCATGCCGATGGTGGCGACCAGCACGTACAGCAACACCGAGCCGATCTTCGAGGCGCCGGCCCCTTCCAGCGTGCGGGCACGGGTGAACGACAGGATCAGGCCGAAGGTGGTGGCGAACACCACGATCCAGAAGAAGCCGGACGTCAGGCTGTAGTCGGCCAACCGCCACTCTTCGGGCAGGCTGCGCAACCAGGCCACCAGCGGGTCGGTGAGCAGGTGCGCCAGGCCGGTGGCACCGAAACCGACGCCCAGGATCACCATCAGGTCCGACAACGACGGGTTGCGCGAATGCTGCGCCTGGTAGCTTTCGATGCGCTGCTTCATGTCCTCGATCGCACGGGTGTCCGCACCGGTCCAGCGGTCGAACACCTCCGCACGCCCGGCCAGCAACAGCAGCACCGCCATCCACAGGCTCGCCACCAGCACGTCCACGGCAACGAACTGGCCGAACAGCGTCGCTTCCACTTCGAACACTTCGCGCATGGCCGCCTGGTTGGCACCGCCACCGATCCAGCTGCCGGCCACCGTGGTCATGCCGCGCCATGTATCGCCGGCAATGGTTTCCGGATGGATCACGCCCATCCCGACATAAGCCACCACCGCACCCAGCATCACCCCGGCGGTGCCGGTCAGGAACATGATCAGCGCCTTCGGGCCCAGCCGCAGGATCGCACCCATGTCGATGGCGATGCACAGCAGCACCAGCGAGGTCGGCAACAGGTAATCACGTGCGACCGGATACAAATTGGAGGCGTTGCCATCAATCACGCCCAGGCTGTTGAAGATCGCCGGCAGCAGATAGCACAGCAGCAGCGCCGGCACGTAGGTGTAGAAGCGTTTCCAGAAGCCCGTCGGGCGCGAGGAGGTCCAGAACACCAGGCCGAGGATGACGGCCAGCAGACCGAAGACCGCGGCGTCATTGCTGATCATCGGGGCGGGAACGGGAACGGCGGGTGCGGCCATGGGCAATACCTGGGAAGCGGGGACAGGAGGACGATTCGAAGTGTGACGGCTGACGGGACCGGGCGACGCAAGCGGGATGCCGATGGCACCGGCATCCTGCCCTGCCCTTGCTTGTGCCCTGCCCCGGGTTACTGGCCGATGTGGCGCTTCAACCAGGCGTTGACGGTGTCATGCCACTGCACCGAATTGTGCGGCTTCAGCACCCAGTGGTTCTCGTCGGGGAAATACAGGAACTGCGACTCCACGCCCTTGCGCTGCAGCGCGGTGAAGGCGGAGATGCTCTGGTCGATCGGCACGCGGAAGTCCAGATTGCCGCCGACGATGAGGGTCGGCGTCTTCCACTTGCCGACGTGGCGCGCCGGGTTGAAGCGCTCGTAGGCTTCCGGCTTGTCCCACACCGTGCCACCGAACTCCCATTCGGTGAACCACAGCTCCTCGGTCACCAGCCCCATCGAACGGGTGTCAAACACGCCGTTGTGGGTGACCAGGCACTTGAACGGTGCGCTGCCATCGGCGTTGAACCAGTTGCCGGCGATCCAGTTGGTCATGTAACCGCCGTAGCTGGCGCCCAACGCGCAGGCGCGGTCGCCGTCCAACCACGGGTACTGCTTCTGCGCGGCAGCCCAGCCCTTCTGCAGGTCTTCCAGCGGACGGTCACCCCAGTGGCCGGAAATGCCATCGGTGAAGGCCTGGCCGTAGCCGGTGGAACCGACGAAGTCGATCATCACCACCGCGTAGCCCTGCCCGGCATAGGTCTGCGGGTTCCAGCGATAGCTCCAGCTGTTGCTGAAACTGCCCTGCGGACCGCCGTGGATCAGGAAGGCCACCGGATAGTCCTTGCCCTCTTCCCAGTTCCACGGCTTCACCAGGTAGCCGTGGACGGTGTTGCCGTTCCAGCCGGTAAAGCTGAACTGCTCGAAGTCACCGAAGCGCACGTCACCGGCCATCTCGCCGGCGCTGCGGCTGGCGGCGGTCACGCCGCTGCCATCGGCATTGGCCACGAACAACTGGTCACCGGTGCTCAGCGTGTTGCGGGCGAAGGCGATGCGCCCGTCGCGCACGTCGAACGCGCCCACGGAGCCTTCGGCCACCAGCTGCTTGACGTTGCCGCTGGCGATGTCGATCGCGAACAACGGACGCTCGCCCATGCTCTGCGCGGTGGCGTAGAGGGTCTTGCCATCGGCCGACAGGGTCAGGCCATTGACCGAGCGGTCCCAGTTCGGTGCGATCTCGCGAACGCGGCCGCTGTCCAGGTCCATGGCCATCGGCGCATGGCGATCGGCCTCGAAGCCGGGACGCTTCATCGCCCAGTAATACAGGGTGCGCCCGTCATGGCTGAACACCGGGCCGGCATCCCAGGCCTTGTTGGCCTCGGTCAGGTTGCGGGCGCTGCCACTGCCATCGGCATTGACCAGGTAGATGTCGAAGTTGGTCGACCAAGGCTGCTGCGGGGTTTCCGGACGGATGCTCACGGCCAGCTGCCGCCCGTCGGGCGACCACGCCAGATCGGACAGGTCACCGAACGGCTTGGAGGGGATGTCGCCCACCACGTCCGTGGCGATCATGCTGCCGGTAGTGGCCGGCGCATCGCCACCGATCCGGGTGACGAACACGCGGTTCATGCGGCCGTCGCTCCATGTATCCCAATGACGCACGAACAGACTGTCGTACAGTTCGCCGCTGGTCTTGCGCTCGCCGGCCGCCTTCGAGCGATCGACGGTACAGGCCAGATCGGCCTTGCATTGCGGGAACACCGACATTGCCAGCGCCACCTGCCGGTTGTCCGGCGACAACACGTAACCGTCCACGCCGACCGGCATGGCCGTCAACTGCTTCGGCGCACCGCCGGACAACGGCACCGAATACAGCTGGTTGCTGCCGGACTTGCCGCTGAGGAAGTACACCGTGCCGCCATCCGCGGACAGCGTCGGCGAACTCACGCTCCAGTCTGCCGGCGTCACCCGCCGCGGCTCGCCACCAGCGGCTGGCCGCAGCCACAGCGCGGTGCTGCCGCCCATCGTCTCGGCGTTGGTGGCGCGATGCGCATACAGCAGCGAACCGTCCGCCGTCAGCAACGGCGAGGAATACCGGTCCAGCCTGAGCATGTCACGGACATCGAAGCCGCGTTCTGCATGGGCGACGAGCGGCAAGGCGGCGGCGAGGGCAAGGCACAGCACGGCAGGGCGAAGGCGCATCGGGCTTTTCCGCGATCTGAAGATGACCGCGATGTTAACGCCTGCGGCGATCGCGCGCCGCGCCGACGGATACGCCTGCCGCCAACATGGCGCTCGCAACGCAAGAGGCCCGCCGGAAGCGGGCCTCTGTCGAGTGCTGCAGGCAACGCTAGAACGGAATGTCGTCGTCGGCGAAACCGTCGTCGTTGCCGAAGTCCTGGGGCTGGGCCGGTTGCTGGCGTTGTGGTGCTTCGCGTCGCGGTGCCTGCTGACGCTGCCCGCCGCCACCGCCACCGCCATAGCCACCGCCGCCGCCTCCACCGCCATGGCTGCTGCCGCTGCTGCGCTGCTCGTAGCCACCGCCGCCGCCCTCACCGCGGCCGCCGAGCATCTGCATCTCGTTGGCGACGATCTCGGTGAAGTACTTTTCCACCCCGTCCTGGCCGGTGTACTTGTCGTAGCGGATCTCGCCTTCGATGTACACCTGCTGGCCCTTGCGCAGGTATTCGCCGGCGATTTCGGCAAGGCGGCCGAAGAAGGTCACGCGGTGCCACTGCGTGGTTTCCTGGGTATTGCCTTCGCGGTCCTTGCGCACGCTGGTGGTGGCCAGCGAGACCTTGGTGATGGTCATGCCGCCTTGGGTGGCACGCACTTCCGGGTCGTTGCCCAGGTTGCCGACCAGAATCGCTTTGTTGACGCCACGTGCCATGTGCCCTTCCTTACCTGTGTGCAGCGACCCGGAACGGGCCTGGGAGCATTGGATTATAGGCGAGCAGCTCATGGCCATCGGCCATCGTCCCGGCCTGGCCTCGGACACGGCCGCGATCGAGCATCGGCGCCGGCCGCGCGACGCCTATACTTGGGGGTTTGATCCCCCTGAGCCCGTGCATGAGCCCGCAGCCCGTCCCCGCCCTGCCCGCGATCCAGGCCCTGGCCGCCGCCGACATGGCCGCCGTCGACGGGCTGATCCGGCGCCGCCTGGCCTCGGACGTGGCCCTGATCAACCAGGTGTCCGAATACATCATCGGTGCCGGCGGCAAGCGCCTGCGACCGATGCTGCTGCTGCTGGCCAGTCGGGCGCTGGGGCACATGGGTCCAGATGCGCACCAATTGGCGGCGACGATCGAGTTCATCCACACCTCCACGCTGCTGCACGACGACGTGGTCGACGAATCCGACCTGCGCCGCGGGCGCAGCACGGCCAACGCGGTCTGGGGCAACGCCGCCAGCGTGCTGGTCGGAGATTTCCTGTACTCGCGCAGCTTCCAGCTGATGGTGGAACTGGACTCGATGCCGGTGCAGCAAATCCTGGCGGACACCACCAACCGCATCGCCGAGGGCGAAGTGCTGCAGCTGCTGCACATCCGCAATCCGGACACGGATGAAGCCGCGTACCTGCGAGTGATCGAACGCAAGACCGCGATCCTGTTCGCCGCCGCCACCGAGCTGGGCGCCTTGCTGGCCGGTGCCGACAGTGCCACCCGGCAGGCGCTGCACGACTACGGCCTGTACCTGGGCCACGCCTTCCAGATTGCCGACGACGTCCTCGACTACGCCTCGGATGCCACCACGATGGGCAAGAACCTCGGCGACGACCTGGCCGAAGGCAAGATGACCCTGCCGCTGATCCATGCCATGGGCCGCGCCGACGCCGGCACCTGCCAGCGCCTGCGCCAGATCGTCGAGCAGGGCGACGTCGATGCCCTGCCCGAGGTCATCGCCGCGATCAACGAGCACGGGTCCCTGGACTACAGCCGCGAACGCGCGCGCGAATTCGCCCGCAAGGCCGAGGCGGCACTGGATGGGCTGGCTGAAAACGACGCCCTTGCCGCCCTGCGCGGCCTCGCGCGCTACGCGGTGAACCGCGACCACTGATCAAGGCCGCCTCGGCGGCGAATGTTGCCGTGCGTACCGGTGGCGCGGCGTCGATCCATCAGCCACAAGCCACGTGTTGCGCCGCTGCCCACCGCAGCGGTGTGCAGCGGGGACGGAACGCACGTAGCCGCACGCGCCGCGGCAACGGACACGTGCGGCGCAGTGTTTCCCGTCAGCGCGCCTTGCGGCTCACCACCTGACCGTCGATCACCGTGCCGATCGCGCGGCTGGTGTATTCGAACGGATCGCCGTCGAACAGGGCGATGTCGCCATCCTTGCCCACCTCCAGCGAGCCGACACGACGGTCGATGCGCAGGATGCGGGCGGCATCGATCGTGATCGATGCCAGTGCCGGTTCGCGGCCCAGGCCGTTGGCCGCGGCAATGGCCGCCTCCCACAGCACCACGCGGGTCTTGGGCACGTAGCCCTCGTAGCCGGACTGCAGCGCGAACGGAATACCGGCCTCGTGCAGGCGCGCGGCCGTGGTCCAACTGGCGTTCTCCAGTTCCCCGGACTGCCGCGCCATGGTCGGATGCAGGATCACCGGCACCTGCGCCGCCTTCAAGGCATCCAGCATCAGATAGGCCTCGGCCCCGCCGTCGATCACCAGGTCGATGTCGAACTCCTCCTTCAGCCGCAGGGCGCTCATGATGTCCTGCGTCTGCCAGGCGCTGACCAGCAACGGCAGGCGTCGATCCAGCACCGCACGCACCACTTCGCGCTCCAGCCGCCTGGCACCGTCACCGTCACCGTCGGTGCCGCTGCCGAGACGTTCGGCCGCGGGATCCTCGTCGCCTTCAAGCGTCGGGTCATCGTTCTGCAGCCGCGCCGAACCCCTGCCCTGGGTGCGGCTGGATGCCGAGGCCTGGCCGGCAATCAGCAGGCTGCGCAACAATGCCATCTGCTTGGCGCGCGTGCCGGGCGACTTGCCCCGCTCGGCCATCGCCCCGGGCCCCAGAGAAGCGGCCAACATCGCCCGCGGTCGCAGCATCGCCGCCTCGACGGTGTTGCCACGGGTCTTGACCAGCATGGTCTGGCCCGAGACCAGCGCACCGGGGCCGTGGCCGGTATGCAGCGTGGTCACGCCGAACTCGCGGACCCACTGCACCAGCCGGTCGTGCGCGTTGTAGGCGTCGATCGCGCGCAACTGCGGCTGCGTCGGCGATGACGTCTCCAGCTGGTCCTGATCGTGCGGCTGGTTCATGTAACCGGCCAGTCCGACCACGCTGTGTGCATCGATCAGGCCTGGCGTCGCCACCGCGGCCTGCAGCACTTCCACGCCCTCGGGGATGGCGACCTCGGCGGCCGGCCCGACCGCGGCGATCTTGCCGCCGCGCACCAGCACCACGCCATCGCTGATCGGCGTACCGGCCATGGTGTAGAGAGTCTGTGCGCGTACCGCGACGTCCTGCGCCGCCACACTGCCGGCAGCCAGACACAACACGGCGCCCATGATCACGTTGCGGAAGTTCATTCGCCGGCCTCCATCATCAGAACGTCGCGGGCAATCGCATCGCGTCCCGCACCCCAGCCGCCGGTCGCCCAGTTGGCGTCCTCCGGCCGGCTGCGGTCGAACACCAGACGCCCTTCCACCCACGTCTGCTGCACCTGCGTGTACACGCTCAGCGGATCACCATCGAGGACGATGAAATCCGCATCCTTGCCCGCCTCGAGCGAACCGATGCGCTCGTCCAGGTCGAGCATCTTCGCGCCGTTGATGGTCATGGCCCGCAGCGCTTCGTCGCGGCTCATCCCGGCACGCACGGCCAACCCGGCCGAGCGCAACAACAGGCGCGAATCGGTGATGGGATCGTCGGTATGGAACGCGGTCAGCACGCCGGCGCGCTCCAGCACGGCACCGCTTTCCATGGCGAAGTCCATGGTTTCCAGCTTGCCGCCGGGGGCATCGAGCATGATCGAGGACACGGCAACGCCTGCGGCGGCCAGTTCGTTGGCGATCATCCACGCGTCGGTACCGTGCTGCAGCACCACGCGGAATCCGAACTCGCGCGACAGCCGCACCGCGGTCATGATGTCGTCGTGGCGGTGGCTGTGGAAATGCACCACGCGCTTGCCCGACAGCACATCGCACAGCCCTTCCTTGGCGAGGTCACGGGATTTTGGCGTGCCGCGGCAGTAGGCGCGCGCGGCAACGAAGGCTTCGCGGGCCATCGCCGCGGATTTGGCGCGCGTTCCCGGGAACGGGCCTTCGCGGCGCATGGGGTTGGTGCCATTGGCCATCTTGATCCCGCCGGCCAGGCTGCCGTCCGCCAGGCGGATGCCGAGATCCTCGACGGTGTTGCCGCTGCGCAGTTTCAGGAACAGAGTCTGTCCGCTCAGCAGGTGGCCGGAGCCGGGCATCACGTTGACCGTGGTAATGCCCCCGGCACGCGCCTTGTTGATGCCGGCGTGGCGGGCGTTGACCGAATCCAGCGCGCGCACGTCCGCCTGGATCGCACCACTGCTGTCGGCGCCGGAGACCTGGCCGATGTGCGAGTGGGTGTCGACCAGCCCGGGCATGATGACCTTGCCGCTGGCATCGATCGTGGTGGCGCCTGCGGGGATGGCCACATTGGCGCCGACTGCGACGATGCGGCCGCCGCGTACCACCAGCGTGCCGTTGTCAATCGGTGCGCCGGCGATCGGCAGGATGCGTGCATTGGTGAAGGCGACCGCCGTCTCCTGCGCCTGCACGGTTCGCGCTGGCGCGAGCGTGGCAAGCAGGCCGGCCATGGCCAGCGCGATGCCCTGCAGGAACGGCGCCTGGCGTGCGCCGGAATGGGTAGTGCGTTGCATTGGCGTCCCCGTGGCTCGCGGCGCGGACGGCCGCTTCACTCCGAGTCTAGGTCAGCGACGGCGGCGTCCACATAGGCCGAAAGGCAGGGGCGCGGGCTGGCCGGTGGCAGCAGCCAAGAGCCGCCCGGACGCCCTGCAGCACGCTGCAAGGCGTTTCCGGGATCCACACATCGGCTGCCGTCACGCTTCGGGAGCCGGTGCGGAAGGTCATCGCAGGGTACCCCGCTGTCCGAGCGCCCCGCTCATCGGCCGTTCTCCTTCTGCCGGTCGGGAACGGGCCGCTCGGGGACACGTTCGCGGTCGAACTGCGCTTCGAAGAACTGCGCCATCATCGCGAATGCCCGCCGTGCAGCGCGTGGGTCGTACATGCAGTTGGGTGGGCTCTGCGACTCGGGCTGGGCAAAGCAGTGCACCGCCCCACCGAAGTTGACGAACTGCCAATCCGCGCCCGCTGCGTCCATCTCCTGCTGGAACGCGCTGATGTGCGCGGCGGTGACGCTGCTGTCGGCGGCACCGTTGAGGACCAGTACCGGCGTGCGGATCGGCTCCTTGCCTGCCGGCAAGTGGCGCTCGAGGCCACCATGGAAGCTCACGGCGCCGGCCAGTTCCGCACCACTGCGAACCAGCTCCAACGCGACCGAACCGCCGAAGCAGAATCCGAAAACGCCGATCCGCGTCGCATCCAAGGGCACGCGGCCGGCCTCGGCCTTCAAGGCCTCAACGGCGGCGTCGGCCCGCAGCCGCAGCCGCGTGCCGCCATCGCCGTAGACATCCTTCACCGCCGCAGCGGCCTCGGTCGCGTTCTCCGGTCGCAGTGCGCTGCCGTAGACGTCGGCGACCAGCACGACGTGGTCGTCGCCCGCGATTTCACGCGCCTGCACCAGCGCCGCCTCGCTCACCCCCATCCAGTTGGGAAACATCACCAGTCCGGGACGCGGCGTGTCGATGGCATCGTCGTACACCAGATAGCCACTGAACCGCTGGCCATCCGCGCTCCAGTGCAGGGGCTGCGTCTGCATCGCAGCAAAGGCGGTCGGCGCACACAACGCCAGCACGAGGGCAAGCAGGACATCACGCATGACGATGCTCCAGGCGGCGGTCCGGGACAGCGTACGCCGGCGACCTCGCCGCCAGCGTGAAACATGCGCACGCGCCCAGGTTCCGCAGGTGATCGATCAGGCGATGCCCAGCCCCGGGATCGCGCTGATGAGGTCCGGGTCGAACCCGGTGAGTTCGGCAAAGTGACGGCCACGGGCAACGTAGTCCCGGTAGGCACCGAAGCTCGGCGCGCCCGGCGACAGCAGCAGCACGCCCTCCCTGCCCAGCGCCGCACGCCCGAGAACCACCGCATCGGCCAGATCGTCGGCAGCGTGCAACCGAAACCGGTCAGTGGCCGCCAATGGCGACAGCATGGCGTGGATGCGCGGCCCGTTCGCGCCCATGGTGACGATGCAATGCGGTGCCTGCTGATGCATCGCATCGACGAACGGCTGCCAATCCAGTCCGCGGTCGTGGCCCCCGACCAGCAGCGCGATGCGCTTGCCGGAAAACACCTCCAGCGCCGCAAGGCTGGCATGCGGTGTGGTGCTGATCGAATCGTTCACGACCTCGATGCCGTCGCGCACACCAAGGCGCTGCAACCGGTTCGGCAGCGGCACGAAGCTGCGGGCATGCCCGGCCACCCCCCGCGCGTCCATGCCCAGCGCCTCCAGTGCCGCCAGCACGCCGCACAGGTTGCCGCGGTTGTGGCGCCCCGGGAGCGGCAGCGCCGCAGTGTCCAGCACCGCCTCGTCACCACGGTGGATGACGCCATCGCGCTGGTGCCAGCCGTCGTCGGTGTTGAACCAGATCACGCGGGTGTCCTCCCGATCCCGCGCGTCCGCCAGCCCCCTGCCGACCGTGGCCAGTGTGTTGTCGGCAGCGTTGAGCACCGCGATGCGCGGGCGCGCCCGGCGCAGCAGCGCGAGCTTGTCGTCAACGTATTGCTGGTGGCTGCCATGCCAGTCCAGATGCTCGGGAAAGATGTTGGTCACCAGCGCCAGCAACGGCCGCACGCCACTGTCGGCAACGTCGCCGGTCTGATAGCTGGACAGTTCGATCACCCAGTCCTCGGCATCGGCCTCCAGCAGTTCCAGCAACGGCAGGCCGATGTTGCCGGCCAACGCGGTGCGTCGTCCGGCGGCACGCAACAGATGGGCCAGCAAGGCACTGGTGGTGCTCTTGCCCTTGGTCCCGGTCACGCACAGCGTGCGGGCATCGGGCCGAGCGGCGAACCACATCGCGGTACCGCCGATGAAGCGGGTGCCGCGCGCACGCCCGAAGGCGGCAGCCTCGCCATGCGGGCTGATGCCAGGTGACTTGATGACCGCGTCGAATTCCGCCAGTTGCTCGCCGCCGGCATCACTGCGGATCGCCAGCCGGGCGTCACCCATCGCAGCGGCATCGGCGACTTCATCCGGCCGGCAGAACAGGGTCAACGGCGCATCCAGGAACGCGGCAAACGGCGGTCGGCCACTGCGCAGGCAGGCGTACGCCGCCTTGCCTTCGCGGCCCCAGCCCCACAACGCGATGCGGCCGCCGTCAGGCAGTAAAGCGTTCACGCACCTGTTCCCACAGCGCCTCGGGGATGCGGTGCTCGTCATCCGGTTGCAGCAGCGCATCCACCGACAACGCTTCCTGTTCCAGCTGCGGCAGCACTTCGCGAATGAAGTGCTGGACCACGTCATCCACCCGCCATTCCGGGCGCACCGCGACCGCCGCCATCGCGGCACGCGACTCGCGGCCTTCGCCGACGCATTCGAACGGCTTGTGGTCGCGGAACTCCATCAATGCGTCGAAGCCGGGGATCTGCCCGGCCTCGTCCAGCAGGTTGCGACCGAAGATGTTGACCAGCCGCAGCTTGGGCATGAACGGTGCCAGCGCCAGGAACACGAAATGACACTTGGGGCACACGCCGCACCAGCGGTTGACGGGTCGTTCTCCAAGGATGTGGAAGTTGCGGTTGCAGCTGGAGAAATGCGCGTCGTAGTGCGTGCTGCGCGCGAATTGCCGCGCCACCGCCAGCTCCGAGAACGGCCGCAGCAGCGAGTAGTACTGCAGGTCGGCGGCCACGTGCTTGCGCACGTATTCGCCGAAGTCGCGCTCGAACGCCCACCCCTTGGACCACTGGTGGTTGACCTCGCCACTGCCCTCGATATGGCTGCCGAAACTGGCCGAGCGTTCGTTGGAGAAGACCACTTGGTCGGCACCGTGCAGCAGCGCCGCCAACACCAGGATCGCCGAGTTGATGGCGGTCACCGGGATGTGCCCGTTCCAGGCGCCCTGGCGGTTGTACTCGAACAACTCCGGCGCGATCTGGCGGCCGATGTTCATCGTCGGCAAACCGGTCCGCTCGGCGCAGCTGGCAATCAGTTGCGAACCGCCGATCCAGCACACGGTCTGTTCGACCTCGGCCGCTCGCAAGGCCTCGATGGTCACCAGCGAATCCTTGCCGCCGCCGATCGCGGTCAACGCGTGCGGGCGCAGGCCAAGCACCTCGGCAACCGGCGCGTCGTCGGCGTCGGCCGGGAAGTTGATCCGACCATCCAGATCCAGCCCGTTGCGGTACGCGAATTCGCCCAGGCCGTTGCGGTAGACGCTCTGCAGCAATGCGGCGGTGTCCGCATCCAGTGGCGCGTCCTCCACGGCGATGCGGCCCGGGATCGCGGCCTTGAAGTAGCTCACGCCGGCGACCAGGTGCAGCAGCCGCAACGCACGCCGCAGCGCCGCCGCGCGCGCGCCGTCGAGCGTGAACGGCGCGCCGGGGAAAGTGATGGTTTCCACCAGTTCCGGGCCGTCGTCCAACGCATACACGAGCCGGGCAACGCCGGCAGTGGCGTCGAAATCGCTGCGCACGAAGCGGAAACACGCGATGGCATCGCGATCGAAACGGAACTCAGTCATCCAGCACGTCCTCGCGCGGCAGCGGGCGCAGGTTGTAGGTATTGGCCATGCTCATGCCGTAGGCACCGGCATCGGCCAGCAACATCACGTCGTCGGGCGCGGTATCCGCCGGCAAGCGCCGGGAGCGTCCGAACACGTCGCCGCTCTCGCAGATCGGACCCACCACGTCGAACAGGCCCGTCGCATCGTCTTCGGCAGCCTCCCCATGACCGCGGTCGAGGTTGACCACGTCGTGCCAGGCGTCATACAGCGTCGGGCGCAACAGCGCGTTCATGCCCACGTCCAGACCGACGCGGCGTACGCCCTGCTTGTCCACCACCTGGGTCGCACGCGCCAGCAGCACGCCGGACTCGGCGACCAGGTAGCGGCCGGGCTCGATCACCAGTTCGAAGTCGGGATACTGCTCCCTGACAGCGACCAGGCTTGCTTCCCACGCGGCCACGTCGAACGGCGCGTCTTCCGCGCGGTACGGCACCGGCAGGCCGCCACCGATGTCGAGGCTGCGGATGCCTCCCAGCGACTGGGCAATGCCGCACAACTCCAGCAGCACCTGGCGCCAGTGCGCCGGGCTGTCCACGCCGCTGCCGAGGTGGCAGTGCAGGCCATCGACCACAAAACCGACGCGGCGGGCGCTGGCCATGAAGGCCTCCAGTCGATCCAGCGGCAGGCCGAACTTGGAGCGTTTGCCGCCGGTCTTGACCTTGTCGTGGTGCCCCTCGCCACGCCCGAGGTCCAGCCGCAGCCAACCCCGGTGGCCGGCGAACGTCTCCGGCCACCTCTCCAGGATCTCGACGTTGTCCAGGGTGGTGGTGACGCCACGCTGCAAGGCGGCGCGGTATTCGCCGATGGGCGCGAAGCTGGGAGTGAACAGCACCTGCTCGGGAGGCAAGCCGGGAACCGCGGTGAAGACATGCTCCAACTCTGCCTGCGAGACACACTCCAGACCGAAGCCTTCCGCCACCAGCGCGCGCAGGATCTCCGTGTGCGAGTTGGCCTTCACTGCGTAGAAGCAGCGATCGACCCCACCCACAGCCTTCAGCGACCGCGCGCGCGCGCGCACTGTCGGAAGGTGGTAGGCATAGGCCGGCGTGCCCAAGGCGGCGCGCTCCAGCAGGTTCCGGCGCTGGCGCTCGTTTTCCCACCAGCGCGGCGGGCGCATGCTGGCGGTGCCCTGCAGGTCGGTCCAGCTCGGACCGAACACCCGCTCGTCTTCCACCGGCATCGCGCCGCCGGCGATGAGCGCGGCGTGCAGCTTCGGGATCATCCCGTGGGCCTGGGCCTCGTCGACCACGAAGGTCAGGTTGAGGTCGTTGGACGACTGCGAGATCAGGTGCACGCGCTCGCGTCCGAAGGTGTCCCAGATGTCCGACAGCCGATGCAGCAGCGAGCGCATGCCCAGCCCGACCAGGGTGATGGCGGCGCACGGTGCGATCACTTTCAGGCCGCAGACCTGCGAGAGATCTTCGGACAGGCTGGCAATCACGTCGCCGTCGACCAGGGTGCAGCCCGGATCCAGCGACACGGTGACGTTGGTTTCGGAAGAGCCGATCAGGTCCACCGACAAGCCGTGCTTCTTGAACAGCTCGAACACGTCGGCAAGGAAGCCCACCTGCTGCCACATGCCCGTGCTTTCCATCGACACCAGGACGATGCCGTTGCGCTGGCTCACCGCCTTGACCCCGGGGACCATCTGCCCTTCGCGATCGATGCGGGTGCCGGCCAGTTCCGGGTGCGCGGTGTCCATGATCACGATCGGCACGCGGGCGTCGCGGCACGGGGCGATGCTGCGCGGGTGCAACACCTTGGCGCCGGTGGTGGTGATTTCCTGCGCCTCGGCGTAATCCAGCCGCGACAGCAGCCGCGCCTGCGGCACTTCCCTCGGATCGGCGCTGAACATGCCGGGGACATCGGTCCAGATCTCCACCTGCCGCGCGTCCAGCAATGCGCCGAAGTAGGCGGCCGAGGTGTCCGAACCACCGCGCCCGAGCACCGCGCTACCTCCATCGGGATGGGCGGCGATGAAGCCCTGGGTCAACAGCATGGGCGCCGGCTGCGCGTCGAAGCGCTCGCGCCAGTCGGCATCGCTGCGCTCGTGGCAGGAGACGGACAGCCGTCGTGCCCACGCACTCTGGTTCGGAAGCATCCGCGCCAGCAACCAGTCACGGGCATCGCACCAGCCGAAGTCCAGCCCCCGGGAGCGCAGGTAGGCAGCGCCAAGGGTCGACGACAGCAACTCGCCCTGCGCCAGCACCTCGGCCTGCCAATCCAGGCTGCGGACGTTGGCGCGGGGATCGTCCAGCAATCCGCGCAGCACCTGCAGGCGTTCGCCGATGACCTCTTCCGCCAACAGACCCAGCTCGGTGCAGAACACGCAATGCCGCTGCACCAGCCCGGCGACCCGCTCGCGTGCGTCGGCAACGCCGCCGGCGATGGCCTGCAACTCGTTGGTGACGCCGGATAGTGCCGACACCACCACCAGCACCCGGCCCTCACCGGCACGCTCGGCGGCAATGCGGCCGATGTTGTCCCAGCGCTCGCGCGAGGAGACGCTGCTGCCGCCGAATTTCAGGACGGTCCAGCGCGGTGCATCGACTTGGACGTGCTGCGACATAGAATGGCCCGGGCCCGGACTGCGGGCGTAAACCCCACATTCTATAGCGATGCCAAGCAGCAACAACGCCCGCCCCTATCTCCAGTGCGACGTGTTCGCCGACCGCCCAGGCGCCGGCAATCCGCTGGCCGTGGTCCTGGATTCCGAAGGGCTCTCGGACGAGGACATGCAGGCGATCGCCCGCTGGACCCGGCTGCCGGAAACCACCTTCGTCCTGCCGCCGGTCGATGCCGACAGCAGCTACCGCATCCGCATGTTCAGCCCGCGCCGGGAGGTGCCGTTCGCCGGGCATCCCTCGGTCGGCACCGCACACGCGGTATTGCAGGCGGGACTGGCAACGCCGGTGGATGGGGTGCTGGTCCAGGACGGCATCGCCGGCAAGCTGCCACTGCGGGTCCGGGGCGAGGGTGACTCGCGCACCATTGCCGTGCGCGTGCCGCGCGCGCGGGTGCAGGAGGTGGCCTCGGCCGACGACCCGCGCCTGCAGGCAGCTCTGGCCGGGCTGCCGCTGGGCCAGTTGCCACCGGCGCTGATGGATGGCGGCCGCCGCTGGTGGCTGGCCGAGATGGAAAGCGAGGCCGCGCTGCGAGCTGCCAGCCCGGACTGGAGCGCCATCAGCCAGCTGGCTGAAGCGACCGGCAGCATGGGCCTGTTCGTCTACGCACGCAGCGACGATCCGGTCTATTACTACGCCGTGCGCGCCTTCGTCGGCGCGCCAGCCCAGTTCGAGGACGCCGCCTCCGGGGCTGCCAATGCCACCCTGGCGGCGTGGCTGGCCGAGCGCGACGCCCTGCCCGATCCCGGCGGCTTCTACCGGATCAGCCAGGGCCGCGAGGTCGGCTTCGACGCGATCATCGAGCTGCAGGTGGACGAGGCCGGCGATGTCTGGTCGGGTGGCCGGGTATGCAGCATCGTCGAAGGCGTGTTGCGCTGGAGATGAGCGGCCGTCGGAGGCGCAAGCAAAAAGCCCCGGTGATCCCGGGGCTTTCTGTTTTCTGGCGGCGACTTACTCGGCGACATCCACACGCACCCGCACCCGCTCGCCGGGGTGGTGGTTCATGCGCGTGGTGTGGGTGCGGCCGGCATACTCGTAGGTCACGTCGTAGGCAGTGACACCGTTGCCGGAGGTGCCGTAATAGCGACCGTCACCCGGCACCGGGTCGCAAACCTGAACCGTTGCCAGGCGCTGGCGCGGTTGCCGCTGGCGCACGGAATTTTCGTACACCTGCTGGCCGGCCATGCCGCCGACCATGGAACCGATGGCAGAGGTCGCGTAGCGGGCGGAGCCACCACCGACCTGACTGCCGACCGCGGCGCCGACGATGCCGCCGATCACCGTCGCCATCGTCCGACCGGCTTGGCTGCCACCCTGACGATAGCCGTCGTTGCCGTAATAGCCACCGCGGTCGTAACGGTCATTGCCGTAGTAGCCATCATTGCCGTA
>JAUNRQ010000069.1 GCA_030535605.1 Pseudoxanthomonas suwonensis
GAGATGATCAGCGGCGTGCGCGCCTCGTCGATCAGGATCGAGTCGACCTCGTCGATGATCGCGTAGTGGCGGCCGCGCTGGAAGCGATCTTCCTTGGCCAGCGCCATGTTGTCGCGCAGGTAGTCGAAACCGAATTCGTTGTTGGTGCCGTAGGTGATGTCGGCGGCGTAGGCCTCGTGCTTGTCGGCGTGCTGCATGCCGGGGTAGACCACGCCCACGCTCATGCCCAGCCAGGTGTACAGCTTGCCCATCTGCGCGGCGTCGCGGCGGGCCAGATAGTCGTTGACCGTCACCACGTGCACGCCCTTGCCTTCCAGCGCGTTGAGGTACACGGCCAGAGTGGCGACCAGGGTCTTGCCCTCGCCGGTGCGCATCTCGGCGATCTTGCCCATGTGCAGGACCATGCCGCCGATCAGCTGCACGTCGTAATGGCGCATGCCCAGCACCCGCACCGATGCCTCCCGGCAAACCGCAAAGGCCTCCGGCAGGACCTTGTCCAACTTCTCGCCGTCGGCGACGCGCTTGCGGAATTCGTCGGTCCTGGCCTTCAGTGCCTCGTCGGACAACGCCTGCATCTGCGGCTCGAGGGCGTTGATCTTCTTGACGACCTTGCCCAGTTCCTTGATGAGGCGGTCGTTGCGGCTGCCGAAGATGCCGGTGAGCAAGCGGTTGAGCATGGGAGTTCCGGGGCGGTGAAGGATGGGGCCAATGAAAAAGGGCGCACTGCGCCCCGTTTCCGGCAACTTGCCATTGTAACTTGGGGCGCGGGCCCTTGATTCAACCCTGCCGCCGGCGGGGGAGGACGTTCAAGTGGCCAGCTCCACCGCGTCATCGAGGTGGCGTCCAGGACAAACGCGACTGCGCTTGCGTCGCGCCACTCTGCCCTCAGCGGCGCGCCAGCTGCGGTGCGTCGCCTTCCAGGAACGGCCGCGGATTGACCACGTTGCCGTCCTTCCACACCTCGAAATGCACGTGCACGCCGGTGGACCGACCGGTCGAGCCGGCCTTGGCCACTTCCTGTCCGGTACGCACCAGATCGCCGACACGCACGCTCAGGCGCGAGTTGTGCGCCAGGCGGGTGACGTAACCGTTGCCGTGGTCGACCTCGATGGTCATGCCGTAACCACCACGGGTGCCGGCATAGCTGACCACGCCGTCGGCCACCGCCAGCACCGGATCGCCGTGGTTGGCATTGAAGTCGATGCCGCGGTGGAACTGGCCGCCGTTGCCGAACGGATCGGCACGGCCACCGAAACCGGAGGTGATGTAACTGCGCGCGACCGGCGCACGCGACGGCAGCAGGCTGCGTTCCAGCTCGCGGTTGAACAGCAGCGACTCCATCACTGCCAACTGCTCGCCGGAGCGGGCGAACTCGGCATCCAGCCGGTCCAGTCCGTGGTGCAGCTGCTCGGCGCTGATGTCGCGGGTCGGGCCGACGCCACCCTGCGGGACAGGCTTGCCGAAATCGAATTCGCCGTCCTCCAGTTCACCGCTGCGCGCCAGCCGCTCGCCCAGTGCGTTGAGGCGGTTGGCCTGTGCCTGCAACTCGCCCAGGCGCGCCGACATCGCGTTGATCTCGCGCTGGGTCTGCTTGAGCTGCTGCTCCGATGCCGCCACCTTGGCCTGCTCCCTTGCCTGTGCCGACGCGGTGGCCAGGCTGTTGAGGCCGACACCGACGCCCAGGCCCAGCACCAGCAGACCGGCGGCGGCGCTGCCCGGGTTGCGCAACGCCTTGCCGCACAGCGACCCGCCCAAGGCGAGGGCGCGTTGGCGAAGCTGCTGCAATTGCTCGTGTACGCTTTGAATCATGATTGAGTCCGGTTCCCGATCCCGTTCCGGCCGGCGCCGCGAGGCCACCACCGCGCTGCAGGCGCTGGTCGATGGTCCGGGTGCCGATCCGGTGCGTCGCGCCCTGTGGCTCGAAGCGCTGGATCTGCGTTTGCGTCCCCTCCTGCCGCCGGGGCTGGCCGCGCATGCGCAGCTGGCCAATGTCGATGGCAGCAAGCTCGTTTACCTCGTCGATGCCCCGGCGTGGAATGCCCGGCTGCGCCTGGCGACCACCCCGCTGCTCGACGCCGCCCGGTCCATCGGGCTTGACGTCACCCACCTGGTCATCAAGACCCGGCGGGCGCCGCTACCGCCCCGATCGGCGCCGCAACGGCAGGTTCGACCGATGTCACAGGCGTCGCGCACGGCGCTGGATTCGGCCTTGGCCTCGCTGCGCGAGTCCCCGGAAACGCCTCCTGCCCGCACGCGCCGCAAGTAGGTTCCGAGCGCGCGCCTCCACGGCCCCGGCCCCCACCCGCGACGACAGGCGAAGGGCGCATCCTACTCACGCCACCGTCACATCGTGTTAACCGGATGCTAGGGAATTGTCAGACTGTTGTTGATTTTTCGTTAATGCAGCCGGGAACCTGATGACGCGAAAGGCTGTGTTCACGGTCGTTGCAACGCGAAGACATCCCGGACCAGCCGGCGCGGACTCATGAATCAAGCTGCCCAGCCGCGCCCAGTCGCGCACCGCCGCCTTGATCGCGTCACGCCGGCCGCGGCGCGAACATGATGACCGACATGCCCAGCAGGCAGAGCCCGACACCGACGAAATCCGCTGTGCTGGGCTTGACCGAATCCACCGCCCAGAGCCACAGCAGCGCCACGCTGACATACACCCCACCATACGCCGCATAGACGCGACCGGTTGCTTGGGGATGCAGCGTCAGAAGCCACGCGAATGCGGCAAGGCTGAGAGCCGCCGGCACCAGCAGCCAGGCCGAGCGACCCTGCTTGAGCCAGAGATACGGCAGATAGCAGCCAATGATTTCGGCCAGCGCCGTCAGGACAAAGAGACCAATAGTCTTCGAGAGTTGCAGGAGCATTGCCGCCTCACGGGTGGTTGCGACGTCCAAGTGCCGACGCGGGCATGCCGAAGCCAGAGAGTCCGGCTTCATGACACGCGCTGTCACCCGAGGCAGGGCCGCAAAGCGCCCTCGCATTCGAGGAGTTGTCAGCCGCTGGTGGGTGCGATCATACGAGTTGCGGCGCCGCCGATTCGGTCCGGGTCAAGCGCAGTGCTGCTGGCACGCCTTTGTGCTGCACGCCAGCAAAAGAGGCCCGGCCAGGAAGCTGGCTCGGCTTGAACGAATTGTCAGGCATTGGGTTGCCGCTCGGAGCGATGAACGGCCAGCAGAAGGGCAACGCTCACCAGGATCAGCCAGGCAAAGACCGTGGCGAATGTTATCCGCTGCCCCAAGCCCGGCGCGTCACCCAAGAAGCGCAAGGGGCCGCTGGCAACCGAAAGAACTACCAGGATCAACGACGGCTTGCTTGCCCAGCGCCATTCGGAATGCGCGGCGAACAGCTTGGGGTACAAAAAGCCGGAGACTAGAAAGGCCGGGTACGATCCCATCGCGCCGGCGATGTGCAAACGACTGGTAGGTGCCGACAAATCTGACATGTCTGCAGGGAACACGCCCGACAGCGCCATGAGAAGACCGAACACCAGCAGGCCGATGGCGGCAATGGCGCTACGCTTGGGGTGTGACGGAAAGATGCGGTAAAGGGCCAGTCCGAGCAGCGAGACAGTGAAGCCCGGAAGGACATAGCCGAAAATGTTCCAGATCCACAAGTTCGGAGCATCAAGGCTGCCCAGTTCGCTGATCGCTTCCGTCAGGTGACTGTAGTCCTGACGTGCATCCGACATCATCAAATACAGAAACAGGAACCAGAAAGGCATGAAGATGTTCAGGTACGCGATTGGACGAAGTCGCGCCATGGCGATGGCCTTATTTGGTTAGCAATGCTAAATACTATCAGGTTTCGGAGAAGTGTCAACAATGAGCAGAGCGGAAAGGGACGCAATCGCCGATGTACTCGTGATGGCGGCGGTAAAGCTTCCACGTGCACTGCGGGCGCTGGATGGACAATCAAGGTTGACCGCTACGGAAGCCTCTGCTCTTGCGGTTCTGGTACACGGTGGTCCCATGAATATTGGGAACCTGGCACGCCATGAGCATGTCAAGGCGCCCTCAATGACGCGCACCGTCTCGAACCTCGAACGTCGAGGCCTTGTTGATAGAGCGCCTGACCCGGCAGACGCGAGAGGCTGGATCATCGAAGTAACCAGGAAAGGGAGAACGCTATTCGAAGACGGGCACCAGAGAAGGATGGCACCACTTCATCAATGGCTCGACAGCCTCAGCAAAGACAGTCTCAAGAAACTCGCTCAGGCCTTGCCGGTGATCGAAGCCATGGGAGAACTCAGGAAACCAGCTGGCGATTAGGCCCATGTCGTCGCAGCAACGTCTGGTCCAAGGCCCAGCGCCTGAATCAAGCCGCGGTGCGAAGCGATGTCGGCTTGGACGAATTGTTAGGCAACAGCTTACCCGGCAGCGTGACGTGGCACGAAGAACTCAACCTTTCCGCATCCATTACACGCGTAAACATCGAACCCTTCTCGGTTCACGAAGAGTTCGCCCAGATCGCCAAGAAGGAACGGAGCAGCGCGGGAACCCTCATGGAACCGCATGGCGCCGAGCGCCTCCATGGGCTGGTTGCAGCGCAGGCATGACAGTTCGCGCGGCAGTTGTTCGGCGATGGGCACGTCGTCGCGACGGAACCCGGCGTTGGGAGGCGAACCATCCGAGCCTGTGCCGCAGTTCCAGCACAAGTCAAAGTTTGAGCCGTTCGGCTGACCACAGTTGGGGCATCTCCATACGTGCACGCGGCCTCCTGAGGGCTGACACCTGAATTAAGCCAAGCCGCGGAGCGGCTTCGGCTTGAATGACTTGTTAGACGACAACCGCAGGCTACGGAAGGACTGGAACGCCAAGGACTTGGCCATACTCCTCTCCTCCCGTAAGCCCAGAAACGCCATGGATACCGGTGAATCCCTTCTCGTCCACAGCACCGCTATACATTGGGTATACGTCGCAAAGTGCGGTAGACAAAAGGATCAACAGATTACGGCCGTCAAGAAAGTATGCCGGGCTGTGAGTGGTAAGGCCATCTTCTTTAACCACTTCGAGCTTCTTCCAATCCCCGGAAAGGCAAGCATCAACTGGCTCGTCAGCCACTCGGAATACAGCTGATTGATCTATTTGTCCCGCACTGTTCGTCGCCACAAATACCCAAGAGGACCCAATGCTCCAGATGGGTGGCGCCTTTTCAGTGGCAAGTCGTTCGTACCTGTCGGAGCGCGTTTTAACATCGTCCTGGGCTGAGCCCTTTCCCGTGGCGCATCCTGCGCAAAGAAGCACTATGGCCAACAACCGAAGATGTCTCATTGTCGTCTAACACCTTATGTCTTCCAACACCGCTATGTTGAAGGTCGAGAGCCCGACGTGTGCGCCCGATAACGCCCTGGTGTTCAGACCACCGCAACTCAGCATGGGCCGCACGTCGGATTTCACGTCCTTGCGCCCGAACAGTTGCCCGAGCTCACCCTGGTCGCCTGCATGCGCAAGCTGCTGGGCATCATCAATGCACGGCGACGCAGCGCGCTGGCGATGGGACTGGAAATGGCCAACTGATCGTTCGTCGGAAGGCAGTTGTGAGTTAAGTTGCGGTGCCCAGTGGCAAGCGGCGGTGTAGCGTCAGCTTACACCGCAAGCGCGGCCACGAAGCGGCGTCGGCTTGAACGAACTGTTAGGCCTTGGAAGAGGGCCAAGCAATCTGAACTTTGCGATGCGACATCACGCAGTCGCGCAAGTAGAGGTTGATCAGGCTCTGGTAAGGCACGCCAGCTTCAGTCGCCATTTGCTTGAGGTACTCAACCACGTCCTCGGACAAGCGCATTGAAACCGGCTTCTTCAGCTTTGCCGCGTAAGGATTCTTCCGCGACTTCATTTTGGAAAAATCGTACTCAGCTTTCATGTCAATCTTGAAAATAGAAGTGGGATTCGGACTTTGTAGCTGGTCGGGCAGAGATGATCCGAACAACATCTCCTTCCTCTCGCTCGCAATGGCAAACGATCAGGAGGTTTGCCAGGCTGCTCATTCCCAGCAAGATAAAACGATCTTCTTCTGATGAATGCCAACACCGCCATGTTGAAGGTCGAGAGCCCGACGTGCGCGCCCGATAACGCCCTGGTGTTCAGACCACCGCAACTCAGCATGGGCCGCACGTCGGATCTCACGTCCTTGCGCCCGAACAGTTGCCCGAGGTCACCCTCGTATCCATAAGCGTGGGCCCGGACGTGATCGCTCTCGATGACCCCACTGTATCGGAGAATCATGATGAAGGCAGCAGGCGTGGATGTCGGCAAGCGGTACCTGGATGTGGCGGTCTCGCCCGGGCACAAGGTGCTGCGGATTGCCAACACCCCGGCGGGCATCGCCAGAGCCGTTCGCCACCTCGTCGATGCGGGTGTGCAGCGCACCCTCGTGGAGGCCACCGGCGGCCAAGCCGCGATGGCCCCCACGGCAATCCGAGGACTGATCGCCAGGACCATCGCAG
>JAUNRQ010000034.1 GCA_030535605.1 Pseudoxanthomonas suwonensis
CCGTTCAACATCACCAGCTCGGTGACAGTGGTGATTGCCCAGCGGCTGGCGCGGCGCCTGCACAAGGATTGCCGCAAGCCGGTGGAACTGCCTGCAAACGCCCTGCTGGCCGAGGGCTTCACCCAGGAACAGATCGACGCCGGAATGGAACTGTTCGAAGCCGGTGGTTGCCCCGAATGCAATGCCGGCTACAAGGGCCGGGTGGGCATCTACCAGGTGATGCCGATGACCGAGGAAATCCAGGAAATCATCCTGGCCGGCGGCAACGCGCTGGACATCGCGGAAGTGGCACGCAGGAACGGCATCAACGACCTGCGTGCCTCCGCGCTGCTGAAGGCCCGACAGGGGGTCACCAGCCTGGCGGAAATCAACCGGGTCACGATCGACTGATGAAGGGTTGAGACGCGCGCGCCCGGCAGAACAGGCTCACGGGTGGCGGGTGCCACCTTGTCGACACGAACGTGCGGGATGCGGCTAAGATGTGCCGATGAGCGTCGGCGGGGAGACCGGCGCAGGAGCAGCCAATGGCCGTCAGCCGATCCGCCGTCAAGGCGACCACCGCCGGTGCCCGACAGGGCAACACGCTGTCCACGTTTGTCTGGGAGGGGAAGGACAAGCGCGGCATCGTCTTGAAGGGCGAAGAACAAGCGCGCAGCGTCAACCTGCTGCGCGCCGAACTGCGCAAACGCGGCATCTCGCCGGGCGTGGTCAAGATCAAGCCCAAGCCTCTGTTCGGTGCCTCCGGCAAGCCGATCAAGCCCAAGGACATTGCCGTGTTCTCCCGGCAGCTGGCGACGATGATGAAATCCGGAGTGCCGCTGGTACAGGGCTTGGAAATCATCGGCAATGGCCAGAAGAACCCGCGCATGCAGCAAATGGTAGAAACCATCCGCGTCGACATCGAGAACGGTTCCTCGGTGCACGAAGCCCTCAGCAAGCACCCCGTCCAGTTCGACGAACTGTTCCGCAACCTGGTCAAGGCTGGTGAGTCCGCCGGTGTGCTGGAAACCGTTTTGGCCACCGTCGCGAACTACAAAGAGAAAACGGAATCACTGAAAGGCAAGATCAAGAAGGCACTCTTCTATCCCATCGCAGTGATCGCGGTGGCCATCGTCGTCAGCGCAATCCTGCTGATCTTCGTGATTCCGACCTTTGAAGAGGTCTTCCAAGGGTTTGGTGCCGACTTGCCCGCGTTCACCAAGATGGTGGTGGCGATCTCCAGGTTCACCGTTTCATGGTGGTGGGCGATCCTCGGCGTGATCCTGGTGGGCCTGTTCGGAGGCATGTACATATACAGGCGCTCGACGGCAATCCAGCACGGCCTGGACCGGCTGATCCTGAGACTTCCGGTGATTGGACAGATCATGCACAACTCGGCCATCGCACGCTTTGCCCGTACGACGGCCGTATCTTTCCGCGCTGGCGTGCCCCTGGTGGAGGCCTTGGACTCGGTAGCGGGCGCCACCGGCAACACCGTTTACGAAAAGGCGGTTCATCGTATCCGCGATGACGTCGCCGTGGGTTACCCGGTGAACATGGCGATGAAGCAGGTCAACCTGTTCCCGCACATGGTGGTGCAGATGACCGCGATCGGCGAAGAAGCAGGCGCATTGGACGAAATGCTGATGAAGGTGGCGGAATTCTATGAAGAGGAAGTCGACAATGCCGTAGATGCGTTGGCAAGCCTCTTGGAGCCGTTCATCATCGTCTTCATCGGTGCCATCGTAGGCGCGATGGTGGTGGCGATGTATCTGCCGATCTTCAAGATCGCCGCCACCATCTGACCTGCGCAAGACTGACACATGGCTTTCCTCGACCAGAACCCCGCCATCGGCTTTCCGCTGGCGGCGACGCTCGGCCTGCTGGTGGGCAGTTTCCTGAACGTGGTGATCCTGCGACTGCCGCGGCGCATGGAGTGGGAATGGAAGCGCGAGGCCCGCGAGGTGCTTGGCGAAGCGGAGATCTATGACCCGCCGCCACCGGGGATCGTGGTGGAACGCTCGCACTGTCCGAGTTGCCGGCAGCAATTGGCATGGTACGAGAACATCCCGGTGTTCAGCTGGTTGGCGCTGCGCGGCAAGTGCCGACACTGCCGAACCCCGATTTCCATGCAGTACCCGGCAGTCGAGCTGGTCACCATGCTGCTGGTATTGGCCTGCGTGTGGCGGTTCGGCTTCGGCTGGCAGGGCTTCGGCGCGTCGGTGCTGAGCTGCTTCCTGGTGGCGCTGGCCGGCATCGACCTGCGCACGCAACTGCTGCCCGACAGCCTGACCCTGCCGCTGCTGTGGCTGGGCTTGATCGCCAGCGTCGACAACCTGTTCATCGCCACCAAACCCGCCGTCGCCGGCGCAGTGGTCGGCTACCTGAGCCTGTGGTCGGTCTGGTGGTTGTTCAAGCAGGTCACCGGCAAGGAAGGCATGGGCCATGGTGATTTCAAGTTGCTGGCGGCGCTGGGCGCGTGGGTCGGCTGGAAGGGCATCCTGCCGATCGTGCTGGTGTCGTCGCTGGTGGGCGCGGTGATCGGTTCGATCTGGTTGGCGATCAAGGGCCGCGATCGGGCCACGCCGATCCCGTTCGGCCCCTATCTGGCCATCGCCGGCTGGCTGGTGTTCATGTGGGGCGAGCAGATGATCGATGCGTATCTGCGCTTTTCCGGGTTGGGTGGCTGATGCGGGGAACGTCCACCCCATGAGCCACTGGATCGGTGCCATCACCGGCGGCGTCGCCTCGGGCAAGACCACGGTGACCCGTTGGCTGGAAGCACTTGGCGTCCATGTCGCGGACGCCGACGTGGCGGCACGCGAAGCGGTCGCTCCCGGCAGCAAGGGGCTGGCGGAGGTCGTGGCGGCATTCGGTGCCAATGTGTTGACGGACGACGGCAGCCTCGACCGCGCCGCGATGCGCCACCGGGTATTCGCCGACATCGCCGCCCGGCAGCAACTGGAAGCCATCATCCACCCGCGCGTGCGCCGCATGCTGGAAGCCGAGTGCCGCGCCGCCGACAGCGTGTACGCCGTCGCCGCCATTCCCTTGCTGGCCGAGGGCGGAGGCCGCAGCGCCTATCCATGGCTGGACCGCATCGCCGTCGTTGACGTGCCGGAATCGGTGCAGCTGCAGCGCCTGCAGGCCCGCGACGGCGTTGATGAAACCCTGGCGCGGCAGATGGTCGCCGCGCAGGCCAGCCGCAGTGACCGGCTGGCCATCGCCGACGACGTGCTGGTCAATGATGCGAGCCTGGATGCGCTACGCTTGCAGGTGGAGGCATTGCACCGACGCTGGAGTCGGCTGGCAGCCGCCACGGCACCCGCTGCCACCTAGTCGCAAGTTCGGTTCGAGGCCGTCCCTGCTGCAGGTCACGACGCAGAAAGTCGCGGATTGAATCCGCTCCCACGGTGCCGAAGTCGCAGGCAAGAATTCAACTCCCGGCGGCCTGGCGCTCATGGGAGCGAATTGAACTTGGGATTGACCCACAGGTCGCGAACTGAATTCGCTCCCACGAGTCCGGCGCGAGCATTGCGAATTGGGTTCGCTCCCGCAGGCCCGCTGCCGGAGGGCTCAAACCCGCCCGAACACCAGTGTCGCGTTGGTGCCGCCGAAGCCGAAGCTGTTGGACATCACGGTGTCCAGCGCGGCATCGCGGCTTTCGCGGACGATGGGGTAGTCGGCGCAGCGCTCGTCGAGGTTGGCGATGTTGGCGGAGCCGGCGATGAAGCCGTCACGCAGCATCAGCAGGCAATAGATGGCTTCATGCACGCTGGCTGCTCCCAGGGAGTGGCCGGACAGGGCCTTGGTCGAGGACAGCGGCGGCAGTTGTGCGTCGCCGAAGGCTTCACGGATGGCCTGCAGTTCCACCACGTCGCCCACCGGCGTGGAGGTGCCGTGGGTGTTGAGGTAGTCGATGGGGCGGTCGATGCGTTCCATCGCCATGCGCATGCAGCGCACCGCGCCTTCGCCGCTGGGAGCGACCATGTCGGCGCCGTCGCTGGTGACGCCGTAGCCGAGCAGTTCGGCATGGATGCGGGCACCGCGGGCCACGGCATGGTCGTGGTCCTCCAGCACCAGCATGCCGCCGCCACCGGCGATGACGAAGCCGTCGCGGTCGGCGTCGTAGGGGCGCGAGGCGGTTTGCGGGGTGTCGTTGTAGCGGGTCGACAGCGCGCCCATGGCATCGAACTGGGCGGTCATGCCCCAGTGCAGTTCCTCGCCGCCACCGGCGACGACGATGTCCTGCGCGCCGTGCCGGATCAGGTCGGCGGCCGCGCCGATGCAGTGCGCCGAGGTCGCGCAGGCGGCGGACAGCGAATAGCTGACACCCTTGATGCGAAAGGCCGTGGCCAGCGCCGCGGACACGGTGCTGCACATGGTCCGCGGCACCATGTACGGCCCGACCTTGCGTACCCCGCGGCTGCGCAACAGCTCACCGGTCTCGATCTGCCACTGCGGCGAGCCGCCGCCGGAGCCGGCGATCACGCCCACCCGCGGGTGGCTGACAGCATCGGCGTCGATGCCGGCGTCGGCCAGCGCGTCGGCCATGGCCACGGTGGCGTAGGCCGCGGCATCGCCCATGAAGCGCTTCTGCTTGCGATCGATGCGCGCGTCCAGGTCGATGTCCGGCACGCCGGCGACCTGGCTGCGCAGGCCCAGTTCGGCATATTCGGGGATGTGGCGGATGCCGCTGCGGCTGTTGCGCAGCGAGGCGCTGACACTGGCCGGATCATTGCCCAGACAGGACACGATGCCCAGGCCGGTGACCACGATTCGGCGGGATGACGTACTCGACATCAGAAATCGTCCGTTGACTGGAACAGGCCGACGCGCAGGTTGCTGGCGATGTAGATCTCGCGGCCGTCGACCAGGGTGCGGCCATCGGCGATGATCATGCGCAGCTTGCCGCGCAATACCCGGCGCACGTCGATCTCGTAGGCGACCAGGCTTGCATCGGGCAGCACCTGGCCGGTGAACTTGACCTCGCCCACGCCCAGCGCGCGGCCGCGCCCCGGTTCACCCAGCCACGGCAGGAAAAAGCCGGTCAGCTGCCACATGGCGTCGACGCCGAGGCAGCCGGGCATCACCGGGTCGCCGGGAAAATGGCAGGCGAAGAACCACAGGTCCGGGGCGATGTCCAGTTCCGCGCGCATGAAGCCCTTGCCGTGGGCGCCACCGTCCTCGCGGATCTCGGTGATGCGGTCGAACATCAGCATCGGCGGGGCCGGCAGGCGGGCGTTGCCGGGGCCGAACAACTCGCCACGGGCGCAGGCGAGCAGCTGCTCGCGGTCGAAGGAAGACGGTCGGGTCATTGAGGACGTGCGGGTTGGCCGGGCCGATATTGTAGGCAGCTTGGATGATCGGGACGTGGGGAACGAATATACGCAAGCGTATGCCATCGCGCAAAACGGCCCTCCGCAAGGCGGGAAGCTGGTCAGCGGACAGCACCGGCGCATGACCCCGACGCCGCCCATGCGCTCGCCAACCCATTGGCGCGCAAGGGAAACGCTCCGCGCCACAAGCGCGTGACAGGTGGGCACGGTCGGCGCTGCAACCCAAAGCATCTTTGACTTCTGTCAAAATGAGCACCGTCGGTTTCGCCGACAATCCTCACGTTCGTCCCAAGGGGTCATTGCATGAGCGCCGTCAACCCAACCGCACCCGCCGGTACCGCCGGCTCGGCCATCGATCAGCCGGTCGATGCTTCGCGCGGCTATTACAACGACAAGGTCGTCCGCCAGTTCTCGGTGATGACCGTGGTCTGGGGCATCGTGGGCATGCTGGTGGGCGTGATCATCGCCGCCCAGCTGGCGTGGCCTCACCTGTTCGAGGGCATTTCCTGGCTCAGTTACGGTCGCCTGCGTCCGCTGCACACCAATGCGGTGATCTTCGCGTTCGGCGGCTGTGCGCTGTTCGCGACCAGCCTGCACGTGGTCCAGCGCACCTGCCACGCCCGGCTGCTCTCGGACAAGGCGGCGGCGTTCATTTTCTGGGGCTGGCAGGCGGTGATCGTCGGCGCGGCCATCACCCTGCCGCTGGGCCTGAGCCAGGGCAAGGAGTACGCCGAACTGATCTGGCCGATCGACCTGCTGATCGCCGCGGTGTGGGTGACCTACGCCATCGTGTTCTTCGGCACGATCGCCAAGCGCCGGGTCAAGCACATCTACGTGGCGAATTGGTTCTACGGCGCGTTCATCCTCGCCGTGGCGCTGCTGCACATCGTCAATTCGATGCACCTGCCGACCAGCCTGACCCACTCCTACCCGCTGTATTCCGGCGCCGTGGATGCGATGGTGCAGTGGTGGTACGGCCACAACGCGGTGGGCTTCTTCCTGACCGCCGGCTTCCTCGGGATGATGTACTACTACATCCCCAAGCAGGTCGAGCGCCCGGTCTACTCCTACCGCCTGTCGATCGTGCACTTCTGGGCGCTGATCGCCATCTACATGTGGGCCGGCCCGCACCATCTGCAGTACACCGCACTGCCCGACTGGGCGCAGTCCCTGGGCATGGTGTTCTCGCTGATCCTGCTGGCGCCATCGTGGGGCGGCGCGATCAACGGCGTGATGACCCTGTCCGGCGTGTGGCACAAGCTGCGCACCGACCCGATCATCAAGTTCCTGGTGGTGGCGGTGTCGTTCTACATGATCGCGACCTTCGAAGGCCCGATGATGTCGATCAAGACGGTCAACTCGCTGTCGCACTACACCGACTGGACGGTGGGCCACGTGCACGCCGGCGCGCTGGGCTGGGTGGCGATGATCTCGATCGGTGCCATCTACGCGCTGATGCCGCGGATGCTGGGCCTGAAGGAAATGTTCTCGGTCAAGTGGATCGACTGGCACTTCTGGATCCACACCATCGGCACCCTGTTCTACATCGCCTCGATGTGGATCGCCGGTCTGGCCCAGGGCCTGATGTGGCGCGCCACGAACGCCGATGGCACCCTGCGCCACACCTTCATCGAATCGCTGGTGGTGACCTATCCGTTCTACTGGATGCGCCTGTTCGGCGGCATCCTGGTGCTGGGCGGCATGCTGCTGATGGCGTGGAACCTGTACCGCACCTACCAGCTGGCCGGCGAGCCCGTGCGCCAGCCGGTCATCCCGCCCGCCGCCGAAGCCCACGCCTAAAGGACCGACGCCATGGCATTTGCTCACGAAAAAGTCGAAAAGAACGTCGGCCTGCTGGCCGTGCTGATCGCGGTGGTGATCTCCTTCGGTGGACTGGCGCAGATCGTGCCGCTGATGTTCCAGGCCGAAGCCATCGAACCGTTGCCGGGCCAGGAACCCTACCCGGCGCTGGAACTGGCGGGCCGCGACGTGTACGTGCGCGAGGGCTGCTACAACTGCCACTCGCAGATGGTCCGCACCCTGCGCTTCGAGACCGAGCGCTATGGCCACTACTCGCTGGCGGCGGAGTCGGTGTACGACCGTCCGTTCCAGTGGGGTTCCAAGCGCACCGGCCCGGACCTGGCCCGCGTCGGCGGTCGCTATTCGGATGACTGGCATCGTGTGCACCTGATCAACCCGCGCGACGTGGTGCCGGAGTCGAACATGCCGTCCTACCCGTGGCTGGAGCGCCGCACCATCGACGGCAGCCAGTTGGAGCGCAACATGCGCACGCTCGCGCGACTTGGCCATCCATACAGCGAGGAAGACTTCGCCGGCGCCGCAGCGGCGGTCGAAGGCCGTACCGAACTGGACGCCGTGGTCGCCTACCTGCAAGGCCTGGGCCGCTACGCCCCGCGGGGTGGCTGAGGATGCTGGGCGGCATCATCACCGCGATCCTGCTGCTGCTGTTCATCGGTGGCTGGATCTACGTGTGGAGCCCCAGGCGACGTGACGAATTCGACGCCGCGGCACGCCTGCCGCTGGACGATCAGCAGCAACCCGACGACCCGCGCGAGCGGAACGACAGAAGCTAAGGAGCACTCGGCATGACGACCGACTGGACCTCATCCATCACCAGCGGCTGGTCCCTGTGGATCATCGCGCTGGTCACGATCAACATCCTGGGTTGCGTGTGGCTGATCCTGTGGACCAGCAAGCGGCGGCCGGGCGATCCCAAGCCGGACGACACCGGCCACGTCTGGGACGAGAACATCACCGAGTACAACAAGCCGTTGCCGCGCTGGTGGGTGAACATGTTCTACCTCACCATCGTGTTCTCGATCGGCTACCTGGTGTGGTATCCCGGTTTCGGCGCCTTCGCCGGCATCGGCGGCTGGACGTCGGCCGGCGAAATGCAGGCCGATGCAGAGCGCAACCAGGAACGCCTGGCCGCGACCTTCGCCCCGTACGATGGCAAGGCCGTCGACGTGCTGGCGCAGGACGAACAGGCCGTGCACCTGGGCCGTTCGATCTTCAACAACACCTGTGCCACCTGCCATGGTTCCGCCGGCCAGGGGGCGATCGGCTACCCCAACCTCACCGACGACTCCTGGCAGTGGGGTGGCAGCCCCGACCAGATCCTGACCACCATCCGTGACGGTCGCCAGGGCGTGATGACGCCGTGGGGCGACGTGCTCACCGGCATGGGCGGCGAGAACGCGGTGGACTACGTGGTGGCCTACGTGCGTGCGCTCAGCGACCCAGCGTCGCTGCAGAACAACTTCCTCGCGGCGCAGGGCAAGAAGCTCTACGACGGCGTCTGCGTGGCCTGTCACGGCGTCGACGGCAAGGGCAACCAGGACCTGGGCGCGCCCGACCTGACCGATGATGTCTGGCTGTACGGCAACAGCACCGAGGCGATCCGCACCACCATCCAGGACGGCCGCCATGGCGTCATGCCGCCGCACGGCGAGCTGCTGGGCGACACCCGCACCCGTCTGGTCGGTGCCTACGTGTGGTCGCTCTCGCACGGCAACCAGAGCTGGGCCCAGGTGCAGGCATCCCGGCCGGCACCGGCACCGGCTGCCGCCCCGGTCGTCGACGCGGCGCAGCCGGCCGCGGACAGCGCTGCCGAAGCACCTGCCCCGGCACCCGTCGAGCCGGTGGCGCCGGCCGAAACCGCGCCGCCGCAGCAGTGAGCTGCAGGTAGACTGGACGCATGCCCGACTGGACTGAACCGCGTTTCGAGCATCCGCCGCGCCCCATGGCGCAGCGGATCGGCGCCATCGTCTGGCCAAGCTTCTTTGCCGCCGGCGTGGCGACGATGGTGTTCTTCGCCTTCGTCGACCCGCTGGCGCTGCGTGACATGACCTTTCCCGAACTGCCGATGACCCGGGGACTGGGCTACAGCATCGGCTTCTTCATGTTCTGGCTGGCGACCGCCTCGTCCAGCCTGTTCACCTGGATCCTGCTGCGCCCCGGCAGCCGGTTCAACAAGGCGCTGCCTCCCGACGCCTGATCCGCTGAAGACCCGTTCCACGACCCGTCGCACGGCTGCGACGGATCGCCACCCCGGGCCGGCTTCGCTCCCCTGCACCACCGCGTCGCCGCCCTCCGCGTTTCGATGCGCGTGTTGCATTGCGCCATGCGCGCCCCCACATCGGTCTGGCCGGGGTCAGGCCGGCCCAGTGCGCCCAGGCGCAGGAACACCAGACAGGTTCCCACGACCATGAGCAAGAAAATCCCGCTGGATGTCATCGACGATGGCGGCAGCGCGCTGTACGTCAGCGAGCGCAAGATCTACCCGCGCGACGTCTCCGGTCGCTTCGATCGGCTGCGCAAGGCCGCGGTGTTCTGGCTGCTGGGGATGTTCTACCTGTTCCCGTGGATCAACTGGCAGGGCCGGCAGCTGGTGCTGTTCGACCTGCCGGCGCGTCAGTTCCACGTCTTCGGCGTGACCTTCTGGCCGCAGGATTTCTTCCTGCTCGCGCTGCTGCTGATGATGGCGGGCATGAGCCTTTTCTTCTTCACCACCCTGGCCGGACGCCTGTGGTGCGGGTTCGCCTGTCCGCAAACCGTCTGGACCGAGACCTTCCTGTGGATGGAGCGCTGGACCGAAGGCGACCGCATGAAGCGGATGAAGCTCGATGCCGGCCCGTGGACCCGCGAGAAGGTGCTGCGCAAGGGCAGCAAGCACCTGCTTTGGCTGGTCTTCGCACTGTGGACCGGTTTCACCTTCGTCGGCTACTTCACCCCGATCCGCGACCTCGGCCTGCGCCTGTTCTCGCTGCAATGGGGCGGCTGGGAGACGTTCTGGGTGTTGTTCTACGCCTTGGCGACTTGGGGCAATGCCGGCTTCCTGCGCGAGCAGGTCTGCAAGTACATGTGCCCCTATGCGCGCTTCCAGAGCGCCATGTTCGACCGCAACACCCTGCTGATCGCCTACGACCCGATGCGCGGCGAGCCGCGCGGCCCGCGCAAGCGCGGCCTGGCCAGCGTGCTGGAACGCGCCCGCGGCCTGCTGCCCCAGGACACCGCGCTGGACTACGTGTTCCGCGCCAGCGAGCATCCCAGCGCAGCCGACGCACGCGCCCAGGCACGCGGCACCATCACCTTCGCTGATGCCAACACGGTGGCCGAGCCGCTGCCGAAGTTCGCCACCGAGGAACTGGGCGACTGCATCGATTGCACGATGTGCGTGCAGGTCTGCCCCACCGGCATCGACATCCGCAACGGCCTGCAGTACGAGTGCATCGCCTGCGGCGCCTGCATCGACGCCTGCGACGAGATCATGGACAAGATGGGCTATCCGCGCGGGCTGATCCGCTTCGATACCCAGAACGCGATCGACGGCAAGCCCAGCAAGGTCCTGCGCCCGCGCGTGTTCATCTACGGTGGCCTGCTGCTGACATTGATGCTCGCCTTCATCTCCGGCGTGGTCGGCCGCAGCCCGCTGGTGGCCGAAGTGATCCGTGACCGCAACGCGCTGTACCAGATCGACGGGGGCGTCATCGAGAACGGCTACACCATCAAGCTGATCAACAAGACCGGCGAGCCGCAGCAATACCGCATCCTGGTGCCCGGCAACGACAAGGGCCTGCGCCTGCGTTCCGGCCCGATCCTCGTCAACGTGGAGCCGGGCGAAGCCGTCTCGCAGCCGGTGCTGGTGGTGGCCGAGCAAGGCCAGGTCGCCGGCCGCACGCCGCTGCAACTGCAGGTCACGTCCGCGGACGGACGCATCTCCCGCACCCTCGACAGCAGTTTCTTCGGACCCGTGCCATGAGCTTCAAGGACAACTTCCGCCGCAATCCCGCACTCTGGCTGGTCATCGGCCTGCCGCTGGCATCGATCATCGCCGGCGTCACCCTGGTAACCATCGCCACCCGCACCGGCGGCCACGACATCTCGCCCGATCGCGTCGACCGCATGGCACAGGTCCAGCAGACCGATCTGGGGCCGGACCATCGGGCGATGCAGCGCAACCTCAGCGCCATCGTCCGCCGCCAGGACGATGCCCTGTACCTGAATCCGGTCACCGGCAACTTCCCCAAGGCACCGCTTGTCCTGCAACTGCGCCATCCACTGCGCGCCGCGGAGGATCAACGCCTGGAACTGCTGCCGCAGGACGATGGCCAGTGGCGGGCCGATTTCCCGGCGGGCGCCGGCAACGACTGGAACATGGTGCTGGCGCCGGAAGACGGCAGCTGGCGTCTGTTCGGACGCCTGCCGCGCGGGCAGAACGCCGTCCGCCTGGCGCACGCGTTCGATCGTGACAGCAGCGAGCGCCTGGATGCGGTACGCGGCGGCGAGGCCGAGCGCGAACTTCCCGAGGCACCGGACGACGCCGCCGACGGGACGGTGCCCGCCAATTGACCCGCGCGCCTGCCCTGCTGCATCGCCCGTGCACCGCCGGGGCTGTTTCAGAGGCGGCGGCAAGGTGCTCGCCGCCTGAAACGGCAGCGCCGTCAATGGCCGCGCCATGGCAACGCTGACCGGCGCGCCCGGCCAGCACGTGGCGATGGCCGCTGAGGAACGCTGTTTCCACTGTGCCGAGCCGCTGCCGGACGACGCGCCGCGCCTGCGGCTGCAGGGCCAGTGGCGGCGTTTCTGCTGCGACGGCTGTGCTGCCGCCGCCGAATGGATCGGGGCGGCCAATCTCGACGACTACTACCGCCTGCGCAGCGAAAACGCGGCCCGGGTCGGCGAGCAGGTGCAGGATTACAGCGCCTGGGATCGCGATGCGGTACTGGCCGAGCATGCCCATGATGTCCCCGGCGGCCGCGAGATCACCCTGCTGTCCGACGGCATGCGCTGCGCCGCCTGTGCCTGGCTGATCGACAAGGCGCTCAGTCGCGAAGACGGCGTGCTGGAGGCCGGCGCCAACGCCGTCACCGGCCGCATCCGCATCGCCTGGGATCCGCAACGCACGCGCCTGTCCAAGCTGCTGCAGCGACTGGCGCTGCTCGGCTATCGACCCTACCTTGCCACCGGCGTCGACCGCGAGGCGGCGCGTCGTCGCGAACGCCGGCGCTGGCTGTTCCGCATCGGCATCGCCGGCATCGGGATGATGCAGGCGATGATGTACGCCGAAGCCCTGTACCTGGACTTCGACAACACCATGCCGATCGCGACCCGCGATTTCCTGCGCTGGATCACCTTCCTGGTGTCCACGCCGGTGGTGTTCTACGCGGGCTGGCCGTTCCTGGAAGGCATGTGGCGCGAAGTCCGCTCGCGCGCGCTGGGCATGGACACGCTGATCGCCGGTTCTACCCTGCTGGCCTACTTCGCCAGCCTCGTCGAAACCATCCGCGGCGGCCCGCACATCTGGTACGACGCCGCGGTGATGTTCGTGTTCCTGCTGCTGGTGGCGCGGATGCTGGAGCAGCGTGCGCGCAACATCGCCAGTGCCCAGGTCGATGCGCTGGCCCGTGCGCGGCCGGCGCTCGCGGTGCGCGAGACCGACGACGGAGCGCGCGAAAGCGTGCCCGTTGCGCAACTGCAGCCGGGCGACGTGATCTGGATCGGCAGCGGCGAGACCGTGCCTGCCGACGGCAGGCTGCTGGATGCCGACGCCCACTTCGAGGAAGCCCTGCTGACCGGCGAGGCCCGGCCGGTGCACCGCCACCCCGGCGAGCCGGTACTGGCCGGTGCCATTGCCCGCGAGCGCGCAGCACGCGTGCGCGTGGAACAGGTCGGCAGCGCCACCCGCCTGGCGGAACTGACCCGGCTGGTGGAACACGCCCAGGCTCAGCGCCCGCCGCTGGCGGCCAAGCTGATGAAGCTGTCCGGCTACTTCGTCATCGGCCTGTTCATCGCCGCCGCGCTGGTCTACCTCGGCTGGCGCATGCACCAGCCCGAACGCGCCTTCGAAGTCATGCTCGCCGTGCTTGTGGTCAGCTGCCCCTGCGCGCTGTCGCTGGCGGTGCCGACCGCACTGGCCACCGCCCATGGCGCGGCCGCGCGACTGGGGGTGCTGTCGATCGGTGCGCAGGCGCTGGAACGGCTGTCGACGGTCGATGACGTGGTCTTCGACAAGACCGGCACCCTGAGCGACGGCGCGCCGGCCCTGGCCGACATCGACACGTTCGACGGTTTCGATGCCGATGCCGCGCTGGCAATCGCCGCGGCGCTGGAACAGGGCAGCACCCATCCGCTGGCCCAGGCATTTGCGCATGTCCCGGTCCCGATGCATGCACAAGGCGTCACCACCGCCGGCGGGCAAGGGCTGGAGGGCACGGTCGAAGGCCGGCAATGGCGACTTGGCCAGGCCGGCTTCGCCGCCGGTCGCGACGACGATGGCGGCATCTGGCTGGGTGACGGCAGTCGCGGCGTCGCCCGCTTCCGCGTCCGCGAAGCCGCCCGCGAAGACGCGGCGGCGGCCGTCAAGGCATTGCGCGAGGCTGGCCTGCGCGTGCACCTGTGCAGCGGCGACGGCGAGGCGTCGGTCGCCGACTTCGCGGCAAGGGTCGGCATCGAAGCAACGCTGTCACGGCAGACGCCGGAAGCCAAGCTCGCCTTCGTCCGCCGCCTCCAGGCCGAAGGGCGGCGCGTGACGATGGTCGGCGACGGCATCAACGACGCCCCGGTGCTGGCCGGCGCCGATGTCTCCATCGCCATCGGCCAGGGCGCGGCGCTGGCGCAACGTGCCGCCGACCTGGTGTTGACCGGTGGCTCGCTGATGCGCATTCCCCAGGCCGTCGCCCTCGCCCACCGCACGCGCCGCATCATCCGCGAGAACCTCGCGTGGGCGCTGGCCTACAACGTCATCGCCCTGCCGATCGCCGCCACCGGACTGGTCACGCCGTGGATGGCCGCCATCGGCATGGCCGGCTCGTCGCTGATCGTGACCCTCAACGCGCTGCGGCTGACGCGTGGCCAAAGCGCGGCGCGCCACCAGCCGGCGCCGCCTTCACCCCGGCCCTCGTCCGCAGGTAGCGGAGGGCAAGCATGACCGGGACCTTCGGCCGGCATTGGCCAACCACCTCGCCGGTCCGTGGACGAGGTCGAACCCACGCAGCGGTGTCCGGAGAAGTCCGCACGCCAGCCTCACCACGTTTCCAAGCAGCCGGACCGACCCCATGAACATCCTCCTGGTTCTCATCCCGCTCGCGTTGATGCTGCTGGTCGTGGCGATCGCCGCCTTCATCTGGGCAGTCAAGCGCGGACAATTCGACGATCTGGACACGCCGGCGCTGGACATCCTGCGCGAGGACGACCGGCCGCCGGAATTCCTCAAGCAACGGCTGGAACAGCCACGACGCGGCGAGCGGAACGACGATGGCGCTTCCGATTGACTGGCTGCCGGTCGGCGCAGCCTTGCTGGCCGGCCTGACCGGCGGAGTGCACTGCGCCGCGATGTGCGGCGGCATCGCCACGGGGTTTTCCGCGATGAACGCCAGGACTGGTGCGAGCCTGCGCGCCGCACTGGAACCGAATTTGGGCCGGGTGCTCGGCTACACCGCCGCCGGGGCAATCGCAGGCGGGTTGGGCGGCGGCATCCTGCGTGCCGCGCGCAGTCCCTGGCTGGCCTTCGGCTTGCGCATGGCGGTCGGCGTGGTGCTGGTGCTGGTGGCGCTGCGGATGTTCGGCGTCGGCGGCCCGCTGAGGCTCACCTCGCGACCCGGCACTGCGCTGTGGCAGCGCCTGCGTCCGCTGCAGGCGCGCCTGATCCCGGCAAACACCACGCCCAAGCGGCTGGGGCTCGGCGTGCTCTGGGGCTGGCTGCCCTGCGGCCTCAGCACCAGCATCCTCGCTGCCGCGTGGCTGCAGGCCGACGCCCGCAACGGCGCCCTGACCATGGCCGCCTTCGGCTTGGGCACCCTGCCGGTGATGCTGCCGCTGACGTGGGCCGGTGCCCGCATGATGGGCCGGCTGCAACGCGGTGCTTGGCGCAAGGCCGCCGCCAGCCTGGTACTGCTGGCCGGCGTCGTCACCCTCGCTGGCCCTTGGCTGATGCGCTTCCCGGCCCTGCACGGTCCACTGGCGGCACTGGGCTGCCAGCCATTCCCGGGCTGAGGAACTGACGCGCCGGACAGGCGGTCGCTACCGTGCCACCCCTTGACGATTCCCCTCCTGCCCGCCAACCGTGAAGCGGCGCATGCTTCACTGCGTTTGCTCGCGTTGCTGCTCGGAAGCAGCGGGCAGACATCCGTCGGGAGGCCGCACTGCCTCCGACTGCATGCTCTGCAAGGACCATTCCCGGCCAGCTCGGGCCGAACAGGGCGACCCGCAGGCCATCGCGGTACGCGCCACGCGTCACCAACGAAAACGGCCGGGTCGCCCCGGCCGTTTCGGTGTTGCTTCGCGATGGTCCGCGATCAGAACTGGTAACGCAGGGTCAGCGTGGCCGCCCAGCGCGACACCGGACGGTGCGGCGAACCGCTGTTGAAGTCATACACGCCCATCGGAGTGGTCTGGTTCGGGGCGATGTCGTACACGTAGGTGCCATCGGCATTGACCCGGCTCAACCGCGCGAAGTTGCGGGTGTCGAAACCACCGATGTTCTCCACCACGCCCCAGTCCTTGTTCAGCAGGTTCAGGAAGTTGTACACATCCAGGCGCAGCACCGACTTGTGGCCCTGCATGAAGCCCGGCAGTTCCTGCTGGAAGCTGACGTCGAACTGGTTGATCCACGGATTGCGCGCACCGTTGCGCTCGGCGATGGAGCCACGGCGGGAACGCAGGTAACGGTCACCGTCGATCATGCCGTGGAACGCTTCGATCTGGGCGGCAGTGGCGGCATTGTTGCCCACCACGTAGCTGACGATCGGATCGTTGCGCAGCGGGATGTAGGCCGGATCCTGGAAGATGCGGTCGCCATTGGGATCGCCGTTGATGATCCAGGTGTACGGCAGGCCGTCACGACCGTTGTAGAACGCGGTCACGCTGGTCTTGTAGTCACCGAAGAACGCGCGTTCCCAACCCAGCGACAGCTTGATCTGGTTGCGGATTTCACGGGTGGCGGTGGCCAGCACTTCCTCGTTCGGGTTCAGGCGCGAGACGTACTGGTAGCTGGAGAACGCCTGCGAGCTGCCGTCGGAGCCGACCTCGTTGGCATGGGTCAGGGTGTAGCTCAGGTTGCCGTACCAGCCATTGGCCAGCGGCTTGTCCAGCGCGAAGGTGATCGCGGTGGAGTCGCCCTTGTCAGTGTTGCTGAGCATGGTGGAGTTGTAGGTGTAGCCGGGGTTCGTACCGCAGTTCTTGTTGCCGTTGCCGGTGGAACCACCCAGCTCGCACCAGTAGCTGTCGCGACCGTCCGCCAGGCGGCCGGTCGGCGCGTCGTACAGGCCGGTGGCCGGATCCAGCGCGCCGATGTTGATTGCCTTGTAGAACACGCCGTGCTTGTTGCGCAGGTGCTGGATCTCGGCGGTGGCGACGAGGCCCATCCAGGGCAGTTCGGCGTCGTAGCCCAGGGTCATCTTCCACACGGTCGGCAGCTTGAAGTCCGGGTCGATGGTATCGACCTGGCCCTGACCGGACGCCGCCAGGTCGGACGGCACCGGCTGATTGTAGGGATCGACGCTGAACGGATAGGCCGGGTCATAGGCATTGCGCGAGAACGCGGCCGAGGTCACGCCGGTGTTCTGGTACGGGTTGGCCAGCCACACGAACGGCGGCACGCTCTGGAACAGGCCCACGCCACCGCGCAACTGCGACATCCGATCGGTGTCGAAGGTGTAGTTGAACGACACGCGCGGCAGCACGACCTTGTTGTCCGTGCCCAGCTTGTAGCTGTTCGGGTAACCGAACGCGGCTTCGAAACCGGGGTTGGCATGCGGTGCGGCCTTGGCCTTGGGAATGTTCACGCGCACGCCGTACATCAGCGACAGGTTGCCGTTGACCTGCCAGGTGTCCTGGATGAACGGGCTGAACTGGCTGAACTCCAGCGCGGCCGCGGTGTCGGCTTCGGTGAAGCTGCCGACCGGACGACGCACGGTGTAGTTGGCGTACTCACCGGCACGGAACGCGTCGATGCTGTCGAAGGTGTAAACACCGTGCAGGTCGCGACCGTACAGATTCAGCACGTCGTGCTGGGCGTAGTCGAAGCCGAACTTCAGCTCGTGGTCGCCGGCATACCATGCACCGAACACCGAAGCGTTGAAGCGCTCGGCATTGATCTGGTTCTCGTGGCGGTTGCGGTCCTCGCCCAAGCGCACGCCCTGGCCGCTGCCGGGCGAGTTGTTCGCGGTGGTGATGTTGATGGTCGGCAGCTTGATGTAGGCGCCGTTGAGCTCGTCGAACTTCTGGTGGCTGAACTTCGCTTCGGTGCGGAAGTTGTCGGTCCAGTCGCTGAACAGTTGCAGCGAGGTGTTCTTGGTGACGTTGTTCTTGGTGTACCAGCGGGTGCTGAGGATCACGGTGGACGCGCTGCCGTCGTACGGCCGCGGCAGGGTTTCCTCGGTCTGCTGGTAGGTCAGGCTGGCACGGTGGAAATCGTTGATGTTCCAATCGATCTTGCCGAGGTAGCGCTTGTTCTCGAGGTTGGTCCCGAACGCGCCGTACACGCCCGGATCGATCCCCCACACGTTGCGGGCAATGTCGATGACTTCGTCGATTTCCGCCTGCGACACCACGCCGTTGCTGAAACCGTCGGAGCCGGCCGCGCCGCCGAAGTCGGTCACTTCCTGCTCTTCGTACGAACCGAAGAAGAACAGGCGGTCACGCAGGATCGGGCCACCGAAGGTCAGGCCCCACGTGGTGTCCTTGCCGAACGCGGCATAGTCGCGGTCATCGCGCGAGGCAACATGGTCCTTGGCGCTGCGGTACACGTAGTAGGCCGAGCCGCTGAAGTCGTTGGTGCCGGACTTGGTGACGGCGTTGACGGTCGCGCCGACGGTATCCTGCGACACGTCGTAGTCGCTGGTCTTGACGTCATACGCGGCGATCGTGTCGATCGAGATCGGCGAGCCGGTGTAGGGCATGCCGTTGGCGTTCAGGCCGAACGGGTCGCCCTGCGACAGGCCATCGACGGAGATGGTGTTGAAGCGGTTGTTGACGCCGGCCATGGTGATGGTGCCGATGGCCTGGTCGGTCACGGTGATGCGCGGGTCAAGGCGGGCAACATCATCCAGCGAGCGGCTGGCGCGCGGCATGATCTCGAGCCGGCGACCGTCGACCGAAGTGCCCACGCCCTTGTTGTCCGGATTGAAGGCGGTGCTGATGCCTTCGGCGCTTACCACCACGGTGTCCAGGGTGGAGGCGCCACCGAGCTGGGCATTGACGGTGTTGACCTGGTTCAGCGACAGGAACACGTTGTCTTCGCTGTCGGTGCGGCCGCCCTGGTTGACGGTCACGGTGTACGGGCCGCCCACGCGCAGGCCGCGGGCGTTGTAGCGGCCGCTGGCATCGGTGGTGGCGCGGCTGACGGTACCGGACTCGACGTGCAGGATGGTGACCTCGGCGCCGGCGACCGGCTGGCCGCTGGCATCAGTGACCACACCGCCGACGCCGGCGGACGTGCTCTGGGCGAAGGCCGGTGCGACGGCCAGCGCGGCGATCAGGCCCAGCGAGAGCTTCGACAGGCGGACGCGGGTGCTGCGATTCATGGAGGTTGCCTCAAAACAGTGGGGAGAGGTTGGAACACGACGACGCCGCGGCCTTCCGGCAACGGCGAATGCAGAGAGAGGAAAACGGGCGCATCAGGAGTGCCATCCGTGCACACTGTTAACTTTGGTTTAACAGGCTAGCGGCGTTATTTTACAGCGGGATGACAGGAAATCCCCGTACCATACGGAACCATATGGTATGGTCCGGAGGCGCGTCTCGAGGGCGTGGTCAGCGGCCGAGGAAGGTACTCACGCCGTCCATCAGCATCTGCACCGAGATCGCCACCAGCAGCATGCCCATCAGCCGCTCGACCGCGGTCAGCGCGCGCCTGCCCAGCAACTTGTACAGCCATGGTGCACAGAACAGGATGGCCGCGGTCGCGCCCCAGGCGATCAGCACCGCCAGGCTCCAGTCCAGCATGCGGCCGGGTTCCTGGCTGCCCATCAGGATGACGGCTGCCATGCCCGAAGGACCGGCGATCAGCGGTACCGCCATGGGCACGATGAAGGGTTCGCCGTCGGGCACCTCGCCCATCAGCCCCTCCGGCGGCGGGAAGATCATCCGCAGGCCGATGAGGAACAGGATCACGCCACCGGCGATGGACACCGACTCCTGGCGCAGGCTCATCACTTCCAGCGCGTACTTGCCGCCCCACAGGAAGCCCATCAGCACCAGAAGCGCGATCAGCAGCTCGCGCGCCAGGATCACCCGTTGGCGCTTCGGCGCGATGCCGCGCAGCAAGCTGAGGAAGATCGGCAGGTTGCCCAGCGGGTCCAGGATCAGGAACAGCAGCAGGGCGGACGAGGCGATGGTCATGCGACGACCGTGCGGAGGTGGACGGCCATTCTAGAGCGCCCGGGCCGGATGCACGAACCACACGACAAGCGGCATCGCGCCGACCGGCGGGCGCAACTGGCTCCGTGGCTGTGCCGATGCGGGATTCGACGGCAACCGGGCGTTACCGCGTCGGCGTCACTTCTGCCGCCACTGGCCGCCTTGCTGGTACCACCAGCCGCTCCGGGCGCTGTCGACCCACTGGCGCGCGAACACGTCGCGGATGCGGCTTTCCCATTCCGGATGACCATTCGCGACGGCGACTTCACGGTACACCGCGCGGCGGTCGCGATTGTCGTCTGCCACCGCGGTGTTCATCGGCACGCGGTCCTTCAGTGCCAGCTTGGAGGCATCGCGCACGGTGATCAGTCCGTCATCGGTGAAGCCCAGCGCACCAGCATCGAAACCGGCGCGGAGGGTGCTGTCGAAGCGCTGCTGCATGCGTGCCTGGATGGCCTGGATCGCCGGCGTCTTGATGGTGATGTCCGGGGTGCCCTGCGCGTGGGCGCTGCCGATGCCGACCAGTGACAGCGGGTCGATGCGCAGGCGCAGTTCGTGCCATGCCATGCCGCCGCCGTCCGGCACGGGGGCGGTGGCTGCCGGCGCATCCTCGATGACCTTCTCGACGAACTCGCGGGCCGCCTCCTGCGCCTCGGCGGCGGGGAAATAGACATTGATGGTGACGCAGGCACTCACGGCCAGCGTGCCGGCGATCGTCAATCCCTTCCAGTGCTTCATGGTGGCAACTCCGCGGATGGTGGAATGCAGGGGTGGCGCCGGGGACGCGGACGGGTCAGTCGATGACTGGGCTGACCTCGCCCTTGCCCACCGCCGCCAGGCGCTGGACCAGCGTGGGCCAGTCGACGTCGCGGTTGTGGCCGACGACCGTCAGCCGCGGCACACCGGCACCTTCCACGATAGTAAAGCTGTTGGCGTCTGAACGCAGACCCGACATCCGGCAGACCTCGTTGACCAGGCGGCAGCCGATGCCGATGCGCCGATAGCCGAAGTCGTCGAACAGGCCGATCAGCCGGCCCTGCACGCTGCCGGCGAAGGAAGCGTCGCCGACGCTGGAAATGTCCTGCACCGCACGCTGACTGATGCGCTGGCGCACGCCCCGGCGTGGCACGGTGTGCAGCCAGGCATCGAAAGCGACCGGCGTCCAGTCGACCAGTCGCAGGCCATGGATGCGGCCGTCCATGCGACCTGTGACGCCGCCGATGTCGAGCACGCTGGTCAAGGCGTCCAAGTCGATGCCGCGCAGGTCGATGTCGGTGCCGAGACTCGGCGCGGGGCCGAACGGCCGCTCCAGCGACAATTCCGAGAATTGCACCGCACCGTCGAACAGCGCCATGGACAGGCCACCATCGAAACGCAGCACGTCATCCTGAAAGACCGCCCGCGGCAGGAAGCCGTGCATGGTGCCAGCAAACTCCGGCAGCCCGAGCGAACCGGTCAGCCGGCCGAAATCCACGTCCTCCACCTGCAACGCGAATTCGGCGCCGAGACGCCCGCCGTTTGCGGGCGGGCGCAGCGCAAGGCCGTCGATGCGGAAGGTGCCGCCGAACAAGGGGATGTCGACCGCTTCGCGCAGCCGCAACTCGCCACCGCTGCTGGCCAGCGGCAGTGCCGCCGCACCGAATTGCAGGCCGTACAGGCTGGCAGCGCGCCAGCGAAGCGTGGCGTTGGCCGGTGCGTCCGCCGTCGTGAAGCGGACATCGCCCTGCAGGTCATCCAGTCCGAAGCGTTGACGCGGATCATCCAGCGAGACGCCGTGCAGGCGTGCGTGGACATGTTGCAGCCGGCCACCGGTGAGACCCAGGTCGAGGTCGGCTGCGCCGGCAAGCGTCGTGCCGTCCAGCCCGATCATCCCCATCCAGCCGGACAGGTAGCGCTCGCGCAAGGGCCGCAGGTCGCGACTGCGTGCCCGCAGCTGCAGTGCGTCCAGCCGCGCCTGGTGGTTCAGCCGCGCTTCCCCCTCCATCTGCAGCACCGCGCCGTCGTCCCAGCGCAGCGCGGAAAGCGCCCAACCGTCGCCCGTGCGACGTGCCTGCACGGCCACGTCCACCGGCGTGTCCGGCATTGCCACATAGGTATTGCCGGCAAGGAATTCGCCGCCCTGCAACTGCCCGTCCACGGTGATGCGCTCGCCGCCGGACACGGCCAGCCAGTCCACGCGCAGGCGCCCGCCGAGGCGTTCGGCGGCGATGCTGGCGTCGGCGTTCTGCAACGACAGGCCGGCCACGTCCATGGTGGCGTTCACGTTCACCGGCCCGCCTGCCGGCACGTGCACGCGCACCTGTGCGTCCACGCGGCCATCCTGCAGCTGCACATCGGTCCACGCCTTGCGCGCCAGCGCCTGCACCCAGGCGGCGGGAACCGCCGCCAGGTCGATGCGTGTCAGCTCCGGCGTTGCGTCTTCACGCGTCACCCGCACGCGCGCGCCGCCCTGCTGCAGTTCGCCGGTCATGCCGCCAGCCGCCAGGTGCAAGCGCAAGCGCGCCGGTGACTGCCCGGCCGCCTGGACCGGACCGTCGCAATGCCAGCCGCGCCGGCCGTCACGTTGCAGCGGACATTGCCAGCGCACGTGGCGCCAGCGATAACCGAGCGTGTCCGAGCGCAGCCGCGCAGCGCGCAGTTCCAACGCGCCCTGCACCGCGCCATCCGGCCAGTGCAGGCGCACATGCACGTCGTCCAGCTGCGCCATCGGCGCGTCGACGCGGTCCACCTCCATGCGCAGCGTGCGGGCGTGCGCGGGCCACGCCAGCAAGGCAAGCATCAGCAGCAGCGGTACACTCCAGCGCATTGGCCGAGCATAGCCCCGGGGGACCCCTCGCCATGGTGAACGACGCCGTGCCGCACATCCTGCTGGTCGAGGACGAGCCGGTCAGCGCCGCCTTCCTGGAAACGGGGATCAGCGCACTGCCGGCACGGGTGGACGTCGCCGCAAGTGCCGCGGAGGCCCTGCGGCTGGGGGGCCGCGCGTCCCACGACCTGTGGCTGCTCGACGCCAACCTGCCGGATGCCCATGGCAGCGATTTGCTTGCAGCACTGCGCCGGCAGTCCGCGCACGCGGTGGCGCTTGCCCATACCGCCGAGACCGCGTCCGTGACCCACGATCGACTGCGCGAGGCCGGGTTTGCCGGAGTCATCGTCAAGCCGATCGGCGTGCGGATGTTGCAACAGCACGTGCGCGACGCGCTTGGCATGCGGCCGAGCGCCACCGCACCGCTGCGGGTGGCGGAGGCGGCGAACATCACCTCCCCCCTGTGGGACGACGCGACCGCACTGACGGCGCTGGGCGGCGATCCGGAGCACGTGCGTGCGTTGCGTGCGCTGTTCGTGCGCGAGCTGGCGCAGCAGCGGGAGCAACTGGCCACGGCCGATGCCACGTCGCGCCATGACCTGCTGCACCGCCTGGCGGCAAGTTGCGGATTCGTCGGCGCCAATCGCCTGCGTGACTGCATCGCCGAGCTGCAGCGCCAGCCGCATGACCCCGCGCGGCTGCAGGTATTCGACGAGGTTGCACGCCAGACGCTTGCGGCGGCAGCGGAGAACGCACGCATGGTTGCTCAGGCACGTTCCTGATGGGGCGACGCACGGGCCACCGTTAGTGGCCGCCGTGCGGTCGGACCATGCGCGCGCTGGAGTCATCGGGCTCGGGCTGTGGTCGCGGGAACGCGCGCGCCACGCGGCAAACGCGGGCGCCGTCAGCGAGGCATCAGCCGCCCCAGTTCTCCCAGCAGGTCCCAGGACTTCAAGCCGCGACCACCGAGATGGTGCAACAGCACCGGCCGCAGCGCCCGGCGCAGGCTGGCCAGGTCCTCGCCTGTCGGCGACACCTCGTCGCTGACCAGTGCCAGCAAGGCGCTGCCGGTGGCGCTGCGGGCACGTTCACTGTCGCGACACCGGCGCGGACCATGCTCGGGATCCAGCAGGTAACGCGCCGCCGGGTCGATGGGGGCACCATCGCCATCTTCATGCAGGGTGAACCCCAGGCCGAGCGCGTCCAGCAGGTCACGCTCGAAGCGGCGCAGCGGCCACGCCGGCGCCATGCCGGCCCGCAGCGCGGCACGCACCCGCGCATAGGCGTGGTACAGCTCCGGCAGCGGGTCCAGACGCGGCGCCAGACGCAAGGTCAGCTCATTGAGATAGAACGCAGACAACGCGGCCTCGCCCTGCAGCAACGGCGCGGCATCCAGTGCCTCGGCCGCGCGCAGCTGCGCCAGCTCACCGCGTTGCAAGGCATCGAAGCGGATGTGCTGCAGCGGCTGCAAGGCCGCTCGCAGCAGGTGTTTCTTCGGCCCCTGCACGCCACGCGCCAACAGGCCGACACGGCCGTGGCCGGCGCTGAGCACCTCAACCAGCAGGCTGGTCTCGCGCCAGGGCCGCGCATGCAGGACGAAGGCGGGTTCGGCGTCGAAGCGCATGGCCGCAGTGCCGGCGCGACATCAGTCGTGGTAGCCGAGACTGCGCAGTGCGGCCTCGTCATCGGACCAGCCGGCACGCACACGCACCCAGGTTTCCAGGAAGACCTTGCTGCCGAACAGGCGCTCCATCGACTCGCGCGCCGACTGGCCGATACTGCGCAGACGCTCCCCGCCCTTGCCGATCACGATCGCCTTCTGGCCTTCGCGTTCGACCCAGATGACCGCGCCGATCCGCAGCATCGCGCCCTCGACCTCGAAGCGCTCGATCTGCACGGTGGTCGCGTACGGCAACTCGGCACCGAGCTGGCGCATGAGCTGTTCGCGCACCATTTCCCCGGCCAGGAAGCGCTGGCTCTTGTCGGTGATCTCGTCCTCACCGTACAGCGCCGGCTGCTCCGGCAACAGCGCGAGCACCGAGTCGACCAAGGCATCCAGCCCCTTGCGCTTGAGCGCCGACACCGGATGCACGGCGGCGAACTGGCGGCCTTCGCTGGCCTTGGCCAGGAATGGCAGCAGCGCGGACTTGTCCTTGATGCGATCAACCTGGTTGACCACCAGCACCACCGGGACGCCCGCTTGCTCGAGCGCGTCGTGGGCAAGCACGTCCTGCTCGTCCCAGCGTCCGGCTTCCACCACCAGCAGCGCGGCGTCGACGCCTTCCAGGGCACCACGCGCAGCGCGATTCATCCAGCGATGCATCGCGCTGCGCTTGCCCTGCTCGCTGTGGATGCCGGGCGTGTCCACCAGCAGCAACTGGCCGTGCGGGTAGCTGGCGATGCCAAGCAGCCGGTGGCGGGTTGTCTGCGGCCGGTTGGAGGTGATGCTGACCTTGGCCCCGACTAGTGCATTGACCAGGGTGGACTTGCCGACGTTGGGACGGCCGATGACGGCGACGGTGCCGGCGTGGAAGGTGGATGCGTTCATCCGGGGATTGTCCGGGGTTGCGGCCGGCGCGGCAAACGGGCCGCGGCCGGGGATTTGGGAGGTCGGCAGCAACGGTGACGGGTCGCGAATTGAATTCGCTCCCACGGGGCGCGGCGAGGGGTCGCGAATTGAATTCGCTTCCACGGTACGCGGGGATGAGTCGCGAATTGAATTCGCTCCCACGCGCGCGTCAGCCCTGCGCTACGAAGGCGGGTTGGCTTCGAGCAGGGCAAGGACCGCCTCGGCGGCGGCCTGTTCGGCGACACGACGGGCACTGCCTTCGCCTTCCGCGGCCAGTGCCGGATCGGCAAGGCTGCAGCGCACGAGAAAGCGCTTGGCGTGGTCGTCGCCGGACTCCGCGAGCAGGTCGTAGACCGGCAAGGGCCGCTGGCGTGCCTGCAGCCATTCCTGCAGCCGGGTCTTGGCATCCTTGCCGATGCGGTTGGGCGGCGGCAGCGCCTCCAGCAGGGTATCGAACCACGGCAGCACCTGGCTGCGGCAGGTATCGAAGTCGCTGTCCAGGCAGATCGCGCCGATCACTGCCTCCAGCGCGTCGGCAAGAATCGAGTCGCGACGGTGGCCGCCGCTCTTCATCTCGCCCGGACCGAAGCGTATGCGCGCACCCAAGTTCAACTCGCGGGCAATCGCCGCCAGTGCCGACTCGCGGACAAGTTCCGCGCGGGCACGGGTCAACGTGCCCTCGTCGGCCTTCGGCCAGCGCGCGTACAGAAGCTCGGCGACGATCAGGTTGACCACCCCGTCGCCGAGGAACTCCAGGCGCTCGTAGTGCGGCGCACCGGCACTGCGGTGGGTCAGGGCCTGCTGCAGCAGTGCCGGATCGTGGAACCGGTAGCCGGCAAACGCGCGCTCGTCGATCATCCCGCGGTCATTCGCCGCCGCGATTGCTCAGCGTTTCGCTGCTGTTGAACTTGCCGACCACGTCGAGGTTGCCGATCAGCGAACGCCGTACCTCGTAGTCCACGGTCATCAGGATGCCGCCGCTGGACGCACGTTCGAATGTCACGTCTGCAGGCTTCACGTTGTCCGAGTAGTTGATGTACAGCTTGCGGAAGAACTGGTCCTTGATCTGCGCCGGCGTGCGCGTGGCCGCGGACGGATCGGCCGCCAGCTCCTTCATCGCGGTCTTCACCGCGAAGTATTCCTGGTACATCGGAAACAGCTTCATGCCGACGAACGCGGCGAAACCCACCACCGCGAGCACGATGATGAAGCTCATCAGGGTCAAGCCTTGCTGGTGCCTGCGCATCTGGAAACCCCTCCCCGGGCGTTGATCTGGCGAAGTCTAGGGGTGCTGCGGTCGGCGTGTCCACCACGCCGACGGCGCTCAACGGATACCGGTGCCGATGCGACTGAAATCGATGCCGCCGCCGCGCCGATCGAAGTTCATCCACACCACGATCGCCTTGCCCCGCAGGTTCTCTTCGGGCAGCACGCCCCAGAAGCGGCCGTCCTCGCTGTTGTCGCGGTTGTCACCCATCACCAGGTAATGACCCTCCGGCACGACCCACTCGCCTTCACCGGGCGTCGGGAACATCGGATGATCGTCGCGCTCGAGGATCTGGTGCGGCCGGTCGGCGAGGAACTCGGTCACCAGCCGCGCACCGGTCATGTCCGCGCCACTGCCGGTACCTTGGTAGATACCGTCGAACCGGTACTGCAGCGGCTGGCCGTTGATGGAAAGCACCTCGTCGTAGTAGGCCACGGTATCGCCCGGCAAGCCGATCACGCGCTTGATCCAGTCCTGCACCGGCACCTCGTGCTGCACGTTGGCGCAGGCACGATCGCCGCTGCGCAGCAGTTGCCCGCCCACTTCGCACGGATAGCCGGGGAAGCGGAACACCGCCACGTCGCCGCGCTGCGGCTCGCCCAGCGCCACCACCTTGCGGTTGTTGATCGGCAGGCGCAGGCCGTAGCTGAACTTGTTGACGAGGATGAAGTCGCCGACCAGCAGCGTCGGCATCATCGACCCGGTGGGGATGCGGAATGGCTCGGCGACGAAGCTGCGCAGCAGCAACACCACCAGCAGCACCGGGAAGAACGCGCGCGAATAGTCGACGAGGACCGGTTCCTTCGTCTCGATCAGGCCGGCGCCGGCCTCGCGACGGGAACGCAGCCACAGTTTGTCGACCAGCCACACCAGGCCGGTGATGAGGGTCAGGCTGACCAGGGCGATTTCGAACCAGCGCATCGGGGAATCCTTGTTATTTGCTGTCCACCTGCAACACCGCGAGGAAGGCTTCCTGGGGAATCTCGACGCGGCCGACCTGCTTCATCCGCTTCTTGCCTTCCTTCTGCTTCTCCAGCAGCT
>JAUNRQ010000070.1:0-4325 GCA_030535605.1 Pseudoxanthomonas suwonensis
TTCTTCGGCCACAAGAAGGGCAGCTTCACCGGCGCCCATGCCGACAAGATCGGCCTGTTCCAGGCCGCCGAGGGCGGCACCTTGTTCCTGGACGAAATCGCCGAACTGCCGCTGCCGATGCAGGTCAAGCTGCTGCGCGCCATCCAGGAAAAGTCGGTGCGCCCGGTCGGCGCCCAGGCCGAAGTGCCGGTGGACGTGCGCATCCTCTCGGCCACGCACAAGGACCTGGCACACCTGGTCGATACCGGCCGCTTCCGCCACGACCTGTACTACCGCATCAACGTCATCGACCTGCCGGTGCCGCCGCTGCGCGCCCGCGGCGACGACCTGGTGCAACTGGCGACCAGCATCCTGCACCGGCTGTCCGTCCAGCAGGGCCGCGCCGCCCCGCGCCTCGGCCCCGACGCCTTGGCCGCCCTGCGCGCCTACCGGTTTCCCGGCAACGTCCGCGAGCTGGAGAACATCCTCGAGCGGGCCATGGCACTGGCCGACGGCGACACCATCCAGGCCCGCGACCTGCGCCTGCCGGCCATCCCACCCGCCCCGGCCGCCGAAGCGCCGGCCCCGACACCGTCCGCCGAACCGCCGGCCGACCCCCGCGCCATCAGCCCCTACGACACCGCCAGCAGCGCCCTGCCGCAATTCATCGAAGACGTCGAACGCCAGGCCATCGAACAAGTCCTGCTGGAACACCGCTACAACAAGACCAAGACCGCTGCCGCACTGGGCATCACCTTCCGGGCACTGCGGTACAAGCTGAAGAAGCTGGGGATTGACTGACGGAGCGACCTCGCTCCGACCCCCGTGGGAGCGGATTCAATCCGCGATCCTCACCACCGCCCGGCCCCATCGCGAATTGAATTCGCTCCCACAGCCCCCTCTCCCCCGTAGGAGCGGATTCAATCCGCGACGCCGCGAACACCCGGACCTTCAACGATCGCGCCGCCCCAGTCGCGAATGAATTCGCTCCCACGACGCATCTTGCGAACGATTCGCCCCCACAGCCGCAACGCAAACTGACAATTTGCGTCACTTCCTGCCAGCGCACCCGGCCCTTCGCGGTCCACGCACGACACGGGGACACTGTTCCCACATGATCCGACCGGTTGGCACGCTTCCTGCATATGTCTCTCTGCCACGGTCGCACGGTCGTCAAGGACCGGACACCCGGCCATGGCACTCGCGAGCAGTACCCGTTTTTCACACCCTGGGGAGATACCCGCATGAACAAGCAACAAGGCTTTACCCTGATCGAACTGATGATCGTCGTCGCGATCATCGCGATCCTGGCCGCCATCGCGCTGCCGGCCTACAATAACTACCGCATCCGCGCTGCCAATGGTGCGTGCTTGTCCGAAGCCAAGGCGTTTGTCAATTCCTACGTCGCGGCAGTCCACTCTGGCGTACCTGCTGCTGAATACCCGACTCACGCCGCCGCAGCCTGCGCTGCCAACATCACTGGCAATGCTGCCGCGGTTGAACAGGCTGCCGGCACCTTCGCGAACGTTGCGTCGCCTGTCCCGCCGGGCAACCAGCCGACCGAGTGCGATTGGGCGACCGCGACCTGCCGACTGGGTGCGGCTGCTGGCAACCCTCCTGGCGGCACCGGTGGTTGATCAGGAACTCCTGATTGCGTGACGACGAAGGGGCTCAGGCCCCTTCGTCTTTTTTCAGGTGTCGCCATTGCCCGCCAACCATCGATCGTCACCTCCCCGCAGCGCGGTCCCCTGGCAAGTCGGCGCAATGGGGCTGGCCGGATTCGCGATTGGCGTGGTCACCGGCCACGGCTTGATGGCAAGACCGGCTGCCGCGTTGCTGGCATTGCTCGCGTGCACCGCCGCGCCCATGTGGTGGTACGAGGCGCGACGCCACGCTGCTGCTCAACCTCGCCCGGGCGAGGCTCGACACTCGACGACAAGCCGACGACGCTGGCGACTGTACGGCCTGGTGGTCGCAGGTGGCCTATGGGCGGCGACGCTGAACCTGCTGCCGCTGGCAAATGCCAGCGTGACTGATGGCTTCTGGCTGGCCCTGCCGCCTCTGCTGCCGCTGTTGCTGGCAGGCGCCCTGCTCTACGTGCTGTGGCCGGAAGGCACCGAAGTCGCGGGACTGGAGCGCATCGGACAGTGGCTGCATCGGCGCCCTGCCGCCCAGCGCTTCCCTTGGCCGCTGCTGCGTGACCAGTTGGTCAAGGCGTTCTTCCTTCCGTTGATGATCTCGTTTGCGTATCGCTGGGCCGGTCAATCGGAGCCCGTGCTGGCGCAGAACATGACGGCCGTGCATTGGTACGCGCTGACCGTGGCATTGCTGTACCTGGTGGATACCGCCTTCGGAACAGTCGGCTACCTGTCCACCGCCAAGCGGCTGGGTGCACAGATCCAGTCCAGCAACCCGTACTGGCTGGGTTGGGCCGCAGCCCTGGTCTGCTATCCGCCCTTCTTCACCTGGCTACAGGATGTCGGCTTCACCTATCGTGACGGCTACCAATGGTCCGCCTGGTTGGCGCAATCACCGGTTCTGCTTCACGTCTGGGGCACGGCGGTGGTGCTGCTGACGGCGATCTACGCACTGTCAACCGTGGTATTCGGCATCAGGTTCAGCAACCTCACCCACCGGGGGATCATCACGCATGGACCCTACCGCTGGAGCAAGCATCCGGCGTACATCAGCAAGAACCTTTCCTGGTGGCTTGTCTCCATTCCGTTCGTATCCAACGCGGGAGTCGCCACGGCTGCAGTCCACTGCCTGATCCTGCTGTGCATCAACGGCATTTACTGGCTGCGGGCTCGCACCGAAGAACGACACCTCATGCACGATCCGGTCTACCGTGAGTACGCCCTTTGGATCTCACGTCACGGGTTGATCGCGAAACTGCTCCGTCGCCATCCGACGACGTGAAGCGCGCGCTGGACAATCGCGGCTCTCTGCTCCTGCTGCTGGTGCTTGCTGTCACGGCAGCGGTGTTGTGGGGCATGCGTCATCAAGACGCGCAACCACCGGCATCGCTCGAACAGTGGCTGCGGCGCGAAGGCATCGCCGGTGCCGTGATCGCGGTACAAAGAAACGATGGCCGTGTATCCGTGCGCACCATTGGCGCTGGCCCGGCTCCGGGCCGGGCGCCGCTGGATGCCACCACTACGCTGCCGATTGCCAGCCTGACCAAACCGATCACGGCGGCAGTCGTGCGCCGACTCATCGCAGAAGGCCGCCTGTCACTGGATACCCCCGCGCTGGATTCCCGCGTGCTGGGCGAGCACCCAGGCGATGAGCGTTACGGTCGCATCAGCATACGCCACCTGCTGCAGCACACTGCGGGCCTGGATCAACGCATGGGAGACCCGATGTTCGCTGATGGCAAACTTGTCGGCTGTGATGCGGCCGTCGCTGCCACACTACGCCGTCCGCTGCTGCATGAGCCGGGCCGACACATGCAGTACTCCAACACGGGCTATTGCCTGCTGGGGACGCTGATCGAACAAGCGACGGGGATGGACTATCCGCGGGCGGTGCGTCACGTGCTGGGACTTGGCACCAGCGAGCCCCTGTCACTTGGACCATCCGTTCGAGCCCATCGGCAATGGCCCATGAGCCCGGCGCAATGGGCTGCGGCGGGCGCAGCCGGTGGTCTTTTCAGCAACGCAGGCACGCTGCTGTCCATCTACTCGTCTGACGCCCGCGACCGCAGCATCGTGGCGCCGGCAACCACGGCGCACGGGGAGTGGTATTACGGACTGGGTTGGCGAGTGTGGCCGCAGGTGAACGGCTACCGCCTCACGCACTACGGTGACTTGCCCGGAATGTTCTCTGCGGCAGTGGCCTATCCCGACGGACGGGTGGCGCTCGCGCTACTCAATGGCCGGCCCGGAAAGCCTGAAGAAAGTTCCCTTGCTCTGCTGCGCTGGCTCGACCGGGAACTGCACTCGCCTGGCGATTCGCCATCACGGGGACGTCGGAAACCTTCTCCCGAATCTTGAAGTGCAGCCACCTCACCCGGCCGTGCCATACCCAGGATCTGCTGTGTCCATTGCTCAACGGGGGTTCGTCGTCACCCACCACGAGCACGTCAACACCAGCCAACGCCCCGTCGGAAATGGCCTGAGCGAGATTCCGGAAGAATTGGTGGTGCAATTGCATCATCCTGCACACCCGCGATCCTGGACCGATCACGAACGCGGCACATGACCACGTTGCAGGTCATGCTGCAATTCGCATCAGGGCAACCGCCCCGTCACGATGCAAGGCAAGGCAGAAAGGACATCACCACTGCAAGATCGAGATTGATCAGCGGGCCGACTTCAGCCTGTCGCGATTGCCAGGATCCGAAA
>JAUNRQ010000070.1:4425-6286 GCA_030535605.1 Pseudoxanthomonas suwonensis
CAGAATGGTAGCGCCGACGTTCCGCGAACCGGGCGAACGTGCGACGCGATTGCCTTCCCGCGACGCCCACGCCTCCCCCATGCCCCTCTGCGCAACATCTTTTCCCCATCGCCATGGGTCACCCAAGTGACCGACAGCGGCATATTCGAACGACCTGAAACGCGAGAAGCAACCACCCGTGGCCGCCTGCGTGCATGGGACTTGCAGCCCGGTTGTGCCATTCCCACTTGGCACGCTTCTTGCTGAGATGTTCTCGTCCGGGACGGATCTGGAGTGTGCTGCAGTGCGTTGCCAACATCAAGGTTTCACTCTGATCGAACTGATGATCGTGGTCGCGATCATCGCCGTGCTTTCAGCCGTTGCATTGCCGGCTTACAACACCTATCGAGCAAGCGCTCGGGAACGCGCCTGCATGGCCGAGGCCAAGAATTACACCAACTGGGCATTGGCCGCATTGCACAACAACGCCAACCCGGGAGCACCCACCGCAAGCGCCTGCCAGGGAATCACCGATGCGAGCGCATTCACTGACTTGAGCCAGACCATCGTCGGAACGCCGCGCGTACCCGGCCGGCGCAGCACCCAGTGCAACCTGGCCAACGGCGGCAACTGCATCCTGCAATAGCGGACCCTCATCCAGTGGTGCACGCTGCCCGTGGACGCGATTGGGTAAAGTAGCCATCCACGCATCGTCGACAGTCCACCGCATGAACCAGGCTGCCATCGCCAATCTCGTCGGCATCACCGGCATCGCCCGTCGCCTGGTAATGGACGGGGCACTTGACGAATCCTCTGCCCGGAAAGCGCTTCAGGACGCCGCCGACGCCAAGCGGCCGATTGCCGCGTGGTTGCTGGAAAAGAAACTGGTCAACGGCATGCAAATGGCGGCTGCCAACGCGATCGAGTTCGGCATGCCTGTGCTGGACCTGCAGGCGATGAACCCGAATCCCGAAGTATTGGGGCTGGTCAAGGAGAACCTGCTGGACAAGCATCGGGTGCTGCCATTGTTCAAGCGCGGCAACCGATTGTTCCTGGCCACCGGCGAACCGACTGCAACGGCGGCCTTCGACGAGATCGCCTTCAGCACCAACCTGACGGTGGACCCGGTGCTGGTGGACGCCAGCCAGATCAAGCAGGTGGCCGAGCGCTGGCGCAGCACCGGCGACAGCCTTGGCGATGCGCTGGGCGGCGACGACATCGGCGACCTGGAAGTTTCCGGCGGCGACGGCGAGGAAACCGGCGACGGTAGCGAGATCAAGGACGACGACGCGCCGGTCGTGAAATTCGTCAACAAGGTGTTGGTGGATGCGATCCGCCGCGGCGCTTCGGACATCCATTTCGAGCCGTTCGAAACCGAATACCGGGTGCGGCTGCGCATCGATGGCGTGCTGCGCAAGGTGGCGGCGGTGCCGACCAAGCTGTCGCCGCGGATCGCGGCGCGTCTGAAGGTGATGGCGCAACTGGACATCGCCGAAAAACGCGTCCCGCAGGACGGCCGTATCAAGTTGAACCTGAGCAAGACCCGGCAGATCGACTTCCGTGTCAGCACCCTGCCGACGCTGTTCGGCGAAAAGGTGGTGTTGCGCATCCTCGACGGCAGTGCCGCGAAACTGGGAATCGAGCAGCTTGGCTACGAGCCCGAGCAGCAGGCCATCTTCACCGAGGCCATCTTCAAGCCCTACGGCATGGTGCTGGTGACCGGCCCGACCGGTTCCGGCAAGACCGTGAGCCTGTACACCGGGCTGAACATGCTCAACGACGAGGGCCGCAACATCTCCACGGTGGAAGACCCGGTGGAAATCCGCGTGCCCGGCATCAACCAGGTGCAGCAGAACGCCAAGCGCGGCATGACCTTCGCCGC
>JAUNRQ010000035.1 GCA_030535605.1 Pseudoxanthomonas suwonensis
TCGAGCGGTCGCCGCACAGCACCACCAGCAGGTTGCTGACCATGGCCGCCTTGCGTTCCTCGTCCAGTTCCACGGTGCCGGTCTTCTGCAGCTCGTCCAGCGCCATCTGCACCATGCCCACCGCCCCGGCAACGATCCGGGTGCGGGCGGCGATGATCGCGTTGGCCTGCTGCCGCTGCAGCATGGCCTGGGCAATTTCCGGTGCGTAGGCGAGGTGGCTGATGCGCGCATCCAGCACCTTGACGCCCGCGTTGGCCAGCCGGTCCGCCAGCTCGGCCTGCAGGTGCTCGGAGATTTCCGCGGCATGGCTGCGCAGCGACATCTGGCCGTCTTCATGCTGATCGTAGGGGTAGCTGGTGGCCATGCCGCGCAGCGCGGCTTCGGACTGGATGTGGACGAAGCTTTCGTAGTCATCGACGTTGAACACCGCTTCGGCGCAGTCCACCACCTGCCAGACGATGACCGCGGCAATTTCGATCGGGCTGCCTTCCAGCTCGTTGACCTTGAGCCGGCCGCTTTCGAAATTGCGCACGCGCTGGCTGATCTTGCGCTTGGAATAGAACGGGTTGTTCCAGCGCAGGCCGTTGTCCTTGTCCGTGCCGATGTAGCGACCGAACAGGGTCAACACCGCGCCTTGGTTGGGTTCGACCATGTACAAGCCGATCAGGCCGAGCAGAACGACCGGGGCAAGGATGATGGCGGCGGCAAGCAGCAGGAGGCTCTCGCCGGTGATCGCGGCGAAGAACAACCAGGCGTCGAGCGCCGCGAGCACCAGCAACACCAGCAGCACCGGGATGCCCGGCAGGGAGCGGATCGGGGTTTCTTGCATCGCGGTATGCGCTTTCATCGACATGGCTCGACAGGAGGATTGAGGAGATTAGATATCAAATTGATATCACTTTCAACCCCGCGGATTCTCGCCGCCGTTTTCGTGCCCGTCACTGCCGGGATCGTCGGCCACGGTGTCGTCGTCAGGCTCCGCCGGTCGCAGCCAGAACAGCGGTGCCGGTGAGAACTCGCCCGTGGCGAACAGGCCACTGCCGCCCGCGCTCCATGCCAGCGCCTCGGCTTGCGGCAGCAAGGTCGGCAGCCGATGGCTGCGCGGCGGGCGGGCAACGGCCGTCGCCCATTCCTCGCCGGCCGCGCGCGGATAAAACAACACGTCGCGGTAGGTCATCACCGCCAGTTCGCGGCCGTCCGGAGAAATGTCCGCCGCGGTGACCTGACCGGCCACCTTGGCCAGGCGCGGGTCCGGTGCGGACGGGGCGGGCCCCGGCACACCCTGCAGGTGGCCAAGCAAGCGCGCGACATGGACCTCACCGGGCGGCGCGTCGAGCGGCAGGCTGAACAGCTCCGGAGGCCGCTGCTTTTTCGACACCAGCAGGATGCGGCCGGCGGCGGCGTCCACGGCGACCGCCTCGCAGTCGCGCGGACCGTCGGGCCAGCGGAAGGTCAGGGTGCGCAGCGGGTGGACCCTGGCATCGGCGATGGCTGCCGGCTCCTCGATGACGTGCAACTGCAACGTGCGTCGCAGCCCGCCGTTGTCGCCGGTGTCGGCAATCAGCAGGTAATGGCGCCCATCCTGCTCGAAGGCCGCCATGTCTTCCCAGTCGGTCTTGGTCACGCCGTCCACGTGCAGCCGTGCCAGCACGCGGCCCCGAGGCGAAATCGCATACACCACCGGGGCATGGCCGCCGTCGTTGTGTACCCACAGCACGCCATCGTGCTGGCGGCTTGCGGCCATGCCGCTGAGCTCGCGAAGCTCGCCGTTGACGATCACCCCGGCAAGCCGCGCAAACGGCGCCTGGCCGCCGCAGGCGGCCAAGGCCAGCACGACGACAAGCAGCAACAGCCGGCAGGAGGGAGGCGCGCATTGCATCGCCGACAGCATCGCAGATCGTTCGCGCGCGGTGAACCTGCGCCCGCCTACACTGAAGCGGTTCTGGACACCGGAGGCAAGATGGAGCGAATGGCTGAAACCGGCGGATATGCCGTCTTCCTGTTCCCGCAGGCAATCGAAGCGCTGGGTGATGCGATCAGGCCGTTCCTGTCCGACTCGCCGATGGGCGCACACATTGCGTGCCGTGACGTCGATACCGGCGGTGCCTTGATGCAACTGGGCGTGTTGGCCCAGGGCAGCGATGGGGGCGAACAGCGCATGACGCTGATGTTGCCGGCATCGATGGTGCGACTGGTGGTGTCGCGCGCGGCCGATCCCAAGTTCGGCTTCGGTCCGCGCACTGCCGCCGTTGCCCCGCCGTCGATCGTGCAGGTGCCGGGCACGCCAGCGGAAGTGGCGTCGAAAGAGCCGGAAGTGGGCGCACCGCCCGCGGACGGTTCCACCAGATCAGCCGGTGACGCCTGACAGCGGCTGCCACTGGTGGCCGATGAAGCCCTCCATGGGCTGGAAGCGGCGTTTGTAATCCATCTTGGCGTGGCCCTGGATCCAGTAGCCCATGTAGAGCTGCTCGATGCCCTCGCGCCGGGCCCAAGCCAGTTGCTGGAGGATCGCGAACGTCCCCAGCCCGCGACTGGCGCTGCGCGGCTCGAAAAAGGTGTAGACCGCGCTCAGGCCGGCATCGGTGACGTCGGTGACCGCAACGGCAAGTAGTTGCCGGCTGCCGCGTTCACGCAGCTCCAGGAAGCGGGTCGTGCTCCAGCGGCCGATCAGGAACTGGTCGAACTCGCTCGCCCCGTGATGATCCATGCCACCACCATGGTGACGGCTGCCAAGGTAGCGCCGGTACAGCGCCAGTTGTTCCTCGCTGCGTTGCGGGGCGACGACCCGCGCCTCGAGATCGGCATTGCCAGCCAGACAACGGCGCTGGCTGCGGTTGGGCCGGAACCGCGCGACCGGCACGCGCACGGCGATGCAGGCCTGGCAGTCGCGGCAATGCGGCCGGTAGAGGATGTCGCCGGAGCGGCGGAAGCCCCAGGCCAGGGCGGTGCCGTAATGCCGGTCCAGGTCCGGTGCGGCCGGGTCCAGCACCAGGTCGCAGGCGATGCGGCCGTCGAAATAACCGCAACCGTGGTCCGCGGTCCGGTACAGCTGCAGGGGCGCGGCCTCACGCATGGACGCGGTCGACCAACGAGCGACGGATGGCGGCGAATGAAGCGCGCATGGTGGTGAGCATCATAGCCCTCGTCGCGGCTGGCGCCTCGCGACCACTGCCCGGCTGCATGCTGAACGCGACGCGATGGCCGTCAACCGGCGGCCTCGGGAGGCGTTGACGTTGACGAGGGTGGCAGGGTGCCACCCACCTCAGGAGAACCCCATGCAGCGTTTCCGCCCCGACATGCTCGCCCTGGCGATCGCCGGTACCGTGCTGGCCGCGGCCACCGTGGCCGCGCCTCAGGCCAGGGACCCGGCGTCGCGCGCCGAGCGCCAGCAGGCGATGTGGCAGCAGATCGACAGCAACAACGACGGCACCATCAGTCGCGAGGAAGCCGCCGCCCGACCCGGGCTGGCGCGTCGTTTCGACCAGCTCGACGCCGATGGCGATGGCCGTCTGAGCCGCACCGAGATGGCGGCCGCCCGCACCGCCGGGCCGCGCAGCGGTCGCGGCGACATGCCGCGCAAGGGTACCGGCCAGCACCGCGGGATGATGATGCAGCGCCATCGCGCGCTGGACACCGACAAGGACGGTCGCATCAGCCGGGCCGAAGCAGCGGCCGACGAGCGCCTGACCGCACGCTTCGACCAACTGGATGCCAATCGCGATGGCCATCTGGATCGGGCCGACTGGCAGGCGCGCGCCAGCCAGCAACGCGAGGCCTTCTTCACCCGGGCAGACACCGACAACGACGGTCGGCTGAGTCGTGCCGAGTTCGACGCGGCACACAACGCCCGCCATGCGCGTATGCAGCAGCAGCGCGCCGAACGTGCCGCCGCCCGTGCCGACAGGCAGCAGCAGACGCCTGCGCCGCAGCGCAACGCCCGCCCGCAGCCGACGCTTGAACAGCGCCAGCAGCGCATGGCGCAGATGTTCTCGCGGCTGGATGCGGACAACGACGGTCACGTCAGCCGCGCGGAGTTCGATGCCGCCGCCGCCAACCGCATGGGGCGCCGGCAAGGCGCGGGCGGCCCCGGCGCTCGCGGCAACTGATGCGCGGCGTGATGGTTTGACAGGGAAGGGCGGGGCGCCGGCGTCCGCTGCCGCGGTCCGGGGGGACGCGGTCACCCGCGCCGGGAGCCGCCCCGCCCTTTCCCTTTTTCTTCATCGCCGCGGCCACCGCCGCGGCGTGCCGGGCGCGAGCTGACAAGCGCCGCTCAGTTCCCCGGTCCGGCGGCCTCTGCCGGCGCGGTGCTGGCCTTGCGCCGCGCCAACTGCGCCTCGCGATGGGCGATGTAGAAATTGGCGGCGAAGATGATCCCCGCTCCGATCGCGGTCCAGCGGTCCACGCGCTCGTCGAACAGCAGCCAGCCGGCGGTGGCCACGATCGGAAGCTGCATGAAGCTGATCGGCGTCAGCGCCGACACTTCGCCGATCTTCAATGCCCGCGTCCACAGCATGTGTCCGCCGGTGCCCAGCAGCCCGGCACCGACGGCCCACAGCCAGACGATGCCTTGCGGCCAGGTCCACACGAACAGCGCCGGCACCAGCGACATCGGCACCCACAGCAGGGTGGTCAGCAACACGATGCGGTCCGCAGGCTCGGACTTCGACAACTGCTTGATCTGGATGGACACCAGGCCCGAGAGCAGCGCCGCAGCGACCGCCACCAGCATGCCCAGGGTGAACTCGGCACTGCCCGGGCGCACGATCACCAGCACGCCGATGAACCCGATTCCCACTGCCGCCCAGCGCCGCGCCCGCACCACTTCGCCCAGCATGAACACCGCGGCGATGGTGACGAAGATCGGGCTGGAGTAGGACAACGAAATCGCCTGCGCCAGTGGCAGGTTGCCGATCGCCCAGAACCCGCAGAACATCGAGGCGATGCCGATCAGGCAGCGCACGATGTAACGCGACCACTGCGTGGTCTGCAGCAGTGCGGGGCCATGGCGCAGCAGCAGCGGGGTGGCCGCAAGCAGGCCGAACAGGTTGCGGAAGAACGCCACCTCGAAGGTGTGCAGGCTTTGCGAAGCCAGGCGGATCATCACCGCCATCAACGCGAACATCGCGGTCCCGCCCAGCATCAGCAGCGCGGCGCGCAGGTGCTGCGGCGGGCCGCCGGCTACCACGTCGCCCCGATCAGGCGCGGTTCCGGTTCGATCGCCACCCCGAACCGGGCGTGGACATCGGTCGCGATTGCGCGTGCCAGCGCCAGCAGGTCCGCACCGGTGGCGCTGCCGTGATTGACCAGGACCAGTGCGTGCCGGTCCGAGACACCCGCATCACCCTGGCGCCGCCCCTTCCAGCCACTGCGCTCGATCAACCATGCGGCGGACAGTTTCCGCAAGGTGGGGTCGTTGGCCGGATACGAGGGCATCTCCGGATGGGTGTTCTGCAACCCTTCGGCCGTTGCCAGTGGCACCAGCGGGTTCTTGAAGAAACTGCCGGCGTTGCCAAGCACCGCCGGGTCCGGCAGCTTGGCGCGGCGCACCGCAGCGACGGCATCGGCGATCTGGCGCGGGCTCGGGGCATCGATGCCGGCCAGCGCTTCGGCCAGGCCGGCGTAGCCCAGACGTGGTGCAGCCTCGCGCGAGAGCCGGAAGTGCACGGCGGTGACGATCCAGCGCGCCGGTGCGTGCTTGAACAGGCTGTCGCGGTAGCCGAACCGGCACGCGTCGGCCGTCAGTTGGCGCAGCTCTCCGGTCTCCCGGTCCAATGCTTCGACCAGCGCGATGTGTTCGCCGACCTCGACGCCATAGGCGCCGATGTTCTGGATCGGCGCGGCGCCGACGGTGCCGGGAATCAGGGCAAGATTTTCCAGGCCAGCCAGCCCCTGGTCCACGGTCCACAGGACGAAGTCGTGCCAGTTGCAGCCGGCCTCGGCGCGCACCAGCACGCGGCGACCGTCGTCTTCCAGCACCTCTCGTGCCGCCGCCTGCAGGCAGACCACCGCGCCCGCCGGGTCGGCCACCCACAGCAGGTTGCTGCCGCCGCCCAGCACCACTGCGTCCGTTGCGATCAGCCCGTCTGCATGGGCCTGCATCAGTGCCGCGATGCTGTCGGCCTGCAGCAGCAGGGGCGCCTGTGCCGGCACGGCAAAGCTGTTGCGTCGGCCCAAGTCGGCGTTTTCGAGGAGGCGCAGGCCGTCGATCATGTGATCGGCAGGTTGCCCCGGCTTGGCGCTTCCTTGCGACGGCGGATCGCCTCGACGCATTCGCCGACCAATGCCGGACCGCGGTAGACCAGTCCGCTGTACAGCTGCACGGCGGTGGCACCCGCGGCGGTCTTCTGCACCGCATCGGCACCGCTGTCGATGCCGCCGACGCCGATCAGCGGGATGGCCTCCGGCAGCCGCGTGCGCAGCATCCGCAGCACCGCGGTGGATTTCGACAGCAACGGCGCGCCGGACAGGCCGCCGGCTTCCCCGGCCAGCGGGTGGCCCTGGACCTCGTCGCGGCTGGTGGTGGTATTGGTGGCGATGACCCCGTCCACCTGCAGTTCACCAAGCACTCGTGCGGTGGCCGCGATGTCGTCGTCGGACAGGTCGGGGGCGATCTTCACCAGCATCGGCACGCGCCGGCCGTGGCGGGCACCGAGTTGTTCCTGACGCTCGCGCAGCCCGCCCACCAGCCTTCGCAGCGCCTGCTCTTCCTGCAGTTCCCGCAGGCCGGCGGTGTTGGGCGAGGAAATGTTGACGGTGACGTAGTCGGCCAGCGGGTACACCCGTTCCAGGCACAGCAGGTAGTCGTCCAGTGCCCGTTCGTTGGGGGTGTCCTTGTTCTTGCCGATGTTGATGCCAAGCACGCCGCGCGCACGCTTTGCGCGCTCGACGTTGTGCACCAGCGCATCCACGCCGTCGTTGTTGAAGCCCATGCGGTTGATCACCGCCTTGTGCTCCGGCAGCCGGAACAGCCGCGGGCGCGGGTTGCCCGGTTGCGGGCGCGGGGTCACCGTGCCGATTTCGACGAAACCGAAGCCCAGCGCCAACAGTGCATCGACGTGTTCGCCGTTCTTGTCCAGCCCGGCCGCCAGCCCGACCGGGTTGTCCAGCGTCAGGCCCAGCATCTTCGTCGGCAACGGGGCCGGCCGACGGCCCGCCAGCCCGGTCAGGCCCAGGCGATGGGCGCGTTCCAGCCATGCCAGCGCCGCAGCGTGCGCCGACTCGGCATCGCGCAGGAACAGCAGCGGTCGCAACGTCGCGTACACGGTTCAGCTCGTCCAGTACAGCAGGCCGGCGCCGCCGAACAGCAGCAGCACGAAAAAGGCGATGGCAGCCGCCAGCAACGCCAGCGACAGATATCCGAGGATCAAGCCCGCCAGGGCGAGTCCGTCACCGCTTTCGCGGCCGGCGGCGCGCGCCAGTTGGCCGCGCGCCACGTGCCCGGTGATGATGGCCACGATTCCGCCGATCACCGGCAGCAGCGACCAGCCGAGGATGCCGGCCACCAGGCTCAGCACCGCCAGGACGTTGGTGGGGCCGGGCGTCGCGGCGGTGGCTGAAGGTGGGGGCAACGGGGCGTGCATCGGGTCAGGCCTGGCGCGATCAGGGGGTGATCGACGTGCGATCGATGACGGCTCGATCAGTGACGGATGATCGACGAGTCGTGGGCATGATGCCACTGGCGCGGTGTCCGGTGGCATCGCCCCGGGTCGATCACAGATCGAACTTGATGCCCTGCGCCAGCGGCAGCGCGTCGGAGTAGTTGATGGTGTTGGTCTGTCGGCGCATGTAGGCCTTCCACGCATCCGATCCGGATTCGCGGCCGCCGCCGGTTTCCTTCTCGCCACCGAACGCACCGCCGATCTCGGCGCCGGAGGTGCCGATGTTGACGTTGGCGATGCCGCAATCCGAGCCCCACGCGGCCAGGAACTGCTCGGCGCGCTGCAGGTTGGTGGTGAAGATCGACGAGGACAGGCCCTGCGGCACGTCGTTCTGCATGGCGATGGCCTCTTCCAGTTCGCCGTACTTCATCACGTACAGGATCGGCGCGAAGGTCTCCTTCTGCACCACCTCGGCATCGTTGGTCAGGCCGGTGACGATCGCCGGGGTCACGAAGAAGCCCTTGCCGTCCAGCACGTTGCCGCCGATCTCGATGCGGCCGCCCAGCTCGTGGGCACGCTCGATGGTCTTGCGGAATTCGTCGGCGGCCTCGCGCGAGTTCAGCGGGCCGACCAGGTTCTTCGGATCGGTCGGATCACCGATCTTGCCTTCCACCTGGCGGTAGGCGGCGATCAGCTTCTCCAGCACCTCGTCGTACACGGCCTCGTGCACGAACAGGCGGCGGGTGGTGGTGCAGCGCTGGCCGCAGGTGCCGACCGCGCCGAACACGATGGCCGGGATCGCCAGCTTCAGGTCGGCGCTCTCGTCCACGATGATCGCGTTGTTGCCGCCCAGCTCCAGCAGGCTGCGCCCCATGCGCTTGGCCACGCGCTCGCCCACGTGGCGGCCGACCTTGGTGCTGCCGGTGAAGCTGACCAGGGCCACGCGCTTGTCGTCGACGAAGTCCTGGGCCAACTCGGTGCCGGCGTCGTTGAACAGGAAGAAGATGTCGGGGAAGCCGCCCTTGCGCAGCGCCTCGTTGCAGATCTTCATGCTGGCAATCGCCGACAGCGGGGTCTTGGGCGAGGGCTTCCACACGGTGATGTCACCGCACACCGCGGCGATGAAGCTGTTCCACGCCCACACCGCCACCGGGAAGTTGAAGGCGGAAATGACACCGACGATGCCGATGGGATGCCACTGCTCGTACATGCGGTGGCCGGGGCGCTCGCTGTGCATGGTCAGGCCGTACAGCTGGCGCGACAGGCCCACGGCGAACTCGCCGATGTCGATCATCTCCTGCACTTCGCCATCGCCCTCGGGCTTGGACTTGCCCATTTCCAGCGCCACCAGCGAACCCAGCGCGTCCTTGTGCTCGCGCAGCGCGTCGGCGCACAGGCGGATGGCCTCGCCGCGGCGCGGGGCCGGGGTCTTGCGCCAGACCTGGAACGCCTCCTGCGCGCGCTGCATCAGGGTGTCGTAGTCGGCGCGGCTGCTGGCATGCACCTGGCCCAGCACCTCGCCCGTGGTCGGGTTGACCGGCGCCAGCACGCCGGCATCCACAGTCTTCGACCATTCCCCGTTGCCGAGATAGGTGCCGGATTCGGTGGTGGACAGGCCGAGCTTGGACAGGACGGGATGCAGGGACATGGGCGACTCCGGAAACGAAGAGAGAGAGGAGAGGAGTGAGGAATGAGAGAAAGCTGGAGGATCACGAGGCCGCTGACCTCTCTCTCCTCACTCCTCTTCTCTCGTTCCTCGCTCTTCTGGCGCCCCCGGCGCGATTCGAACGCACGACCTTCCCCTTAGGAGGGGGACGCTCTATCCAGCTGAGCTACGGGGGCAATCGCGCATTATCGCATGCCCGTCATGACGGTTCAGGGCCAGCAGCTCGTGCAGGGTGAGGCGCATGGCCTGCCCGTGTGTCGCGACGCAATCGGGCGCCTGCCTTGCTAGGAGGTGGCGAAGCTTGTCGGCGTGACGTCAGTCGCGCCTGGCGCGGGCGAACGCCGCGGCCAGCGCGTTGTTGGCCGGCGCTGCGTCCTGGCGCGGCTTGCCGCCGCGCACATCGCGGCCGGCGCCCGGGCCGCGCCGCGACGGGCGCTCATCGCCATCACGCGAACTGCGGCTGTCGCTGCCGGGCACGTCGTCCAGACGGCGGGTCAGGGCGATGCGCTTGCGGGCGACGTCCACCTCCAGCACCTTGACCTTGACGATGTCGCCGGCCTTCACCACATCGCGCGGATCCTTGACGAAGCGGTCGGCCAATGCCGAGATGTGGACCAGTCCGTCCTGGTGCACGCCGATGTCGACGAAGGCGCCGAACGCGGCGACGTTGCTGACCACGCCTTCCAGCACCATGCCCGGGCGCAGGTCCTTGATGTCCTCGACGCCGTCGGCGAAGCGCGCGGCCTTGAATTCGGGGCGCGGGTCGCGGCCCGGCTTTTCCAGTTCCAGCAGGATGTCGCGCACGGTGGGCAGACCGAAGCGTTCGTCGACGTAGTCTTCGGCCCGCAGTTGGCGGACGGCGGCCGCATCGCCGATCAGCGCCTGCGACGGGCGACCGGAGCGCTCGACCATGCGCTGCACCACCGCGTAGCTTTCCGGATGCACGCCCGAGGCATCCAGCGGGTCGTCGCCATCGGCGATGCGCAGGAACCCGGCGCACTGCTCGAAGGTCCTGGCGCCCAGCCGTGGCACGTCCAGCAAATCCTTGCGACGGAGGAACGGGCCGTGGGTGTCGCGGTGGACTACGATGTTCTCCGCCACGCCGGCCGACAGTCCGGCCACGCGCGCCAGCAACGGCACCGAGGCGGTGTTGACGAACACGCCGACCGCGTTGACGCAGTCCTCGACCTTTGCATCCAGTGCCTTGGCCAGGCGGTACTGGTCGACATCGTGCTGGTACTGGCCCACGCCGATCGCCTTGGGTTCGATCTTCACCAGTTCCGCCAGCGGATCCTGCAGGCGACGGGCGATCGAGACCGCGCCCCGCAGGGAGACATCCAGCGCGGGGAATTCGCGGGCGGCCAGTTCCGATGCCGAGTACACCGAGGCGCCGGCCTCGCTGACCACGATCTTCTGCAGCTTCAACTGCGGATGGGCGCGGATGAGATCGCCGGCCAGCCGGTCGGTCTCGCGGCTGGCGGTGCCGTTGCCGATCGCGATCAGCTGCACGCCGTGGGTTTCGCACAGGCGCTTCAGCGTGGTCAGCGATGCGTCCCACTGGCGGCGCGGCTCGTGCGGATACAGGGTGTCGGTGGCCAGCAGCTTGCCGGTGGCATCCACCACCGCCACCTTGCAGCCGGTACGGATGCCCGGATCGATGCCGAGCACTGTCTTAGGCCCGGCCGGCGCGGCCAGCAGCAGGTCCTTCAGGTTGTCGCCGAACACGTCGATGGCCTCGCCCTCGGCCTTCTCGCGCGCCTGGTTGAACAGTTCCAGCATCAGGTGCAGCTGCAGCTTGGCTCGCCAAGCCAGCCGGCAGGCATTGCCCAGCCAGGCGTCGGCGGCGCGAGCGCGCTGGGCAATGCCGGCATGCAAGGCGATGCGGCCTTCGGCGAACGCATTGCCCTGGTCGACATCGCTGCCGGGTTCCAGCTCCAGGGCGAGGAATTCTTCGCGGCGGCCGCGGAACAGCGCCAGCAGGCGGTGCGAAGGGATGCTGGCCAGCGGTTCGGCGTGGTCGAAGTAATCGCGGAATTTCTCGCCGGCTGCTTCCTTGCCCTCGATCACCCGCGAACGGATCACCCCTTCGCGGGCGAGCCAGTCGCGCAACTCGCCCAGCAGGTCGGCATCCTCGCCCCAGCGTTCCAGCAGGATCGCGCGCGCGCCCTCCAGCGCCGCCTTGGCGTCGGCAACGCCCTTGTCGGCATCGACGAACGTCGCAGCGAAGACCTCGGGTTCGCGGGTCGGGTCGTCCAGCAGGCCGTCGGCCAGCGGTTCCAGCCCGGCTTCGCGGGCAATTTGCGCGCGCGTGCGGCGCTTCGGCTTGTACGGCAGATACAGGTCCTCCAGGCGCGCCTTGCTGTCGGCGGCCTCGATGTCCGCGCGCAGCGCATCGCTCAGCTTGCCCTGTTCGTCGATGCTGGCGAGGATCGCGCCACGGCGCTCTTCCAGTTCCCGCAGGTACACCAGCCGCGTTTCCAGCGTGCGCAGCTGGGTATCGTCCAGTCCGCCGGTCACTTCCTTGCGGTAGCGGGCGATGAACGGAACGGTCGCCCCCTCGTCCAGCAGTGCCACCGCAGCGGCCACTTGCCGGGCATCGGCCGCGATCTCCCCGGCGATGCGTTCGGCGATGATGGCGGCCGATGCGGCGGCGGTCCGGCTGGTGGTCCGGCCGGTGGTCAAGGGGCTGGTCGGCGTGTCCTGCATGATCGGGCGCTGGCAAGCGCGGCAACAGCGCCGCACCGCGATTTTCGCCGCTGGCTCGTCGGCTGAACAGCTTGACAGGCGTGCCCCGGCGGGCCAGTGCCATCGCGTGCACCTGTCTCAACCGGCGAGATGCTCTCCACTACACTGGATGGCATCGGTCCACTCGGGGAACGTGCTCGGGACTGCCAGCCGCGCCGATCGGACCTTGCCACACGAAAGGGAATGCGCGTGTTCGAACAGGCTTTCCGCAACATCGATGACGTCCTGCGCAAGGACGCCGGCTGCACCAGCGAGCTGGATTACACCGAGCAATCCTCCTGGCTGCTGTTCCTGAAATACCTGGATGCGCTGGAGCAGGAACGCGCGATGGCAGCGGAGCTGGAAGGCCGCAAGTACGACTGGCTGCTGAAGAAAAAAATACCGCTGGGACAGCTGGGCCGCGCCCAAGGGCCGCGACGGTCGCATCGACCACAACCGGGCCATGACCGGCGATGACCTGGTGGATTTCGTCGATGACGAGTTGTTCCCGTACCTGGAAGGCTTCAAGCAGCGCGCCAGCGGCCCGCAGACGCTGGAATACAAGATCGGCGAGATCTTCGGCGAGATCGGCAACCGCATCCGCAGCGGCTACAACCTGCGCGACGTGATCGACCGCGTGGACGAGCTGCGCTTCGGCACCAGCGCCGAGAAGCACGAGCTCTCGCACCTGTACGAGGCCAAGATCCGCAACATGGGCAACGCCGGGCGCAACGGCGGCGAGTACTACACCCCGCGCCCGCTGATCCGCGCGATGATCGCGGTGATCGACCCCAAGATCGGGGAAACCATCTACGACGGCGCCTGCGGCAGCGCCGGCTTCCTGGTCGAGGCCTTTGACCACCTGCGGCAAGGCAAGTTGTCCACGAAGGACATGAAGACCCTGCAGGAAAAGACCTTCTACGGGCAGGAGAAGAAGGGCCTGGCCTACGTGATCGGCGTGATGAACATGATCCTGCACGGGATCGACGCGCCCAACATCGTCCACGCCAACACCCTGGGCGAGAACCTCAACGACATCCAACCGCGCGACCAGAAGGACATCGTGCTGGCCAATCCGCCCTTCGGCGGCAAGGAGCGCAAGGAGGTCCAGCAGAACTTCCCGATCAAGACCGGCGAGACCGCCTTCCTGTTCCTGCAGCACTTCATCCGCATGCTCAAGCCCGGCGGGCGCGCGGCCATCGTCATCAAGAACACCTTCCTGTCCAATACCGACAACGCCAGCACCAGCCTGCGCCGCAAGCTGCTGGCCGAATGCAACCTGCACACCGTGCTGGACTGCCCGTCCGGCACCTTCCAGGGCGCGGGCGTGAAGACCGTGGTGCTGTTCTTCGAGAAGGGCGCGCCGACGCGGCGCATCTGGTACTACCAGCTGGACCCGGGCCGCAGCCTGGGCAAGACCAACCCGCTGAACGATGCGGACCTGGCCGAATTCGTTGAACTGCAGAGGACCTTCGCCGATTCGGCGACGAGCTGGACGGTGGAGGCGAATGACGTGGACCAGTCCACGTTCGATCTGTCGGTGCAGAACCCGAACGGCGGCGAGGTGGCCGAGCAGCGCAGCCCGAAGGAAATTCTCGACGAGATCGCCGCGCTGGATGCGGAGGCGGCGAAGGTGCTGGCGAAGATCAGGGCATTGGTAAAGGACGCGGCCTTCGGCGTGGACGAATGGGATGAAGCGCCCTTCGAGGGCTGCATCGAACAGGTGACATACACACCCAAGATCCAGCGCAAACAGTTTCTGACGGAGGGCGACTACCCGATCGTTTCGCAGGAAGAGGAGTTCATCAATGGCCGCTGGAACCTCGTACGTGATGTCTTTCGAGTGGACAGGCCGTTGGTGCTGTTCGGGGATCACACCCGCGTCTTGAAGTACATCGACTTCGATTTTGTCCTGGGGGCCGACGGCGTGAAGATTCTGAAGCCGAAGCCGTTCCTGAATCCGCGCTTCTTCTACCATCAGTTGCAGGTCCTGAAGCCTCGGTCGCTCGGTTACGCCCGCCATTACCGTCTATTAAAAGAGATGACAATTCGGTATCCGTCATTGCGGAAACAGCAGCAAATTGCTGACGAATTGGATGCGGCCGACGCCGAAGGCGAGCACCTCCAATCCCTCTACACCCGCAAACTCGCCGCCCTCGACGAACTCAAGCAAACCCTGCTGCAGCGGGCGTTCTCGGGGCAGTTGTAGGCGTCATTCCGCGCCGGGGTCGTCCGTGGGCGGCCAGGTGCCTTCCGCCACGCGCTTTTCGTACCAGCGGTGCATGGCGGCGTCCTCCACCGCGTATTCGCTGCGCGCCGACTTCCACACGAGTGACGGTGTGTGCTGCCGCAGGCTTTCCAACGCGGTCTGCGCCTTGGCCGTGGTGACCTTGCCGCCGGTCTTGTCCGAGTAGAACCGCAGGGCTTCCGCATCGTAGGGGCGGAAGCGTTCGCCCTGCGCCAGCAGCCGCCACAGCACGGCGCGCTCCAGTGGCTTCAGGGCAAGGAACTCCGATGCCATCTGCGCTTCGTCATCGCGCTGGCGCTGTTCGGCCGCCGCGCCCACGGCCACTTCGAAACGGCATTCGTGGGAGGACATCGGGCTCAGTGCTTCGCCCAGCGCGGTCATGAAGAATTGCGGGCGACGCCCGAACCCGGCGAAGGCCGTTTCCAGCAGGTCCCGGTCGACCGGGCGCAGGTCGGGTCGCTGCTGTTCGACCAGATCGGCCACGAAGTCGATGAAACCGCGGTCCAGCCCGGGCATGCGCTGTATCTGTGACCCGTAGAAGGGCGCGCTGTAGCTGTTGACCAAGCGCAGCAGCTTGTCGCGGTCGGAGCCGGACATGACCAGCATCAGGTTGACCTTGCCTGGTGAATTCATCTGGTCGCGGGCCGACTTGAGCGCGGCCATGACGGCTTCCCCGGCTTCGCTTGTGAGCGCGTGCTGCGCCTCGTCGATGATGAGCACCACGGGGGCCTTGGCGTGTTCGTGCAGCGTGCGAAGCGCGTCCGTCAGGGTGATGCCATCCACCCGGCCGATCCTGCTGGTGTCGATCTGCAGCGCCCCGCCAAGACTGACGCCCTGCAAGCCCGCCGCCTTGGCGGCTTTGGCGACGGTGCCCAAGTGCCTTGCCAGTTCGCGGCCAATCGCATCGGCGATCAGTTCGCCGGGGTCGCGCCGCTGATCGGCCCACAGGTCGACATACACCACCACCATCCCCAGCCGCTCCAGCTCGGGCTCGAGGTCCTCCTGCAGGAAGGTGGACTTGCCCGTGCGGCGCGGCGCCGCCAGGAACAGCCCGTTGTGGGCGTCGCCGAAGATCTGGTTGCCTTGCAGCGCACGGGCGATTTCTCGGGCTAAAGTGGGGCGCGGGTAGTGACGCATGGATTATCCCTGAATATTGACAATTTCATAAATTATGAAATCAGGCATAGTCAATCATAGTTTGCGACAGGCTGCAATCTTGCCGGTACGCAGACAACGTTGCCCGGCGTTGCCGTGAACAGGGGACAAACATGAACGAGGCCGAGACGCGCGCCGAACGGATCGACCCGGCCCTTGCCGCGGCTGGCTGGGGCGTGGTGGAGGGCAGCCGCGTGCGGCGGGAATACCGGATCAGCCCGGGCCGGCTGCAGGGCCACGGACAGCGGGCCAAGCCGGAGATTGCCGATTACGTGCTGCTGTACCGCAACCGGCCGCTGGCGGTGATCGAGGCCAAGGCGGCGAACAAGCCGGTGGGTGAGGGCGTTGGTCAGGCCAAGGCGTATGCGGCCAAGCTGGACATCCGTTTTGCCTATGCCAGCAATGGCCGCCGTACCTACGAGATCGACATGCTCGGCGGTGGCGAGGGCGATGTGGGGGAATTTCCCGGTCCGGAGGCGCTGTGGCAGCGCACCTTCGCGGTGGCGAATGTCTGGCGCGAGCGCTTCGCGGCAGTACCGTTCGAAGACAAGGGCGGGCAGTGGCAGCCGCGCTACTACCAGGACATCGCCATTCAGCGTGTGCTGGAGGCCATCAGCCAAGGGCGTGACCGGATCCTGCTGACGCTGGCCACCGGCACGGGCAAGACCTCGATTGCCTTCCAGATTGCCTGGAAGCTGTTCCACAGCCGCTGGAACCTCGGCGACTGGCACGCGCTTGGGAGCAGCGGCAGAAGCGAACCGACGCGGCGACCGCGCATCCTGTTCCTGGCCGACCGCAACATCCTGGCCGACCAGGCCTACAACGCGTTCTCCGCATTCCCCGACGGTGCGCTGGTACGCATTGCGCCCGACCAGATCAGGAAAAAGGGCCGCGTACCGAAGAACGGCAGCGTGTTCTTCACCATTTTCCAGACCTTCCTGAGCGGGCCGGAGGATTCCCCGTACTTCGGCGATTACCCACCGGACTTTTTCGACTTCATCGTCATCGACGAGTGTCACCGTGGCGGCGCGAAGGACGAGAGCAGCTGGCGGGCCATCCTGGAGTACTTCGCGCCGGCGGTGCAGTTGGGCCTGACCGCCACGCCGCTGCGCCGCGCCAATGCCGATACGTACCGCTATTTCGGCGACCCGGTGTACAGCTATTCGCTGAAGGAAGGCATCAACGATGGTTTCCTGACGCCGTTCCGGGTCAAGCAGTTCGCCACCACCATCGACGACTACACCTGGACGCCGGACGATGCGGTGGTGGAAGGCGAAGTGGTGGCCGGCAGGCGCTACACGGAGAGCGATTTCAACCGGGTGATCGTGATCGAGGAGCGCGAGCGCTTCCGCGTGCGGGAGTTTCTGTCGCGCATCCATCCGCGCGAGAAGACGCTGGTGTTCTGCGCCACACAGGAGCACGCGGCGATGGTGCGCGACCTGATCAACCAGGAACGCGCGCATCCGGACCCGCTTTACTGCGTGCGCGTGACCGCCAACGACGGCGCGCGTGGCGAGCAGTACCTGCGCGACTTCCAGGACAACGAAAAGACCATCCCGACGATCCTGACCACCTCGCAGAAACTGTCCACCGGCGTGGACGCGCGCAACGTCCGCAACATCGTGCTGATGCGCCCGGTCAATTCGATGATCGAATTCAAGCAGATCGTCGGCCGCGGCACGCGCGTGTACGAGGGCAAGGACTACTTCACCATCTTCGACTTCGTGAAGGCCTACCTGCACTTCTCCGACCCCCAATGGGACGGCGAGCCTCTGGAGCCGGACGTGCCCACCGCGACGACCACCGGCCAGGAGGGCGAAGTCACCGATCCGCCGCCGCCCGAGCTCGAGCCGGAACCGCCGGTTCGACCGCAGCGGATCAAGGTCAGGCTGGCCGACGGCAAGGAACGCCAGATCCAGAGCATGGTGGCGACCACGTTCTGGAGCGTGGATGGCAAGCCCATGTCCGGCGCGCAATTCCTGGAGAGCCTGTTCGGCACCTTGCCGGCGTTCTTCAAGGACGAGGACGAACTGCGCCGGCTGTGGAGCGATCCGCAGACGCGCCGCGCCCTGCTCGACGGCCTGGCCGACAAGGGGTTCGACCTGCCGGCGCTTCGGCAGATGCAGACGGCCATCGAAGCCCAAGACAGCGACTTGTACGACGTGCTGGCCTACGTGGCCTACACCCGGGCGCCGATTTCACGGGCCGAGCGGGCGGTGAAGGCGAAGGCAGGCATCAACCAGAGCTACCGCAGCCGTCGCCACCTGGAATTCGTCGAGTTTGTGCTCGACCACTACGTGGATGCCGGCGTGGGCGAGCTGGACCTGTCCAAGCTGCCGCCGCTGCTGCGGTTGAAGTACCACGCCATTGCCGACGCCGCCGCCGATTTGGGATCGCCCGAACAGATTCGCGACACCTTTGTCGGGTTCCAGAAGCATCTTTACCGCGATCCGCCGCCATGACCGGCCATCAGCAAGGGCGTCATCGGGGCGCTCCGGCATCGGCAGCGGGCGTGGCGGGTGCCGGGCCGGTGCGATTGGCCGCCGGCTGCGGCGCCGGATGAAAAAAGCCGGAACCCGTGCAGGGTTCCGGCTTCGTCGACACGGGCTGGATGGCCGTGGCACTGGAATTGGTGGAGCCAGGGAGGATCGAACTCCCGACCTCGTCATTGCGAACGACGCGCTCTCCCAGCTGAGCTATGGCCCCATGGGGAGAGGGATTATACGGCTGCCTTCGGCGTCTCGCCAGCGTCGGCGAGGATGGCCTTCAGCGGCGCTTCCAGCAGCGGGCCGCGCCATCCCGCGAGGCTTGCGGGCAGGCGGCCTTCGGCCAGTGCCTGCTCCAGCTTGCGGCGCGACAGCAGCAGCGCGTCGGGCAGGTCCAGGCTGCTGGCGGCATCGGCCACCACTTGCTGCATGCGCTTGAGCGTGGCGCGGTGATCGTCGCTGCTGGCCAGCGGCATGCCGTTTTCATCCGGCAACGGCTGCTCCAGCGCTGCCTGGATATGCGAGGCCAGCTTGCGCGGCGCCTTGGGGCGAGCGTCCAGCATGGCCTGCAGCGCGTGGCGGTCGCGGGGCGGTGACTTGGCAAGCGATACCGCCAGTTCGTTGTCCAGGATCCAGTTGCGCGGGCGGTCGCTGTCGCGGGCATGGGTCTCGCGCCAGCGCAGCAGGCGCAGCAGTCGAGCCTGCGCAGCGGCGTCGAGGAACTGTGCCGCGCGCATCGCCAGATGTGGCCATGGGTCGACCGGATCGCGCGCCGCCTGCAACTGGCGTTCGCAGTCTTCCTCCAGCCATGCGTCGCGATCGAGCTCGCGCAGTTGCCGGCCGAGGGTGTCGTGCATGTCCAGCAGGTGGCGCACGTCCTCGCCGGCATAGTGCAACTGGGCCGGCGACAGCGGCCGCCGCAGCCAGTCGGACCGGGTTTCGCCCTTGTCCAGTGTTTCGCCGGTCAGTGCCAGCACCAGCTTCTGGTAGCCGAGGCCGGCACCGTGCCCGGCCAGCGCGGCGGCGTGCTGGGTATCGAACATGGGGGCCGGCAAAGTGCCGCAGGCGTGCTGCAGGGCGACCAGATCCTCGCTCGGGCTGTGCATCACCTTGAGCACCGCAGCGTCGTCTAGCAGCGGGGCCAGTGCTTCGCACATTCCCGGGACCAGGGTGTCGACCAGCAGGATCCGGTCATGGATCGCGATCTGCACCAACGCCAGTTGCGGCCACCAGGTGCGTTCGCGGATGAATTCGGTATCCAGCCCGATCCGATCGGGCGGCTGCTGCAGCTGCTCCTGCAGCTGGGCGGGTTGGTCGATCCAGTGAGTCAAGGGCGTTGCCGTGGTTGCCGGGGCAGGAGGCATAGCCTAACGTGCCGGATCGTGCACATGCCCCGTCCACTTTCGTCCTTCGCCGAAACCGGCCGCCGCCGGCCTTCGCGGCTGGCCGTCGGACTGCTGGCGCTGCTGGCGGTGGCCGGTTGCGGTCGTGACGAGCTGCCGGCAGCGGACGCCGGCGCTGGCGCGGACACCGACCGAGGCGCGGTGACGATCCTCGGCGACGACGCCCAGGCCGAGCTGCTGACCTGGCGCATGCCGCAGGCGCGGATCGACCCGGACAATGTGGACGAGGCACTGCGGCGGGCCGCCGATGCGCGTGAGGAAGGGCGGCTGTTCGAAGATGGCGATGCAGCGATCCCGCTGTACTTGGCGCTGCTGCGGCAGACCCCCGGGGACGAGGAGGCCCGCCAGGGCCTGCAGGCGTCGGCGCGGCAACTTCTGGATGCGGGGAATGCGGCGTTGGTCGAGGCCGACGACAGGTTGCCGGCGTTGCAGCAGGCCGTGCGCATCGGCGCGGTGGCCCGCAGCCTGGATGCCGATGCGATTGATCCGGCCGACGTGCTGGATTACCTGGGTCGCGTCGATGTCGCCGAACGTGCCTGGCAATTGAACGAACGCGCCGAGCAGGATATCCGCGAACAGCGCTACGGTGCCCAGGGCGGTGACGGTGCCTTGCCCAAACTGCGCGAAGTGCTGACGTTGCTGCCGGGACAGCCACGCGCGCGGCAGGGCGTGGCCGCGGTGGAAAGCGGCCTGATCCGTCATGCCGAGGAGGCCGCCGTCGCCGGCGAGTTCGAGCAGGCGGCCAGCTGGCTGGAACTGGCGGCGACCGTGCGCGAGCAGGGCAGCGCGGTGGCCGATGCCCGGGTCCGCATCCAGTCCGAACGCCTGTCGATGCTGGTGCGGTTGCACAACGAGGGCACCTACGCCATCAGCCAGCAGCGCGATCCGTCGCGCGCGCGCGCGATCCTTGCCGAAATGCTGCGCATCGCCGAGCCGGGTGATCCCAGCACTGCCGACCTGCGCCAGCGCATCGACCGGGATACGCACTACGGCTTGTTCCGCCCGGGGCAGGCGTTCACCGACGCCTTCGGCGACGGCAGCCGCGGCCCGCAGATGCGGGTGGTGCCGCACGGTGCGTTCCAGATGGGCGCGCCGCAAGGCGAGCAGGATGCCCAGAGCTACGAGCAGCCGGTGCGTTACGTGCGTTTCGATCGCGGTTTCGCGATGTCGGTGCGCGAGATCACCGTCGGCGAGTTCCGCCGTTACATCCAGGCCACCGCGGCCCGCACGCGCGCCGACCGGCGAGGCCATTCACTGGCCTACGACGAGCGCAGCGGCAATTTCGTGCGCCGGGGCCGGGTGGACTGGTCGACCGACTACCTCGGCGCGCCCGCAGCCGAGAGCATGCCGGTGCTGCACGTCAGTGCCCGCGACGCCGATGACTACGTGCGCTGGCTGTCCGAGCAGACCGGGCAGCGCTATCGCCTGCCCAGCGAGGCGGAATTCGAGTACGCGCTGCGCGCCGGCGGCACCGGTCGCTTCCCCTGGGGTGATGGCGAGCCGCCGGAGAATGCCGGCAACCTCACCGGCAGCCTCGACCGGTCGCCGGGGGGGCGCGACTGGAGCAATGCCTTCACCGGCTACGGCGACGGCTACTGGGGACCGGCGCCGGTCGGCAGCTTCGCGGCGAATGCATTCGGCCTTCACGACCTTGCAGGCAATGTCAGCGAATGGGTCGCCGACTGCTGGCACGACAATTTCCGCAGGGCCCCCCGCGATGGCAGCGCCTGGTACAACCCGGGCTGCCGCACGCGGGTGATCCGGGGTGGGGCCTGGGCCAATTCACCGGCGCAGACACGCTCGGCCTGGCGGGCGCCGGCAGACATCGACCTGACCAACGCCCGGATCGGTTTCCGGGTGGTGCGTGATTTGTGATGTCCCGTTGAATCAACAGTCCCACGGTGCGGCCATCGCCGCAGGAGCCCCACGATGCGTCAAGATCCTTTCGGCCGCCGCCAACCCACGCAACAGCCGCGCCGCGGCTTTCGCCTCAACCCGCGGCTGTTGATGCTCGCGGCCTTCGCGTTGTATGGCGCCTACTATTACTTTTCCAACCGCACCGTGGACCCGTTCACCGGCGAGAAGGTCCTGATCGACCGCAACCTGGATGCCGAACAGGAAAGCGCCATGGGCCTGCAGGCCTACCGCGAGATCCTTTCGCAGGAAAACGTGATTGCGCCGAACACGCCGATCGCCGGCGAAATCCGCGACATCGCCCAGCGCCTGATCGCCAAGATCGACGAGATCGAGCACGCGTTGGCCAGCGAGCGCGGCCTGCAGCCGGGTGACTTCGCGTCGGGGTTCAACTGGGAGGTCAACGTCATCCAGTCCGAACAGGCCAATGCCTTCGCGCTGCCGGGCGGAAAGATGGCCGTCTACACCGGCCTGGTGCCGGTGGCGCAGAACACCGACGGCATGGCCGTGGTGATGGGCCATGAAATCGCGCATGCGCTGATGCGCCATGGTGCCCAGCGCATGGCCCGCGGCCGGCTGGAGCAGATCGGGCAGATGGCCGGTGCCGCCAGCGGCATCGACCCGCAGATGCAGCAGGTGATCTACCAGGCCTACGGCGTCAGTTCGGCACTGCCGTATGCGCGTGGCCACGAGTCGCAGGCGGATGAAGTCGGACTGATGCTGGCCGCCGCGGCCTGCTACGACCCGCGCGAGGCGGTGCCGCTGTGGGAACGCATGGGTCAGCTCGGTGGCGGTCGCAACCCGCCGGAATTCGCCTCCACCCACCCGAGCCCCGCGACCCGCATCGCCCACCTGCAGGAACTGATGCCAAAGGCCCTGGAGTATCGTCAGCGCTTCTGCGAACAGGCGAACTGAGCGCCCGCCGGCTTTGGCGTGCAGCGCAGCAAGCGCTGCCGCCGTGGCCCCATGACGCGGCTCAGAAGCTCATGAACAGCCCGCCGTTGACGGGCAGGTTGGCACCGGTGATGAAGCCGGCGTCGTCGGCAGCCAGGAAGGCCACCGCACGGGCGATCTCGCGCGGCTGGCCAAGACGGCCGACCGGCACGGTGTCGATGATGCCGTCGCGAATGGCCTCGGGCATGGCCATCACCAGCCGGGTTTCGCAGTAGCCGGGAGACACCGAATTCACCGTCACGCCCTTGCGTGCCACTTCCCGCGCCAGCGCCATGGTGAAGCCGTGCATGCCGGCCTTGGCGGCGGAGTAATTGGTTTGCCCGAACTGCCCGGTGGAACCATTGACGGAGCTGATGTTGACGATCCGGCCGAACCCGCGCGCCGTCATGCCTTCGACCACGTGGCGGCACAGGTTGAAGACGCCGCCGAGGTTGACGTCGAGTACCGCCTGCCATTGGTCCGGGCGCATCTTGCGCAGGGTCGTGTCGCGGGTGATTCCCGCGCCGTTGACGAGGATGTCGATGCGGCCGTGGTCGGCGTGGATCTGCTGGACGGCTTCAGCGCAGGCGTCGAAGTCGCTCACGTCCAGTGGCAACACGTGCACGTCCAGGCCATCGGTCAGCGCGCGGAAGGCGTCTTCGCGCTCGGCGTTTGCGAGGTCCACCGCGACCACCGTGCAGCCGGCACGGGCCAATTCGATGCAAATGGCGGTGCCAAGCCCGCCGATGCCGCCGCTGACCACGGCGATACGCTTGTCCATGTGACAGGTTCCGGATAGGAGAGGGAAGTCGGGCACGAACGTGCGCGCTGCCGCGCGGAACGCGGCCGGCACGGTCATTGCTGCTCAGCGGCGGGTGGTCTTGCGCGTGGCCGGACCCTTGGAAGCGGAGGTTCCCTTGCGCTCAGTCACGTCCTCGCCGGCCGCCGGGGCCATCGGCCGGCCCATGCCGGCAATGAGGTTGTTCTGCAGGTCTTTCCACAGCTCGAGGTTGCGCTCGGTGAGCTGGTTCATCATGTCCCATGGCGATTGCCCGAGCGCGCTGCCGAACTGCTTGCGGAAATTGGCCTGCTGATCCATGAACATGTCCATGCTGCGCTCCAGGTAGTTGCCCATGAAGCCCTGCATCGAGTCGCCGTAGAAGCGGATGATCTGGCTCAGCATCTGCGTGGACAGCACCGGCTGGCCGGCCTGCTCATGCTCGGTGATGATCTGCAGAAGGACCTGCCGGGTGAGGTCGTCGCCGGTCTTCGCGTCGCGAACCTCGAACTCCTCGCCATCGACGATCAACTGGCGCACGTCCTCGATGGTGATGTAGCTGGAGATCCGGGTGTCGTACAGCCGACGGTTCGGATACTTCTTGATGATCCTGGTCTGGGCCATGGCCAGCCCCCCATGCATTGCGGATGCCGATCAGCATGGCGCAGTGCAGCAGGAGGCGCAAGGGCGGGGGGACGGAAGAGCGGGGAACGAGTGGGAGGGGTGAGGAACGCGAAGAGCGAGGAACGCGTGGGGAGGAGTGAGGAACGAGTAAGAGCAAGAGTGAAAGCGAGAGCGGAAGCGAGGGGTGCGCCTGTGGCTCACCGCATCCCCGACACTCGTGTTGACTCTCAAGCCCGTCCGTCGACCATGGGATCGACAGTGCGGGCAACTGGAGCGAAAGCCGGTGCATTCGGCGTGCCTTCTCTCACTCCGCACTCCTGCCCACGCGTTCCTCGCTCCTTCCCACTCATTCCTCGTTTCTCATCACTCGTTCCTCGCTCTTCCCTACCACCCCATGTGGTGTCCGCCATTGACATCCAGGTTCGAGCCGGTGATCCAACCTGCCTGCTCGTCGGCGAGGAAGCCGACCGCGTAGGCGATTTCCTCGGGCGTGCCGAGGCGGCCGGTGGGGATGTCGGCGACGATCTTGGCGCGCACTTCCTCCGGCACCGCCATCACCATGTCGGTGGCGATGTAGCCTGGCGAGATGGTGTTGACGGTGACGCCGTTGCGCGCGTTCTCGCGCGCCAGCGAAATGGTGAAGCCGTGCATGCCGGCCTTGGCCGCGGCGTAGTTGGCCTGGCCGTACTGGCCCTTCAGGCCGTTGATCGAGCTGATCTGGATGATCCGCCCCCACTTGCGGTCACGCATGCCTTCGATCACCGGGCGGGTGACGTTGAACACCGAATTGAGGTTGGTGTTGATCACGTCGGTCCACTGGTCGGCCTTCATCTTGTGGAAGGTGCCGTCGCGGGTGATGCCGGCGTTGTTGACGAGGATCTCGATGGGCCCCAGCGCATCTTCCACCGCCTTGACCATCGCCGCGGCTTCCTCGGCGCTGGTCACGTCGCCCTTGGCGATGAAGATGTCATGGCCCTCGGCTTTCATCTTGTCTTGCCAGGCGCGCGCCCGCTCTTCGTTGCGGTAGTTGGTGGCCACCTTGTGGCCCATGTCGGCGAGTTTCTTGACGATGGCAGTGCCGATGCCGCCGGTACCGCCGGTGACGAGCGCGACGCGAGAAGTCATGGTGTGCTCCTGCTGGATGGACGGAGGGAGGAAGTGCTCCGATCCCAGTCTAGGGGCTGTCCATGAAAGTCTCATTGTGCGTTGCGGCGAGCGGCGGCAGTGTCCGCGGCAGCCTGTCGGGATCGAAGGCGGCGGTCGCCTGGTGCAGCCACGCCGCTGGCGTCGACAGTCCATCCAGGCAGGTCGGGTCCTGCCCCAGCCACTGCCACGCCAGTGCCAATGCCGACAGCGGGTCGCGCTCGTCCAGCGGCATCGCCGCCAGTGATTTCGACAGCTTGCGCCCGTCGGCGGCGCACACCAGCGGCAGGTGCAGCCAGCCCGGGGACGGCAGGCCAAGCATGCGTTGCAGCAGGATCTGGCGCGGCGTCGAATCCAGCAGGTCGGCCCCGCGGACCACTTCGGTGATGCCCTGTGCCGCATCGTCCACCACCACCGCCAACTGGTACGCCCAAGGGCCATCGGCGCGGCGCAGCACGAAATCCCCGACGTCGGCAGCCACGTCCTGCCGTTGCGGACCCTGCAGCAGGTCGGTGAAGGTGATCGGTGGCTGCCCGGCCACGCGCAGCCGAATGGCCGGATTGGCACGCCGATGCCTGGATACGCAGCGCCGGTGGATGCCGTTGCTGGCGGCCAGGTCCATGCGGCTGCAGTGGCAGGCGAACGCCTTGCCCTGTTGCAGCAGCAGCTCCAGTGCCTCCTGATAGTGGGCACTGCGGCGGCTTTGCCATACCGGCGGCTCGTCCGGAACCAGCCCGAAGGCGTGCAGGGTACGCAGCTGCGCATCCGCCGCACCGGGGATTTCACGCGGCGGATCGATGTCCTCGATCCGCACCAGCCAGCGCCCGCCTGCCTGGCGGGCGCGCAGCCAGCTGCCGAGTGCCGCCAGCAGCGACCCCATGTGCAACGGGCCGGTGGGCGAGGGGGCGAATCGACCGATGTAGGGACGCGGGTTCATGCAGTCCGCCAGCGGTGCCGCGGGATCGGGAAAGCTGAAGCATGGCGCGTGGAGCACGCGAAGTCACTTGAAATTCACCCCCGCATGCCACAGTTTTCACCTGTCGCGCCGATTGCGGCGCCTTGCACGATGGAAGTTCCGACGATGATGAAGCGCGTGTTCCTGTTCCTTGCCACCAACCTCGCCGTGCTGGTGCTGCTGAGCATCATCATGAACGTGGTGCTGCCGCTGTTCGGCATCCAGCTGGGCCAACAAGGTGGCTTGCTGGTGTTCGCCGCGCTGTTCGGCTTCGGCGGCTCGTTCATCTCGCTGATGATGTCCAAATGGATGGCCAAGCGCAGCACCGGTGCGCACGTCATCACCCAGCCGGCCAACGAGACCGAGCGCTGGCTGGTGTCGACCGTGCAACGACAGGCCCAGGCCGCGGGCATCGGCATGCCCGAAGTGGCGATCTACGATGCCCCCGAGATCAATGCCTTCGCCACCGGTGCCAACCGCAACAACGCGCTGGTGGCGGTGTCCACCGGGCTGCTGCGCAACATGAGCCAGGACGAAGCCGAGGCAGTGCTGGGCCACGAGGTCGCGCACGTGGCCAATGGCGACATGGTGACCATGGCGCTGTTGCAGGGCGTGCTCAACACCTTCGTGATCGTGCTGGCGCGGGTGGTCGGCCGGGTGATCGACGGCTACCTGTCCGGTGGACGCGAGGGGCCGGGCATCGCCTATTTCGGCATCGTGCTGGTACTGGACATGGTGTTCGGGCTGTTCGCCAGCATGATTGCCATGTGGTTCTCGCGGCAGCGCGAGTTCCGCGCCGACGTCGGTGGTGCCACCTTGGCCGGTCGCCAGAAGATGATCGGTGCACTGGAGCGGCTGAAGCTCAACCAGGGTGCCAACACCCTGCCCAAGCAGGTCGCCGCATTCGGCATCAGCGGTGCCATCGGCCATGGCCTGAAGCGCCTGATGCTGAGCCACCCGCCGCTGGAGGAGCGCATCGACGCGCTGCGCCGCGCGCAGCTGGACGGCGAATCGTTGCGCGAAGGCGTGGTTGCCTGACACCAGCCGCCGACCGTTGCCTGCCGGCGGTCGTTCGCGCGCCAGGATGCAAAAAGCCCGCCAATCGGCGGGCTTTTTTCCATGTCTGCCTGCGTGCGGCGTGCCGCCGCCGACGGTTCACTCGAACTCGTAATCCATGCTTGGCCCCGGCATCGCCA
>JAUNRQ010000036.1 GCA_030535605.1 Pseudoxanthomonas suwonensis
CGCGCCAATGGTAGTGTGCACTCAGCATGCGAGAGTAGGTCATCGCCAGGGTCTTTACCCCAAAACCCCCAGCCCGAGGCTGGGGGTTTTTCTTTGCGTCGAATCGGCGTTACGCTCGCGCCTTCGTGTTCGTTGTCGGGCGGTCAGCCTTCGCTGCTGGCGCTTTCGCCCGGACAGGATGGACGCTTCGACGTCTGGCTTGTGCACACGCGCGTGGCGACGCATGGAAGCACGAAAGAGGCGACCGGGGCCGATGGCTTGCGCCAAACGGTGAACCGCCCCCTGAAGCGAGCGCCTGATCTGGGTCGAGCGTGCCGCTGCCCTGGCCTCGTCGTGTGTCTCACCATCAGCCCCGTTTGCCGCGTGCTTGGGGTTTCGCCCGGATTGGCGCGATAATCGACCAATCCTCACTGCCGGATGCGCCCTTGAACCCGTTGCGCTGGAGCTTTCGCCGCCAATGCCTGCTTGGCTTCTTCGCGTGCGCAGGTCTGATCGGCTATGCGATCTACCTGCAGTTCGTCGAACAGCTGCAACCTTGCCCGTTCTGCATCTTCCAGCGGGTCGCATTTGCCGGGCTCGGCCTGGTCTTCCTGCTGGCGGCGATGCACGGGCCGCGCAAGGCGGCACCGCGAAAGCGCTGGGGCATCTTCGGGGCGGCGGCGGCACTGGTGGGTGCCGGCATCGCCGCGCGCCATGTGTGGGTACAGCTGTATCCACCCGACATTCCCGCCTGTGGCCCCGGTATCTCCTTCATGGTGGAGCAGCGCGGCTGGGTGGGGACGGTCAACAAGGTGCTCACGGGTTCCGGTGACTGCAGCGACATCGACTGGATGTTCCTGGGGTTGAGCATGCCGATGTGGTCGCTGGTGTGGTTTGTCCTGTTGGGTGCATGGGTGCTGTGGGCGGGCTTTGTCAGGCGCCGCCAGCATTGAACCCGCCACCCGACCGCATCGCGGCCCGCGCGTGAATCCCGGTTGTGTCGCGCGACGGGCAGTGGTTGCGCGACACGCCGCGGAGCGCCATCATCGGATGACGCATCGCAACAACGCCGTGACCCCATGAGCGAACGCCAACTCCCCTCCGCCCGCCTGCGACCGGTACGCGCCGACACTGCGTGGCATCCGGCGAGTTGGCGTGCGCGGCCGGCACTGCAGCAACCGGTCTATCCGGATGCGGCCGAACTGGAGCAGGTGCAGGCCGAACTGCGGGTGCTGCCGCCGCTGGTGACGTCCTGGGAGATCCACAACCTGACCCAGCAGTTGGCCGACGCGCAGGAAGGCCGGCGGTTCCTGTTGCAGGGCGGTGACTGCGCGGAGAGTTTCGCCGAATGCACGCCGGAGGTCATCAGCAACCGCCTGAAGGTGCTGCTGCAGATGAGCGTGGTGCTGGTGCACGGCATGCGCCTGCCGGTGGTGCGGGTCGGGCGCTTTGCCGGGCAGTACGCCAAGCCGCGGTCGGCGGATACCGAGACGCGCGACGGCGTGACGTTGCCGGTGTACCGCGGCGACATCGTCAATCAACCCCAGTTCGACGCCGATGCCCGGATTCCTGATCCGCGTCGCATGATCAAGGCGCATGCTCGTTCGGCGATGACCATCAACTTCGTGCGCTCGCTGATCGACGGCGGCTTTGCCGACCTGCATCATCCGGAGAACTGGAACCTGCACTGGGTCGGCGCCTCGCCGCTGGCGGACGAATACCAGTTGATGATCCGCGAGATCGGCGATGCGCTGCGGTTCATGGAAACACTGTCCGGCAGCCAGATCCACGACATGAACCGCGTGGATTTCTACACCTCGCACGAAGCGCTGCTGCTGCCGTACGAGGAAGCATTGACTCGCCAGGTGCCACGCCAGCACGGCTGGTACAACCTCGGCACCCATTTTCCGTGGATCGGAATGCGTACCGCCGCGCGGGACGGCGCGCACCTGGAATACTTCCGCGGCCTGCGCAATCCGCTGGGTTTGAAGGTGGGTCCGTCGGTGACGCCGGACGAGTTGCGGCGGGTGATCGACGTGCTCAATCCCGACAACGAACCGGGCCGGCTGACGCTGATCCACCGCATGGGTGCGGGCACCATCGGCACAGCGCTGCCACCGCTGCTGGATGCGGTCCGCCGCGACGGTCGCCGGGTACTGTGGATCGCGGACCCGATGCACGGCAATACCGAGAGCACGGCCAACGGCTACAAGACCCGCCGCTTCGACAACATCCGTTCGGAAGTGGAGCAGGCGTTCGACCTGCATGCCGCGGCCGGCACGCGGCTGGGTGGCGTGCACCTGGAGTTGACCGGGGAGGATGTCACCGAGTGCCTGGGCGGTGCGCGCGACCTGACCGAGCGCGATCTGGAACGTGCGTATCGCTCGCACGTGGACCCGCGCCTGAACTACGAGCAATCGCTGGAAATCGCGATGCTTATCGTGCGCAAGCAGTCGCAGTTGAGTCGCGCTGCGCAGATGTGAAAACGGCTCGGTACGCGTGCGGCTGTCCCGGCAGTCGTCGGCTCAGCGCGTGCGCCGCCGCCAAAGGTCGCGCGCGAGCACCCAGACGATCAGCAGGTTGATGGCCAGCACCGCGGCGGTCAGCCAATGCGGGTGGCGCAGCAGTGCGAGAAGTTCGAAGGGCACGTAGGCGGCCGCTCCCAGCGCGCCGAACCACGATGCCCATGCATGTGTTCGCCACAGTCCCCAGGCTTCCACCAGACGCAGTGCGCCGTACAGCACGACCAATGCGATCGCCAAGCGCAGCGACGCCGGGGTGACCGCCTGCGCCAGCCAGCCGCCCAAGCCTTGGTCGGTCCGCAGCCCCAGGGCCTGTCCGGCCGTCCGCACCGCGCGTGCGGATGTCTCCGGGCCGAGCCAATGCAGGCCGGCGGCGGACAACAGCGCGACCACGCCCTTGGCCGCTTCCAGCAGTGCAACGGCCCGCAGCCCGGTGGCAGGAGGGGCCGATGGGACGGCCTCGCGATCGCCGTTGTCGTCGACCGTGGCCACCGGCGAATGCATGCCGGCGATCAGGCCGCGCGGCTGGCGCGCTTGCGGTCGACCTCGGTGCGCAGCTTCTTGCGCAGGCGGATCGCCTTGGGCGTGACTTCCACCAGCTCGTCATCGTCGATGAATTCCAGCGCCTGCTCCAGCGAGAACTTCACCGGCGGGGTCAGCGCCAGCGCATCGTCCTTGCCGGAGGCGCGGAAGTTGGTCAGCTGCTTGGCGCGCAGGGCGTTGACGGTGAGGTCGTTGTCCTTGGCATGGATGCCGACCAGCTGGCCTTCGTAGATTTCTTCCTGAGGCTCCACGAACAGGCGGCCGCGTTCCTGCATGGCCATCTGCGCGTAGGCGGTGGAGGTGCCGGTCTCGTTGGAGATCAGCACGCCGTTCTGGCGCTGGCCGATGCTGCCATCGGCCTTCGGGCCGTAGTGGTCGAACACGTGGAACAGCAGGCCCGAGCCGGACGTGAGGGTCTTGAACTCGGTCTGGAAGCCGATCAGGCCGCGCGCCGGGATGATGAACTCCATGCGCACCCGGCCCTTGCCGTCCGGCTCCAGGTTCTGCAGCAGCGCCTTGCGCTCGCCCAGGCGCGACATCACGCCACCCTGGAATTCTTCCTCCAGGTCGACCACCAGCTGCTCGAAGGGCTCCTGCATCACGCCGTCGATTTCGCGGATGATCACTTCCGGGCGCGAGACGGCCAGTTCGTAGCCTTCGCGGCGCATGGTCTCGATCAGGATCGACAGGTGCAGCTCGCCACGGCCGGAGACCTTGAACTTGTCGGCGTCGGCCGTGTCCTCGACCCGCAGCGCGACGTTGTGCGCGGTCTCGCGGGTCAGGCGATCGCGCAGCTGACGCGAGGTCAGGAACTTGCCGCCGCTGCGGTCCTTGTTGCCGGCGAACGGGGAGTCGTTGACCTGGAAGGTCATCGAGATGGTCGGCTCGTCGACGCTGAGCACCGGCAGCTGCTCCAGCGCGGACGGGTCGCACACCGTTTCGGAAATGCCCAGGTTCTCGATGCCCGAGAAGGCGATGATGTCGCCGGCCTGTGCTTCCGGCACCTCGATCCGCTCCAGGCCCATGAAGCCCAGCACCTGCAGCACCTTGCCGCTGCGGGCCTTGCCGTTGGTGTCGATGATCGAGACCGGCTGGTTGGTGCGGACCTTGCCGCGCTGGATGCGGCCGATGCCGATCACGCCCACGTAGTTGTTGTAGTCCAGCGAGGTCACGCGCATCTGGAACGGGCCTTCCTCGCTGACCGGCGGCACCGGCACGTGCTGGATGATGGTCTGGTACAGCGGGGTCATGTCGCCGCTGCGCACGGATTCGTCGAGGCCGGCATAGCCGTTGAGGCCGGAGGCATAGACCACCGGGAAATCCAGTTGCTCGTCGGTGGCGCCGAGACGGTCGAACAGGTCGAAGGTCTGGTCCAGCACCCAGTCCGGGCGTGCGCCGGGGCGGTCGACCTTGTTGATGACCACGATCGGCTTGAAGCCCATCGCGAAGGCCTTCTGGGTCACGAAGCGGGTCTGCGGCATGGGGCCGTCCATCGCGTCGACCAGGATCAGCACCGAGTCGACCATCGACAGCACGCGCTCGACCTCGCCACCGAAGTCGGCGTGTCCTGGGGTGTCGACGATGTTGATGCGGAACTCCTCGCCCTCGGGCGACTTCCACTTGATCGCGGTGTTCTTGGACAGGATGGTGATGCCGCGCTCTTTTTCGATGTCGCCGCTGTCCATCACCCGCTCGGCCAGCACGGTGCGCTCGTCGAAGGTGTCGGATTGCTTCAGCAACTGGTCGACGAGGGTGGTCTTGCCGTGATCGACGTGGGCGACGATGGCGATGTTGCGCAGGTTCTGGATGGACATTTTTATTTGTGAAGCACACGAAAGGGCCGCGCGGGAGGGAAGCGTTGCGCGGCCTGGGCGGAAACGGGAATCGGTCGATTATACGCGGATCTGCGCGGATGCGTCGCCCGGCCGCCGCCGCCGTCCGGCTCAGACGTCCGCGACTGCGGGGCGGGGCCGCGGATCGGTGGCCGCCGCCCCCCTTGCAAGCGGCCGGTTCCGGCCCTATGTCGTGGGATCATCCCGGACCACCACCACAGGAGCACGCCCATGAGCGTCACCGCCGTCTTCGATACCGACAAGGGCACCATCAAGGTCGAGCTGCATGCCGACAAGGCCCCGCTGACCGTCGCCAATTTCGTCAACCTGGCCAAGCATGGCTTTTACGACGGGCTGAACTTCCACCGCGTGATCCCGGATTTCATGATCCAGGGCGGTTGCCCGCAGGGCACCGGCACCGGCGGCCCGGGCTACCGTTTCGAGGACGAGACCAACAACGGCGTGGCCCATGAGCGCGGCGTGCTGTCGATGGCCAATGCCGGTCCCTCGACCAATGGCAGCCAGTTCTTCATCACCCACGTCGCCTGCCCGTGGCTGGACGGCAAGCACACCGTGTTCGGCAAGGTCGTCGAGGGCCTGGACGTGGTCGACAAGGTCGCCCAGGGCGACGGCATCAGGTCGGTACGGATCGAGGGCGACGCCGACGGCGTGCTGGCGGCCAAGGCCGATCGCGTGGCGGAATGGAACAAGCACCTGGCGGCCTGAGCCGTCGCGGGCCGGCCTTCTCGGCCATGCCCGAAGCCACGATCCGGGGCGCGGGAAACCGCGCCCTTTTTCGTGACCAAGGCAGGGCAGGGCCGCGCAGCAAGGGCGGTCGCAGCGGGCTCGCGTGGTAGAATGGAAGGCTGAATTGCGGGCCGCGGATCGCCGCCCGACGCGCCTTGAATCGACCTGACCGGAGTCCTCCATGCCCCAGCTCTCCAGCCGCATCGCCCGGGCCAAGCCCAGTGCCATCATGGCCATCGCCGAGAAGGCCAAGCAGCTCAAGGCCGAGGGCCGCGACATCGTCAGCTTCTCGATCGGCGTGCCCAATTTCCTGCCGGGCGACCACGTCTACGCCGCCGCGCGCGAGGCGCTGGCCAAGGATTCCGGCCAGTACGGCAGCAACCGCGGTGCCGCGGACGTGCTGGATGCCTTCCTCAAGCACATGGAAGGCATCGGCCTGACCGGCTATACCCGCGACAACTGCAGCGTGGGCGTGGGCGCCAAGCACGTGATCTACAACCTGGCCGAGGCGCTGCTGGACGAAGGCGACACCATCGCTTTCCCGACGCCGTACTGGACCAGCTACATGGACATCGCGGAGATCGTCAACGCCAAGGTCGAGTTGCTGCCGTGCCCGCCGGAACAGCACTACAAGCTGACCCCGGAGCAGCTGGACGCGGCGCTGGCGAAGAAGCCGCGCGTGTTCCTGTTCAACAATCCGTCCAATCCGACCGGCATGGTCTACGACAAGGACGAGATCAGCGCCCTGGCCGACGTCATCGCCAAGTATCCCGACACCTGGATCATCACCGACGACATCTACAACCGCATGGTGTTCGACGATGTCGGCTACCACAACTTCGTGCATGCCCGTCCCGAGCTGAAGGACCGGGTGATCTTCATCGATTCGCTGTCCAAGACCTACGGCATGCCCGGCTGGCGCGTCGGCTTCATGGCCGGCCCGGAGGTGGTGGCCAAGGCGGTCACCACGATGAATTCCAACCACATCACCAGCCTGCCGGAAGTGGTCAACGCCGCTGCCGTGGCCGCGCTGTCCGGCCCGCAGGACGTGCCGGAAGCCAAGGTGCGCGAGTTCCAGGCCAAGCGCGACGAGGTGCTGGCGGTGCTCGATGCCATCCCAGGCATCGTCTGTCCGCGTCCGCAGGGGGCGTTCTACGTGTTCCCGGACATCAGTGCCTATTTCGGCAAGTCGCATGCCGGCCAGGTCATCAAGGACGACGTGGACCTGTGCAAGGCGCTGCTGGAAGCCAAGGGCGTGGCCTGCGTGCCGGGCAGTGCCTTCGGCGAGCCGCGTGCGCTGCGCATCAGCTACACCTGCCCGACGCCGCAGCTGCAGCCGGGCATGCAGCGCATCGCCGAGTTCTTCGCCGAAATGGCCTGACCCATGCGCAACGGCCTGATCCTGCTGGGTGTGCTGGTCGTCGTCATCGGCGGCTGGCTCGCGTTCGGCCAGGCCCCGCGCGAAGGCGACCCGCGACGTGACACCGGCGAGGACGGCATCGTGATGCTGGCCGCGGACTGGTGTGGCTATTGCCGCCGCCAGCAGGCCGAATTCAAGCAGGCCGGCGTGGAGTACGTCGCCATCGACGTCGACACCTTCGAAGGCCAGCGCGCCATGCAGGCGCTGGGCGCGCATGGCGTGCCGGTGACCGTGATCGGCCAAAACGTGGTGCGCGGCTACGACACCGTGCGCCTGCAGCGACATCTTTCCCCGCTCGGTTACGACGTGTACCGGGCGCCCCACGAAGACATTTGAAGGAGCCCCTCCATGAAAGCCCCCGTCCGAGTTGCAGTCACCGGCGCCGCCGGCCAGATCGGTTACGCCCTGCTGTTCCGCATCGCCTCCGGTGAAATGCTCGGAAAGGACCAGCCGGTCATCCTGCAGATGCTGGAACTGCCGATGGAGAAGGCGCAGGCCGCGCTCAAGGGCGTGATGATGGAGCTGGAGGACTGCGCATTCCCGCTGCTGGCCGGCATGGTCGGCACCGAGGACCCGAAGGTCGCGTTCAAGGACGCCGACTACGCGCTGCTGGTCGGCGCCCGCCCGCGTGGCCCGGGCATGGAGCGCAAGGACCTGCTGCTGGAGAACGCCAAGATCTTCACCGAGCAGGGCAAGGCGCTGAACGAAGTCGCCAGCCGCAACGTCAAGGTGCTGGTGGTGGGCAACCCGGCCAATACCAATGCCTACATCGCGATGAAGTCCGCGCCGGAGCTGCCGTCGAAGAACTTCACCGCGATGCTGCGCCTGGACCACAACCGCGCGCTGTCGCAGCTGGCCAACAAGGCCGGCGTGGCCGTGGCCGACATCGAGAAGCTGGTGGTGTGGGGCAACCACAGCCCGACCATGTACCCGGACTACCGTTTCGCCACCGCCGGCGGCGATTCGCTGAAGGACAAGGTCAACGACGCCGACTGGAACGCCAACGATTTCATCCCGACCGTCGGCAAGCGCGGCGCGGCGATCATCGAGGCCCGTGGTCTGTCGTCGGCTGCCTCGGCTGCCAACGCCGCCATCGACCACATGCGCGACTGGGCGCTGGGAAGCCAGGGCAAGTGGGTCACGATGGGGATCCCGTCCGACGGCAGCTACGGCATCCCGGAGGGTGTGATCTACGGCGTGCCGGTGATCACCGAAGGTGGGGAATACACCCGCGTGGAAGGGCTCGAGATCGACGACTTCAGCCGTGAGCGCATGGACGCCACGCTGGCCGAGCTGGAAGAAGAGCGAGCCGGCGTCGCTCACCTGCTGTAACGACTGGATGCGGCGACGGCCCGCGTCGCGGTGCAGGAACGGGGAGGCTTCGGCCTCCCCGTTTGCCTTCCGGGTCGGGGGTCAGAGCGTCGGCGGGCGTGGCCGGGCCGGGTCGATGTCGCCAAGCAGCTGCCAGATCACGTCGGTCCCGGCGCGGTCGCGGCTCAACCTCAGGCAGGCGGGTGCATCGGCGACGATCGTTCCGGCCGGTGCGGGCTGCGGCACGCTGTCGGGGCAGGGCGCCGGGTGCAGGAACAGCCCGCTGATGTCGACCTCGCTGCGCGCGCGCACGCGTGCCAGATCACCGACGCGCCGGATGATGCCGCCGGTTCCGGCCAGCGGGTCGCGGAAGTTCACCAGCACGTCGGCTTGGACCGGCGCGGCGTTGCCCGGTGCCATCACGGTGCCGCCGCGCAGCAGCAGGTCCGGCCACACCTCGCCGTTTTCGGGAAGTTCGTGATAGATCGCTGCCGGCATCTGCGCGTGGCTGCCACTGGCGATGGCGTCCAGGCCGGCGACGAGCGCAAGGAAATACAGCCGGCGCACCGCCTGCTTCTGCGGGTCGCCATCGATGCCGCCAGCCTCGATCAGCACCGTGCTGCTGCCCCACCGCGTGGTGAGGTCGCCGAACGCGCGCGGATTGAAGCTGTCGTCCCAGCGTGCGATGTGGCCGGCGATGTGCGGCTCGAGCATGGCGCGGATCGCCGCGGCCACGCCGATCGCCCGTGTGCGGACGGCGTTGATGCGGCGGCTGCGGTCGTACGGCGGTGACAGCAGGGCGATCGCCACCTGGCGCTCGGAGTCGCCGGCGCGGTAGCCGGGGCGCTGGTCGTGCAGGTTGAAGCCGAAGTCCGGGCGGATCTGGTCGAACAGGGCTTTCAATGCCCGCGACTCCGGTTGCGACAGGTCGTGGGCATCACGGTTGAGGTCGACGCCGTTGGCATTGCGCCGCTCGAAGCGCGCCGCGCCGTCAGGATTCATCATCGGCAGGAAATGCAGTTGCGTGCGCTGACGCAACTGTGCAACCAAAGGATGTTCGGGGTGTTCCCCCAGCAGCCGGAACAGATCCAGCAGCGCCATCGACCCGGTGCTTTCGTCGCCATGCATCTGTGACCACGCCAGCACCTGGATCGGCCCCTCGCCCCAGGCGACGTGTCGCAGGGGCCGGCCTTCCACGCTCTGTCCGATGGTTTGCACGCGGAAGCCACGCGCGGGCGCCAGCAGCGGGTCGGCCAGCGTCCACCAGTGGTCGGCGTCGAATCGGCGCGTTTCCACGCCGGCCACGCGCAAGCGCTCGTCATGCAACGCCTGCAGCTCGGCAGACCATGCCGGTGCCGGCGGGACGGGCGTCGGCGCGCTCGCCTGCCGCGGCAGTCCGGCGCAGCCGGCCAGCAGCAGGGCGAGTGTCAGGAGCAACGTCAAGGAACGGATGTGACGGAACCGGAGCATGGGCGATATCGACTGCAGGCGTGTCCCGCGAGCCTGTCGCTGCCGGCGCGCGCTGTCAAACCGGCTCGGCCGGCGGCGGTGGTCCACTGCTACCATCCGTGGCCTTGCGAACGTCAGCAGACGAGCCTGCCGGCACGAGGATGGAAACCCTGATGACGCCGCATGTCCATTGGTCCGATGCCGCCGTGCTGGTGGTGGAAAAGCCTGCCGGTCTGCTGACCGTGCCGGGCCGTGCACCGGAACACCGGGACTGCCTGATCAGCCGGGTCCAGGCGCAGTTTCCCGATGCCCTCGTCGTCCATCGGCTCGACCAGGTCACCAGTGGTCTGGTGCTGATCGCGCGTGGTGCCGACGCACAACGTGCCTTGTCGATGCAGTTCCAACAGCGCCGGGTCGGCAAGCGTTACCAGGCGCTGGTGCAGGGCGTTCCCGAGGCGGAGTCGGGCGCGATCGCGTTGCCCCTGATCTGCGACTGGCCCAATCGGCCACGCCAGATGGTCGACCACGCGCGTGGCAAACCGTCGCTGACGCGCTGGCGGGTCATCGAGCGCCTGGATGCCGGGCCGCACGGCCGGCCGTGCACGCGCCTGGAACTGGAACCGGTCACCGGGCGCAGCCACCAGCTGCGCGTGCATCTGGCCAGCATCGGGCATCCGATCCTCGGCGACGGCCTTTACGGTGCCGATCCCGCGCCGCGCGTGTGTCTGCACGCGCAGTGGCTGGCGTTCACGCATCCGCTGGACGGCCGGCCGTTGGAAGTGGCCTCGCCGGTGCCGTTCTGAGGCAGGCAGCGTCGCCTGTTCGACCAAAGTTGCAATGAATCCGAGTGCCGCGCGCCCTACGCTGGAAGCCTCCATCAGGCCGGGGCAGTGCCATGCGTTACGAGCAGTTCCACCAGCGCTCGATCGATGATCCGGAGGGCTTCTGGGCCGAGCAGGCGCAGGCGATCGACTGGCATGTACCGCCGCGGACGATCCTGGACGACTCCGATCCGGTGTTCCGCAAGTGGTTCGTGGGCGGACAGACCAATCTTTGCCACAACGCGGTCGACCGCCATCTGGCCGAGCGCGCCGATCAGTTGGCGCTGGTCGCGATCTCCACCGAAACCGGCATCACCCGCGAGATCAGCTATCGCGAACTGCACCGTGAGGTGAACGCCTTCGCCGCGACCCTGCTGGAGCTGGGTGTCACGCGCGGCGACCGGGTGGTGATCTACATGCCGAACATCGCCGAAGCGGTGTTCGCGATGCTGGCCTGCGCCCGCATCGGTGCGATCCACTCCGTGGTGTTCGGCGGCTTCGCTTCGCACAACCTGGCGATGCGCATCGACGATGCACGGCCGGCCCTGCTGATCGCCGCCGATGCCGGCATGCGCGGCGGCAAGGTCATCCCCTACATGCCGCTGGTGGCGCAGGCGCTGGCCGAGGCGGAGCATCCGCCTGCAAAGGTGCTGGTGGTCAATCGCGGACTGGATCCGGCGTACGTGCCGGTCGAGGGTCGTGATCACGACCATGCCGCCCTGCGAGCAGCGCACTTGGATGCCGACGTGTCGGTCACCTGGCTGGAATCCAACGAGCCCAGCTACATCCTCTACACCTCCGGGACCACCGGACGGCCCAAGGGCGTGCAACGGGATGTCGGTGGCTATGCGGTTGCGCTGGCGCTGTCGATGTGGGCGATCTACGACGTGCGGCCGGGCCAGGTGATGTTCTCGACCTCGGATGTCGGCTGGGCGGTCGGGCATTCGTACAACGTCTACGGACCGTTGATTGCCGGAGCCACGTCGATCCTCTACGAAGGTTTGCCGACCTCGCCGGATGCCGGCATCTGGTGGCGCATCTGCGAACGCTATGGTGTGCGCACGATGTTTTCATCGCCGACCGCTGTGCGGGTGCTGAAGAAACACGACGCCCACTGGCTGCAGGACGCCGACCTGTCGCAGCTGCAGTACCTGTTCCTCGCCGGCGAGCCGCTGGACGAGCCGACCGCGCAGTGGATCGGTGATGCGCTGAGCAAGACAGTGATCGACAACTACTGGCAGACCGAAACCGGCTGGCCGGTGTTGTGCCTGATGCCCGGACTGGACATGAAGCCGGTCAAGCCCGGTTCGCCGGGGCTGCCGGCTCCGGGGTACCGTCTGCGGGTGATCGACGAAGCCACCGGCGAGGACGCGGCGGTGGGCGAGAAGGGCGTGCTGGTGATCCAGCCGCCGCTGCCGCCGGGCTGCATGAGCACGATCTGGGGCAACGACGAGCGCTTCGTCGCCGGCTATTTCAGCCATTTCCGCGAGCCGCTGTATTCCTCACTGGACTGGGCGATCCGCGACGCGGATGGCTATGCGTTCATCCTCGGCCGCACCGATGACGTGATCAACGTCGCCGGTCATCGCCTGGGCACGCGCGAAATCGAAGAAGCGGTGGCCACACACGGTGACGTGGCCGAAGCGGCCGTGGTCGGCATCCACGACGAGCTCAAGGGCCAGGTACCGGTGGTGTTCGTCACGCTCAAGCCGGCGGCCGCGGCGGGTTCTGTCGAGACAGTGGGCGCGGCACTGCAGCAGTGCGTCTGCGACCAGCTCGGCGCCGTGGCGCGACCGGCGCAAGTGCACGTGGTCGGGCTGCTACCCAAGACCCGCTCCGGAAAATTGCTGCGACGTTCGCTGCAGGCATTGGCTGAACGGCGCGATCCGGGGGACCTGTCGACGCTGGAAGACCCTGCGGCGCTGGAGGAAGTGCGCCGGGTGTTGGCCGGGCCCGTCGCCGCGTGAGGCGGGTGCCGGGCGCAGCCGACGCCGCCATCCCTTAAAATAGGCTTTTCGCCGGAGCCCCCATGTCCGCCCAATCCTCTGCCGGCGCGCGCTTCCGCACGGCCTTGAACGACGAATCCCCGCTGCAGGTGATGGGCGCCATCACCGCTTATGCGGGCCTGATGGCCAAGCGCGTCGGCTACCGCGCGCTGTATCTGTCCGGTGGCGGCGTGGCCGCCAACTCGCTGGGCATCCCCGACCTGGGCATCTCCACGATGGAGGACGTGCTCACCGACGCCCGCCGCATCGTCGATGCCACCGGCATGCCGTTGCTGGTGGACATCGATACCGGCTGGGGTGGCGCCTTCAACATCGCCCGCACCATCCGCAGCTTCGAGCGCGTCGGCGTGGCCGCGGTGCACATGGAAGACCAGGTCGGCCAGAAGCGTTGCGGACACCGGCCCGGCAAGGAAGTGGTGTCGAAGCAGGAAATGGTCGACCGGGTGAAGGCCGCCGTGGACGCGAAGACCGATGCGGATTTCGTCCTGATGGCGCGCACCGACGCCGCCGCCTCCGAAGGCCTCGACAGCGCGATCGAGCGCGCCGTGGCCTATGTGGAGGCCGGCGCCGACATGATCTTCCCCGAGGCGATGAAGTCGCTGGAGGAGTATCGCCGCTTCAAGGATGCGGTGAAGGTGCCGATCCTGGCCAACCTCACCGAGTTCGGCTCGACCCCGTTCTTCACCACCGACGAGCTGCGCGAGGCCGGCGTGGACATCGCGCTGTACTGCTGTGGTGCGTATCGCGCCATGAACAAGGCCGCCCTGGGCTTCTACGAAACCGTGCGCCGCGAAGGCACGCAGAAGAACACCATCGACCAGCTGCAGACCCGTGCCGAGCTGTACGACGTCCTCGGCTACCACGCCTACGAAGACAAGCTGGACACCTTGTTTGCCGGCAAGTCCGAGGACTGAGCCGCAGGCATCGTGCCCTGCCGACGATCACTTGCCGGGCGATCAAAGCCCGGCCGTGCCATCCATTACTGATACGAGGTCCCCGATGAGCAAGAGCAAGACCAAGTCCAGCCCCCGGCCTGCTGCCGAAGCCGCCGCCCCGGCCGCACCGAAGGTGAAGAAGTCCGTCGCCCTGTCCGGTACTGCCGCGGGCAACACCGCCTTGTGCACGGTCGGCCGCAGCGGCAACGACCTGGCCTACCGCGGCTACGACATCAAGGATCTCGCCACCAAGGCCACGTTCGAGGAAGTCGCCCACCTGCTGGTGCACGGCGCGCTGCCGAGCGCCTCGCAGTTGGCGGCCTACCGCAGCAAGCTGCGTCGCTTGCGCGGTTTGCCGGCGATCGTCGCCGAAGCGCTGGAACTGGTGCCGGCCAATGCCCATCCGATGGACGTCATGCGCACCGGTTGCTCGGTGCTCGGCACCGTGTTGCCGGAGCGCGAAGGTCATCCGGAATCCGAGGCCCGAGACATCGCCGACCGCCTGATCGCCAGCTTCGGTTCGATGCTGCTGTACTGGTGGCACTTCACCCGCAACGGTCGGCGCATCGACGTGGAAACCGACGACGAAACCGTCGCCGGCCACTTCCTGCACCTGCTGCACGGCGAGAAGCCCGACAAGCTGCACGCCGACGCGCTGGACAAGTCGCTGATCCTCTACGCCGAGCACGAGTTCAACGCCTCGACCTTCACCGCACGCGTGATTGCCGGCACCGGCACCGACATGTTCAGCTGCATCACCGGCGCCATCGGCGCGCTGCGCGGGCCCAAGCACGGCGGTGCCAACGAAGTGGCGATGGACATCATCAGCCGCTACGCGACGGCGGACGAGGCCGAGGCCGACATCCGCGCGCGCATGGAGCGCAAGGAGATCATCATCGGCTTCGGTCACCCGGTGTACACCATCGGCGATCCGCGCAACCCGATCATCAAGGAGCTCAGCCGCAAGCTGTGCAAGCATGGCGGCAACGAGGTGCTGTTCGACGTCTCCGAGCGCATCGAGGCGCTGATGATGGACACCAAGAAGATGTTCCCGAACCTGGACTGGTACAGCGCCTCCAGCTACCACATGATGGGCGTGCCCACGCCGATGTTCACCCCGCTGTTCGTGATCGCCCGCACCACCGGCTGGTGCGCGCACGTGATCGAGCAGCGCCAGGACGGCAAGATCATCCGTCCCAGCGCCAACTACACCGGTCCGGACGATCGCAAGTTCGTCCCCCTCGGCAAGCGCTGACCCGCACCACAGCCTTCCCCCGCTTGCGTGGGGAAGGCCGGGTTGGGGGCTGCCCGAACGTGCGGCAGGTCCATCGCCCCCGCCGACGCTCCTCCACAAACGGGGGAGCGCGCTGTCCGCCGTCATTCGGAGCCCCCCATGAATACCGCCCACCGCAAGCCCCTTCCCGGCACCTCGCTCGATTGGTTCGACGCGGCCGAAGCCGTCAACGCCATCGAACCCGGCGCGTACGCAAGGCTGCCGTACACCGCGCGCGTGCATGCCGAGAACCTGGTGCGCCGTGCCGATCCGGACAAGCTGGAGGCCTACCTGGGCCAGTTGATCGAGCGCCGCCGCGATCTGGACTTCCCCTGGTTTCCGGTGCGCGTGGTCTGCCACGACATCCTCGGCCAGACCGCGCTGGTGGACCTGGCCGGCCTGCGTGATGCCATTGCCGATGCCGGTGGCGACCCGGCGCAGATCAACCCGGTGGTGCCGACCCAGTTGATCGTCGACCACTCGCTGGCGGTGGAGTGCGGTGGCTACGTGGACGATGCGTTCGCGAAGAACCGCGCCATCGAGGATCGCCGCAACTTCGACCGCTTCCACTTCATCGACTGGACCAGCAAGGCCTTCCGCAACGTGGACGTGATCCCGCCGGGCAACGGGATCATGCACCAGATCAATCTGGAGAAGATGTCGCCGGTCGTCTACGTGGACGACGGCGTGGCCTTCCCCGATACCTGCGTCGGCACCGACAGCCACACCCCGCACGTGGACGCGCTGGGCGTGATCGCGATCGGCGTGGGCGGGCTGGAAGCCGAAAGCGTGATGCTGGGCCGCGCCTCGTGGATGCGCCTGCCGGACATCGTCGGCGTGGAGCTGACCGGCAAGCCGCAGCCGGGCATCACCGCCACCGACATCGTGCTGGCGCTGACCGAATTCCTGCGCAACGAAAAGGTCGTTGGTGCCTACCTTGAATTCTTCGGCGAAGGCGCCTCGCACCTGACCATCGGCGACCGCGCCACCATCTCCAACATGACGCCGGAATACGGCGCGAGTGCCGCGCTGTTCTACATCGACGCGCAGACGATCGACTACCTGCGCCTGACCGGCCGCGCCGAAGAGCAGATCGCGCTGGTCGAGACCTACGCCAAGGCAGCCGGCCTGTGGGCCGACGACCTGCCGACTGCCGAATACGAGCGCGTGTTGCGCTTCGATCTTTCCGCCGTGGAACGCACCATGGCCGGCCCCTCCAATCCGCACCGTCGCCTGCCGGTGAGCGCGCTTGCCGAGCGCGGCATCGCCGTGGGCTTGGACCAGGCGCGCGCCGAGGAAGCTGAAGGCAGGATGCCCGACGGCGCGGTGATCATCGCCGCCATCACCTCCTGCACCAACACCTCCAACCCGCGCAACGTCATCGCAGCGGGGCTGCTGGCGCGCAACGCCAACGCGCGCGGACTGACCCGCAAACCCTGGGTCAAGACCTCCCTCGCACCCGGCTCCAAGGCGGTCGAGCTGTATCTGGACGACGCCGGCCTGCTGCCGGAGCTGGAGCAACTGGGTTTCGGCATCGTCGGCTTTGCCTGCACCACCTGCAACGGCATGTCCGGCGCTCTGGATCCGGTGATCCAGCAGGAGATCATCGACCGCGACCTGTACGCCACCGCCGTGCTCAGCGGCAACCGCAACTTCGACGGCCGCATCCACCCCTATGCCAGGCAGGCCTTCCTTGCCAGCCCGCCGCTGGTGATCGCCTACGCCATTGCCGGCACCATCCGTTTCGACATCGAGAAGGACGTGCTGGGCATCGACAAGGACGGCAACGAGGTTCGCCTGAAGGACATCTGGCCCGCTGACGAGGAGATCGATGCGGTGGTCCGGGCGAGCGTGAAGCCCGAGTTCTTCCGCCAGGTCTACGACCCGATGTTCGACCTGAAGCGCGCGCAGGATTCGCGGGTCAGCCCGCTGTACAAGTGGGACGAGCGCAGCACCTACATCCGGCGCCCGCCGTACTGGGAAGGCGCGCTGGCCGGCGAACGCACGCTGACCGGCATGCGCCCGCTGGCGGTGTTGGGCGACAACATCACCACCGACCACCTGTCGCCATCGAACGCCATCCTGCCTTCGAGCGCGGCCGGCGAATACCTGGCGAAGATGGGCCTGCCGGAGGAGGACTTCAATTCCTACGCCACCCATCGCGGCGACCACCTCACCGCGCAACGCGCCACCTTCGCCAATCCAAAGCTGATCAACGAGATGGCGGTGGTCGACGGCAAGGTCAAGCAGGGCTCGCTGGCGCGCGTGGAGCCGGACGGCACCGTGATGCGCATGTGGGAGGCGATCGAAACCTACATGGACCGTGGCCAGCCGCTGATCATCATCGCCGGCGCCGACTACGGCCAGGGCAGCTCCCGCGACTGGGCGGCCAAGGGCGTGCGACTGGCCGGCGTGGAAGCCATCGTGGCCGAGGGCTTCGAGCGCATCCATCGCACCAACCTCATCGGCATGGGCGTGCTGCCGCTGCAGTTCCAGTCGGGCGATACCCGCCACACCTGGGGCATCGACGGCACCGAGACCTTCGACGTGATCGGCCAGCGCAAACCCGGCGCGACCCTGGTGCTGGTGATCCACCGCAGCAATGGCGAGCGCGTGGAGGTGCCGGTCACCTGCCGCCTGGATTCCGACGAGGACGTGGCGATCTACGAGGCCGGTGGCGTGCTGCAACGGTTTGCGCAGGATTTCCTGGAGGCGAACGGGTGAGCAAGCCGCTGTCGCGCTCGCGCAAGCTGATTGCCGCCATGGACCTGGCGGCGTTGACCGCGCTGTCGAATGCGCCGGACGGCGTGCTGGGCCGGCAGCAGCTGATGGAAGCCATCGAAGCCGGCACGCCACTGGACGCGTGGGCGCGCGAGATCTACCCGCAGAATGGCAACGTGCGCTGGCGGTCCATCTTCGGGTTCTCCTCGGTCGGTCTGGTGAAGGCCGGGTACCTCACGAAGACCGGTGGCCTGTGGGCCATCACCGAGGAAGGTCGCAAGGCGATCCAGCCGCCGTTCGAGCCCGCTGCGTTCCTCGCGGAGGTGAGGCGGCGCTATGCCGCATGGAAGGCGAGCCAGTTGTTGTCGGAAAAGGCAGAGCCGGCGATCGCCGCCGATGCCGATCTCGAAGACGAGGAGCTGGAGGCGCCCGAGGAACGCATGGGTGCCATCCTGAAATCGGCACACGATGCGCTGGCCGCCGAACTGATCGAGATGGTCAAGCACAGCGACCCGGCGTTCTTCGAGCGGCTGGTCGTCAAGCTGTTGCTGCGCATGGGCTACGGCGGCAGCCGCGAGGAAGCGGGCAGGGCCGTGGGGCAATCCGGTGACAACGGCATCGACGGCATCATCAACGAGGATCGCCTGGGTCTGGATGCCATCTATCTGCAGGCCAAACGCTGGACCGGCCCGGTGGGCGAAGCGGAAGTGCGCGACTTCAAGGGTGCGCTGGATGCGAAGGGCGCACACAAGGGCGTCTTCATCACCACCAGCTATTTCACGCCCGCGGCCCGGCAGGCCGCCCGGACCAGCCGGTCCTACCGGATCGTGTTGATCGATGGCGAGCGGCTGGCCGAGTTGATGATCGAGCACGGGCTCGGGGTGTCGGTCACCGCGACTTACGAGCTCAAGCGCATCGACACTGATTTCTTTGTGGAGGACTGACATGACCGCCCACCAATGCCGAATCCCTGCCACCTACATGCGCGGCGGCACTTCCAAGGGCGTGTTCTTCCGTCTCGACGACCTGCCGGAAGCCGCGCGCGTGCCTGGCCCGGCGCGCGATGCGCTGCTGATGCGCGTGATCGGCTCGCCCGATCCCTACCGCCAGCACATCGACGGCATGGGCGGCGCGACCTCCAGCACCAGCAAGTGCGTGATCATCTCGGCCTCGTCGAAGCCCGACCACGACGTCGACTATCTGTATGGCCAGATCAGCATCGACAGCGCCTTCGTCGACTGGTCCGGCAACTGCGGCAACCTGTCCAGCGCCGTCGGGCCGTTCGCCATCGCCAACGGCTTCATCGATCCGGCGCGTCTTGTCGATGGCATGGTCGAGGTGCGCATCTGGCAGGCCAACATCGGCAAGACCATCATCGCCCGCGTGCCGGTCCGGGACGGGCAGGTGCTGGAACTGGGCGATTTCGAACTGGATGGCGTGGCCTTCCCCGCGGCGGAGATCGTGCTGGAGTTCCTTGATCCGTCGGACGACGGCGAGGACGGCGGGGCGATGTTCCCGACTGGCCACGTGGTCGATGACCTGGAGGTGCCGGGCATCGGTACGCTGAAGGCGACGATGATCAGCGCCGGCATCCCGACCGTGTTCGTCAACGCCGCCGACATCGGTTATTCCGGCAGCGAACTGCAGCCCGACATCAATGGCGACGCGACGGCGCTGGCGCGTTTCGAGGCCATCCGCACCGCCGGCGCGCTGCGCATGGGGCTGATCGCCGATGCGGCCGAAGCCGCGACCCGCCAGCACACGCCCAAGGTGGCCTTCGTCGCCCCGGCGGCGGCGTACGCCGCCGCCAGCGGCAAGGCCATCGCCGCCGATGCCATCGACCTGCGGGTGCGCGCGCTGTCGATGGGCAAGCTGCACCACGCCATGATGGGCACGGCCTCGGTGGCGATCGCCGCCGCCGCCGCGGTGCCCGGTACGCTGGTGAACCTCGCGGCCGGGGGCGGCACGCGCGAATCGGTCACCTTCGGCCATCCCTCCGGTACCTTGCGGGTCGGCGCGGCGGCCGAGCAGGTCGAGGGCCAGTGGGCGGTCAAGAAAGCGGTGATGAGCCGCAGTGCACGCACCCTGATGAAGGGCGAGGTGTTCGTGCCGCCGGCGGGCTGACCGTCGGCGAACAGCCGCCGGCGACGCCTCGACCATGTGGCCCCTGATCCCGCCCGGCACCCTCGACGAACACCTGAAGGTGGTCGGCGTGGCCGCGCTGGTCACCGTGTTGATCGTGATGATCCATTACGAAGGCCTGCGCCGGTTGGCGATGCACTACATGCAGCCCGGGCCACTGCGTGCGCGGCCATCGGCACCGCACCGGCTTCATGGGCCTGATCTTCGCGTCTCTGGCGCGTCCTGTCAGGCGCTGTCGTGCACCCGGGGGCACCGGAGCCGCGCATGCCTGACGGGGACCCGCCTGCCGGAAACGACAACGCCGCCCTCGGGGGCGGCGTCGGAACAGCGGAACGGATCGTTCAGAACAGGCCTTCGGCCTTCAGCGCCGCCTGCACGCCCGGGTCGGCGCTCATGCGCTGGTGGAACGCCTGCAGATGCGTCAGGTCGGACAGGTCGATGTCCATCGCCTTCGCCCAACCCATCGTCACGTACAGATAAGGGTCGGCGAAGCTGCGGAAACCGGCCAGCCAGTCACCGGTTTCGCCCAGGCGGCGGTCGGCGGTTTCGTAATGCTTGCGCACGCGCTGGCGGGCCAGGTCCTTGACCATGGCGTAATGCTCGCCACCGCGCATGAACGCGCCGGGCGCGAACAGCGGCACGAAGGCCGGATGCAGGTCGGAGTTGCAGAAGGCCAGCCAGCGCGTGGCTTCGGCACGCTGGCGCGCCGAGCCATCGCCGCCGAGGCCGGCCTGCGGCTGCGTGTCGTGGATGTAACCCAGGATCGCGGCATTCTGGGTCAGCACGAAGTCGCCATCGACGACCACCGGCACAGCACCGGCCGGGTTGATCGCCAGGAACGCCGGTGACTTCAGATCGGCCTGGCCGAGGACTTCCACCTCGAACGGCGCGCCGGCCCAGTGCAGGGCGATGTGGTCGGCGGTGGAGCAGGCACCGGGCTTGGTATACAGCTTCATGTGGGCATCTACCATGAGGAGTGATGCGCCAGAATGCCGCATGCGCGGTGGAGGCGGTGCATCGTCCGGCGGGATGCAGTGTCCCACCGGTCTTTGCCGTCAGCTGCGTGGACGCAGCCGTTCGACCTGGAAAAAGGTGTGGTCGCCGATGGTGGCAACCTGGTAGGCGTTGCGCCAACTCGGGCTGGCGATCGACAGCGCCGCGAAATGGCTGGCGCCAGGCACGATCTCGGTGCGCTGGCCGGCCGGCAGTTGCCAATTGCGCTCCGCCTCCAGAGCGATGGTCACGGCCTGGGCCCACGCCTCGCCGTTGGTCAGGCGCGTGTTGGGCGAGACGATCGTCGGGGCGAACTGCTTGCGCGCGGTCACCACCTCGCACATGGAACTGCCCCAGCGGCCGCTGTCCTGGCGCCGCAGCGCGACTTCGGCCACCGCCTTCTGGCCGCGCACCGACTGGTCGCGGGCCTCCAGGTACAGGGTGGTGCTCAAACAGAGCGAATCTGCAGCTTGCGGCGGCAGCACCGAGGCCAGCCACAGGATCCATGCCAACTTCATTTGTCGGACTCCTTGCTCGTTGCGGCGCCCGCCGTCCTTTCGCCGGAGCGAGGGCAGCGAACGTCATGGCGAATTGGACTGCCCATGCACCACCGACCGGTGAGTGCCGGGACATCTGCACCAAAGGGATGCAGATCCGGGCAGCCGCTCTGAGTCGGCTTTGCCCTGTTGCCCGACAGTGGCCTGCGACGCAGTGCCGGCGGGCGGGGCGCCACCCGAAGCTGAATGCGGGTGGCCGGAAAAGTTGGCGCAAGGTAACGGCACCAATCCGAACCCTGGCTGAATGCGGCCGGTGGCATGGCTGCCGGAGCGTGTGCTAAATGCGCGACCCTGAACCGGGGCACCGCGCCCCCAAGGATGCCTGACGACGCTCACCTCCGTGAGCGATCCGGTCCGCGGCTGGGACTCATGCGTGGCTCCGGTCGAACCGTTGTCGGATTGGGACATCCGGACTGCCAGCCGCAACCAGTGGATGCGGGGTGGCTGGCGGACGCAAGGACCGCGTCGCCACTGCCGGCGTCGAATCGTTGCCTCAACGTCCGATCGGGACACGACGGAAACAAGCGTGGATGAGTCGACGCCAGGGGTTGATCGGCGTGCAGGGCGGACAGGCAGCCATCAGATTGTCCCCAAGATCCATTGCCGGTCCCGGGGGAACCCATGCGGCGATGGTTCCGCCGCAATGACTGCCGACGTCCATGAAATGCCCGGTCGAAACCCGCACGCTCTCGGGCATTTTGTTCAGCAAACTTTTATGAAACAATGCGGCCATCGGCTGCCGAGCCAGTCCAGCGGACGGACACTGTGCACGGTGGGCCGTGGCGCCGGAAAACGTGGCACATGTCGTGATTTCCCGTGCGTCAGTGGCTCAGGGGGCGCACCAGCAGCAATGCCGGTCGGCCCGGTACCATGGTGACGTCGTGCCTGCATTCCGGAACGTGGATTCCGGTGGCAGGCATTCGCGGTGTTATGCTAGCGTTAACAGTGTCTTCACACTGTCGGCCCTAGTCTCTGCGCCGATGGCGTGAAACAACGAAGGCCGTCCGAAGCCAATTCGCAGTATCTCTACCCCTCGATCCAGGAGCTTTACCTATGAACAAGAAACTCCTCTGTGCCGCGCTGCTGGCCGGCTTGGGCGTTGCCCAGGTTGCTTCCGCCCAGGAGTTCGATGACCGCTGGTACGTCACCGGCTCGGTCGGTTACAACTTCCAGGACGGCGACCGCCGCACCAACAATGCCCCGTTCGGCGCCATCGGTCTGGGCAAGTTCGTTTCGCCGAACTGGTCGATCGACGGTGAGCTGAACTACCAGAACCCGAACTTCGACGGCAGCATCGCCCGTGCGAACCGTGACCTGAACTGGCACCAGTACGGCATCTCGTTCGACGCCCGCCGCCATTTCATCGTCGACGGTCGCGGCTGGAACCCGTACCTGCTGATGGGCCTGGGCTACCAGCGCTCGGAAGAAGAGTACGACAACTTCCCGAACCCGGATTCTCCGCAGCATGACAAGCGCGGCAACGTCGCCGCCAAGCTCGGTGCCGGTATCCAGAGCAGCTTCGCCAACCGCGTTGCGGTCCGCGCCGAAGTTGCCATGCGCGCCGACTTCGACGACAACAGCTACGCCGCCGGTGGCGGTGCCGACTGGGAAGGCTACCCGCACAACCAGGAGGAGAGCTACTTCACCGACCTGCTGGCTTCGGTCGGCGTCGTGATCCCGCTGGGCCCGGCCCCGATGGCTCCGGTTGCCCCGGCTCCGGTGGCTCCGCCGGACTGCTCGCAGCTGGACAGCGACGGTGACGGCGTCAACGACTGCGACGACCGCTGCCCGAACACCCCGGCCGGTACCGTCGTCGGTCCGGACGGCTGCCCGGTGCCGCTGACCATCGACCTGCGTGGCGTGAACTTCGACTTCGACCGTTCGAACCTGCGTCCGGACGCCGTGGCCATCCTGAACGAAGCCGTGGCCATCCTGCAGCGTTACCCGGAACTGCGCGTCGAAGTCGCCGGTCACACCGACCTGTGCGGTTCGGATGCCTACAACCAGGGTCTGTCGGAGCGTCGCGCCCGCGCCGTGTACGACTACCTGACCTCGAACGGCATCGCTGCTTCGCGCATGTCCGGCCCGATCGGTTACGGCGAGAGCCGTCCGCTGGTCAACACGCCGCAGACCTCGCCGGAATGCCGCAACGAAACCAACCGTCGTACCGAGCTGAACGTCCAGCAGTAATCGGACCAACGCTCCAAGCTGTACCGAAGCCCGGCGCAAGCCGGGCTTCTTTTTGTCGCCATCCCACCCAAGCCACTCTTGCGAGGAGGATGTGTGCACGCGGAACCATGTTCAGCCCGGTGCCGGCCTGGCCTGGACTGGACTGGATCGCGCCGTGTCGAGGTTGGCGTTGTTGCATGCGGCTGGCCCGTTTACACTGGCCAATGTCTCAAAGGGAAAACGACGCCATGCGCATGCGGTTCGTGGAAGGACTCGGGCTGGGCTTGCTGCTGCTGGCAAGCGGCCACCTGCAGGCCCAGGGCCCCAACTGCGCTTCGGTGCCGTTGGTGATGCCGCTGGATGCCAGCCTGCTGGCGCCGGTCAGCGCGGACCTGTTTTCGCCGACCCAGCAGATGGCAGTGAGCGGTGGAGTGCTGGCGCGCGCCTATGACGAAGCGCAATCCGTCGAGCGCGTGCTGCTGCGCATGCAGGTCGATGCCTGCCGCAACGTGTCACGCGTTCCGGCGATGCCAGGCGGCCTGGATCCCAACGATCCGGCGACCTACAAGCCGCGCACCGAGTTCGACAATGCGCCGTGGCGCTTCGACATGACCCAGAACGGCAGGCGCATGACCGCGGACGAGTTCAGTGCGTGGATGGAGTCGCGTGGCATACGCATTTCAAAGGGCGTGCCACGGACGGCGGAAACCGTTCGGGCCGAGCAGGAAGCCGCTCAGCAGCAACCGCCGCAGCAGTAGGCAAGGGAACAAGAAAGCGCCGGAGGGAGCGGCGCTTTTATCATGGTTCGCGGTGTGGCCGGCCTGCGTCAGCTCAGATGACACCCAGTTCCTTGCCGATTCGCGTGAAGGCATCGATGGCACGGTCCAGGTGCTCGCGGGTGTGCGCGGCGCTCATCTGCGTGCGGATGCGGGCCTGTCCCTTCGGGACCACCGGGAAGAAGAAGCCGATCGCGTAGATGCCTTCCTCGAGCAGTCGCTCGGCGAACTTCTGTGCCAGCGGGGCGTCGTACAGCATCACGGGTGAGATCGGATGGTCGCCGGGGCGCAGGTCGAAGCCGCGGGCGGTCATCTGTTCGCGGAAGTAGGCGGTGTTCGCGGCCAGGCGCTCGCGCGGCTCGCCGGCGGCATCCAGCATCCGGAACGCCTGGGTGCCGGCGGCGACCACGTGCGGCGGCAGCGAGTTGGAGAACAGGTAGGGGCGCGAGCGCTGGCGCAGCAGCTCGATCACTTCGGCCTTGCCGGTGGTGAAGCCGCCCAGCGCGCCGCCCATGGCCTTGCCGAGGGTGCCGGTGATGATGTCGATCTTCTCCAGCACGCCCTTGACCTCGGCGCTGCCGCGGCCGGTCTGGCCGATGAAGCCGGTGGCGTGGCATTCGTCGATGTGGACCATCGCGCCGTACTTCTCGGCCAGTGCGGTGATCTCGTCCAGCGGGGCGACGAAGCCGTCCATCGAGAACACGCCGTCGGTGGTGATCATGATGCTGCGGGCGCCGTCGGCCTTGGCCTGTTGCAGCTGCTTTTCCAGATCCGCCATGTCGCAGTTCGCGTAGCGGTAGCGCTTTGCCTTGCACAGGCGCACGCCGTCGATGATCGAGGCGTGGTTGAGCGCGTCGGAAACGATGGCGTCGTTTTCGTCCAGCAGCGGCTCGAACAGGCCGCCGTTGGCGTCGAAGCAGGCGGCGTAGAGGATGGTGTCCTCCTTGCCGAAGAACGCCGCGATGGTCTGCTCCAATTCCTTGTGCAGGTCCTGGGTGCCGCAGATGAAGCGCACCGAGGCCATGCCGAAGCCGTGGCTGTCCAGCGCGTCCTTGGCCGCGGCGATGACGTCCGGGTGGTCGGCGAGGCCGAGGTAGTTGTTGGCGCAGAAGTTCAGCACCGTGCGGCCGTCGGCCAAGGTGATCTCGGCGGACTGCGGGCTGGTGATGATGCGTTCGGACTTGAACAGGCCGGCGTCGCGGATTTCGTCGAGGGTGGTGGCGTAGCGTTCGGTCAGGGACATCGTGCCTCCCGATGGCGTCGATTCAGTGGGTTGGGGCGGATGCCGGCTCGAGTCACGGCACGGGCGGCATCACGTCCAGCTCAACACGACCTTGCCCGACTTGCCGGATTCCATCAGATCGAAGCCCTGCTGGAATTCGTCGATCGGCAGTTCGTGGGTGAGCACCTTGTGCAGCGGGAAGCCCGACAGCACCAGCTGGGTCATCTTGTACCAGGTCTCGTACATGCGGCGGCCGTAGATGCCCTGGATGGTCAGGCCCTTGAAAATGACCTTGTCCCAGTCGATGCCGGCGCCGTTGGGCATGATGCCGAGCATCGCGATCTTGCCGCCGTGGTACATGCAGTCGAGCATGCCGGCGAACGCCTGCGGGTTGCCGCTCATCTCCAGGCCGACGTCGAAGCCTTCCATGCCCAGTT
>JAUNRQ010000071.1 GCA_030535605.1 Pseudoxanthomonas suwonensis
TCGAAATCGTGATGCCGCGCGCCTTCTCTTCCGGCGCCTTGTCGATCGCGTCGTAGGCGCGGAATTCACCGCCAAAACGCTCCGCACCGATCTTCGTCAGCGCCGCCGTCAGCGTGGTCTTGCCGTGGTCGACGTGACCGATGGTGCCCACGTTCACGTGGGGCTTGGTGCGTTCAAACTTGCCCTTGGCCATGATTGTTCTCGCTGGGATGTCTGTTGAGTGAAGCGACTGCAATGAAAGTCCGGCCACGGATGGCCGGACCGTTGCGGAATGCACCGCAAGGTGGTGCTCACGAATGGAATCGAACCATCGACCTCCTCCTTACCAAGGAGGTGCTCTACCGACTGAGCTACGTGAGCGTGAAACCTGGTTGTGGGGTGAAGCAGCGCCATTTGCAAGAGCAGGACAATGGAGCGGGAGACGGGAATCGAACCCGCACCATCAGCTTGGAAGGCTGAGGTTCTACCATTGAACTACTCCCGCGCCGGGCAAGCCCGTAACACTGGGTACCGCGCCACCCGATGTCGCCGAGGTGGTGGAAGGAGGTGGATTGCTGCGGCCGCTCGCGCGGCCTTGGCTCTTCGGGCCGCGCCTTGCGGCGCGCGCAACATCGCTTTGCGATGTTGTCGAACCGGCGGTGGTTCTCACCCACCTCCCGTTCGCCCTGTACCACTTCCAACCGTGAATCTTGACCGCCTCGATGTTGCCGAGGTGGTGGAGGGAGGTGGATTCGAACCACCGAAGGCGTAAGCCAGCAGATTTACAGTCTGCCCCCGTTGGCCGCTTGGGTATCCCTCCGTATCTGCCGGTGGCAAACAACTGCTGCCGACAGGGAGCCCGTTATTGTGTTCGGGTGTTCCGAAGATGTCAACGGTTTTGGGAAACGACCCTGCGACGCCTACTCCACCGTCACCGACTTGGCGAGATTGCGCGGCTTGTCGACGTCGGTCCCGCGTGCCAACGCGGCGTGGTAGGCGAGCATCTGCACCGGGATGACGTGGACGATGGGCGAGAGCACACCGACGTGGCGCGGCGTGCGGATGACGTGCACCCCTTCGGAGGGACCGAAACCGGCGTCGGCGTCGGCGAACACGTACATTTCGCCGCCACGCGCACGCACCTCCTGGATGTTGGACTTGACCTTCTCCAGCAGGCTGTCGTTGGGCGCGATCACCACCACCGGCATGGCCGCGTCCACCAGCGCCAGCGGCCCGTGCTTGAGTTCGCCGGCCGGGTAGGCCTCGGCGTGGATGTAGGAGATTTCCTTGAGTTTGAGCGCGCCTTCCAGCGCGATCGGATAGTGCACGCCACGTCCCAGGAACAGCGCATGGTGTTTCGAGGCGAAACGGTCGGCCCAGGCGCGGACCTGAGGCTCTAGGTTCAGCGCGTGCTGGATGTCGCCCGGCAGCCTGCGCAGCGCGTCGAGATGGCGCGCCTCGGTCGCCTCATCCAGGCGACCACGCAACCTGGCGAGAGTGCAGGTCAGCGAGAACAGCGCCACCAGCTGGGTGGTGAAGGCCTTGGTCGAGGCAACGCCGATCTCGGCACCGGCACGCGTGTAATGCACCAGCCGGCTAGCCCGTGGAATCGCGCTTTCGGGGACGTTGCAGATCGACAGGGTGCGCTCCTGGCCCAGCGACTTTGCGTACTTCAGCGCCTCCATGGTGTCCAGCGTTTCACCGGACTGGGAGATGGTGACGATCAGCTGGCGGGGATCGGCCACGGCGTCGCGGTAGCGGTACTCGCTGGCGATTTCGACACTGCAAGGCAGCCCTGCGATGCCTTCGATCCAGTAGCGCGCGGTCAGGCCCGCGTAGTAGCTGGTGCCACAGGCGAGGATCTGCACCGACGACACGTCGGCAAGCACCTCGGCGGCGTCGGCACCGAACAGCTCCGGCACGAACCCGGCTTCGTCCATCACCGCTTCGATGGTGTCGGCGATGGCCCTCGGCTGTTCGTGGATTTCCTTCTGCATGAAGTGGCTGTACGGCCCCAGCTCCAGCGACGCAAGGGAGACGTCCGAGACGTGCACCTCGCGCTCAACCGGCTGGCGCTCGACGCCGAACACCTGCACGCCATCGCGGGTCAGCTCGGCGGTGTCGCCCTCCTCCAGGAAAATCACCCGACGCGTGCTCTGGACGATGGCCGAGACGTCGGAGGCGACGAAGTTCTCGCCCTCGCCCAACCCTACCAGCAGCGGGCAGCCCATCCGCGCCACCACCATGCGGTTCGGTTCGTCACGGCTGACCACTGCCAGGGCATAGGCACCCCGCAGTTCAGAGACGGCCGCCTGCAACGCCCGCAGCAGCCCGCCGCCGGACTTGAGGTGGTGGTCGATCAGGTGGGCGATGACCTCGGTGTCGGTCTGCGACTCGAAGGCGTAGCCCAGCGCCTGCAGGCGCTCGCGCTGCTGCTCGTGGTTCTCGATGATGCCGTTGTGCACCAGCGCGATGCCGCCGCTGATGTGCGGATGCGCGTTGGACTCGGTGACCCCGCCGTGGGTCGCCCAGCGGGTGTGGCCGATACCCATGTCGGCGTGCACGCCCTCGGCCAGCGCCGCGGCTTCCATTTCGGCCACGCGGCCGGTGCGACGCACCCGGCGCACGCCGCCGTTGACCACGGCAATGCCCGAGGAGTCATAGCCGCGGTACTCGAGGCGCTTCAAGCCATCGACCAGCAGCGGAACGACATCGCGACCGGCGATGGCACCGACGATTCCACACATGCCACGTGATTCCTTGCATTGGACAGCCCGTCATTCTACGACGCATGGCACCAACGCGGGCCCGCCGGCACGGGCTGGCGAACGATCAAGGCGTGGCCCGGCGAGGACTGCAGACGCGCCGTGAGCCACCCATCGAGCGCAACCATCCGCCTGCGCCCTCGGCATATCCCGGCAGGCGCTGCCGACTAAGCCGTCTTGTCCTTCTTCGGACGGACCCAACCGGCGACAGCCTGCTGGCGGGCCCGGGCCACTGCCAGCACGCCGTCGCCGACGTCTTCGACGATCACCGAACCGGCAGCCACGGTGGCGTCACGACCGATCCTTACTGGCGCCACCAGGGCGCTGTTGGAGCCGATGAAGGCGCCATCGCCGATCTCGGTGCGTGACTTGTTCGCACCGTCGTAGTTGCAGGTGATGGTGCCGGCACCGATGTTGGCGCCGGCACCAACTTCGGCATCACCGAGGTAGGTCAGGTGGTTGGCCTTGCTGCCGACGCCCACGGTGGTGTTCTTGGTTTCGACGAAGTTGCCGACACGTGCGCCGTCGGCCAGCACCGTCCCGGGTCGCAGACGGGCAAACGGGCCGATGGTGGCAGCGCCCTCCACCCGGGCACCGTCAATGTCGCAGTGGGCGCGCACCTGCGTGCCAAGACCGAGGTCGGCATCGCGGACCCGGCAGAACGGGCCGATGCGCACGCCATCGCCCAACACCACGTTGCCCTCCAGGACGACATCGACGTCGATTTCGACGTCGCGACCGACCTTGACCGAACCGCGGATATCGACCCGCGACGGATCGGCGAAGCGCACGCCTTCCATGCACAACGCGCGCACCTGGCGCAACTGGAAGGCACGCTCCAGCTGGGCCAGCTGCCAGGGATCGTTGGCACCTTCGGTCTCGATCGCATCGGCAACGGTCACGATCTCGGCCGCCGCATATTCGTCGGCGGCCTGCGCGAACACGTCCGTCAGGTAGTACTCGCCCTGGCTGTTGTCATTGGACAACGCGGCCAACCAGCGGCGCAGCGCGGTGGCGTCGGCGGCGATGATGCCGGTATTGACCAGGTCGATGCGGCGCTGGTCGGCATCGGCATCCTTGTGCTCGACGATCCCGGCGACGTGCCCTTCGGCATCGCGCAGGATCCGGCCATACCCGGTGGGATCGTCCAGGCGCGCCGCCAGCACCGCAAGCAGGCCCGGGGTGTCCAGCAGCCGCCGCAGCGTTTGCGGCAGGATCAACGGCACGTCGCCGTACAGCACCACCACCTTGGCACCGTCCGGAATCTCCGGTATGGCCTGTTGCACGGCATGGCCGGTACCCAGACGCTCGGCCTGCAGCACCCAATGCAGGTCGTCCTCGCCCGCGAAGGCATCACGTACCTGCTCTGCGGCATGGCCGTAGACCAGATGGATGCCTTGCGGCTGCAGGGCGCGGGCGGCATCGACCACGTGGGCGAGCATCGGCCGACCGGCGACCGGCTGCAACACCTTGGGTGTTGCCGACTTCATGCGCTTGCCCTCGCCGGCGGCGAGGATGACGACGTGCAGCGGGTTGGACATGGGCACCTGCGTTTGCCTGGCGAATTCTCCGGGCATCCATTCTAGCCGCGCACAGGCACCGGGTTGCTACGATGCCTGCCTTGCCGGAGCACGGCGATGGACCCCTGACGCATGAGTTTGAAGCGGCATCTCGGCGCCTACACGGTGTTCGGCCTGATCCAATTGGCGGTTGACTGGGCGTTGACCGTGATGTTGAGCCACTTCGGCCTGCGCATCGGCCTTGCCAACATCATCGGCCGCGTCGGCGGCGCGTGGCTGGGCTACTGGCTCAATGGTCGCTACACCTTTGCGGGCGAGGAGCCGGCACTGGGGCGCCAGCAGTTCGCGCGCTACGTCACGTGGTGGTGCACGGCGACGGTGCTCAGCACCATCGCCATCGAACTGATCGACGACGACCTGGGCCGCAAATGGGCCTGGCTGGCGAAGCCGTTGGTGGAAGGGGTGCTGGCCGGGGTGAGTTTCATGGTGTCGAGGCACTGGGTGTTCCGTCGCTGACCCCCAGCTCGCGCAAGCGCCCTGCCCGGCGCAGCGCGTCCTGCACCTGCTCGATCGGAATGGCATGTGCACTTCCGCGGTGGCCGTGCACGGTGCGGGCACGGAACAGCGAGTTGAGGACGCCTTCCTCGGTTGCCTCGACCGCAGCCTGGAAGAGGCGGGTCAACTCGCCGTCGGCAAGCGCGGGACGCGGGCGACCGGCCTCGGGACCGGCCCCGCCCACGGGCACCGTGCTGAAGGCGATGACGTAATCGCCGGAGCCATGCGACATCACCGACCCGGTACGGCCGATACCCAGCAGCGCTCGCCGCGCCAGCCGCTGCAGCTGGCGCGCATCCAGCGGCGCGTCGGTGGCGAGCACCACAATCACGCTGCCGTCGCCGCTGGTGGCCACGGCGGCAACGGGGTCCACTGCGCCATTACCAGCGGCCATCGGCGGTGCCAGCGGAACCGGTACGCCATCCACGCGCAACGCACCGCCGTAGTTGCTCTGCACCAGCACACCGACGTGCCAGTCACCCTCGCCCGCCGCCGCTCGCCGCGAGCTGGTGCCGATACCGCCTTTCCAGCCGAAGGCCACCGTGCCGGCGCCGGCGCCGACGGCACCTTCCTGCGGCGGCAGCGTGTCGGCGGCGTCGAGCGCGGCACGGACGTCAGCCTCGGCGACCGGTCGCGCGCGGATGTCGTTGAGCAGGCCGTCATTGGTCTCGCCAACCACCATGTTCAGCGAGCGCACCTCGGCCATGCCGGGTTGCTCCAGCATCCACGACACCGCGGCGTCGGCCACGCGCCACACGTTGAGCGTGCCGGTCAGTAGCACCGGGCTCTCCAGCTCGCCCAGTTCCCGTACCTGGGTGCTGCCCACCAGCTTGCCGTAGCCATTGCCGACCTCGATGGCGGCAGGCACCCGCTGCAGGAACGGTAATCCCCCCGCTTTTAGCGGACGGCAAAAGTGGGACTAGGCAGCGAGTGCG
>JAUNRQ010000037.1 GCA_030535605.1 Pseudoxanthomonas suwonensis
ATCCACCGAAGCCGTTCTCCAATAATCAGTGGTCCGAAGAAGTCGAGCAGGTCAGGTTCGTGTTCGGTGCGTTCGATGACGGCGCGGGTGGCGTTGGTCACCGCGACCGGGCTGCCCAGCGCATCGGTGTGCTGGTACTTGACGGTGTGGGTGTCGGTGCCGGACGTCCGCTCGCGCGTGGCAATCAGCCGGCCACCCAGGTACACGTACTGCGTGTGCAGGTTGGTGCGGCCATTGGTGCCGAACATCTGGCGACCGTTGCGATCGTAGAAGTGATAGGCACTGGAGCCGACGATGTCGCGGACGCGACGACCATGGCCGTCGTAAACGTAGGAACTGGCGGCCTGTCCACCGCCGCACCCGCCGAGCGGGCACCGAAGCAGTAGTAGCATTTGGAGCGGATCAGTGAGCTACCGAAGGCCAAGCAGAAGACGGTGAGCGAGGTTCTGTCCCTACTCCCGCAAGTCGGGCTGTGAACCGCTCTCACCTCGACAACGGCAATGCCCGCGGATACGGAGCGCGCGCTCCATGACAGATCAGGAAGGGGCTTTATGTCGTTACTTTTCGAAACACTTCCGCAAGCGGCACATCATCTCCCTCTTGGAGCATGATGAAATTCTCCCACATTATCTCACAAGAGAACGGATACAATCTTTGAAGCACCTTCAAGTCTGCCGCAAAAAAAACAAACCGACCGTACATGTCAAAGAACATAATACTTCTGGGTTGCGCGCAAACAACATATGAGTGGGAAAGACTGAAATTTAGACACCTTTTGTGTATCTCATTAAACAAATCTATTGCATCTGGCCCAGACCAGAGGTGGGACTGCCCCCCAGAAAAGATTTCAAATCGTAGCGACACCTCGCACTCTCTCGCGGCAGCCACCCATCTCGCTAATTGCAGAAGGTCCACGTCGTAGGGCAGACAAACGCGATTCGGCCACTCATCTAGCAAGTTCTGGTTCAGGAATTCAGTTGTGTTCATTTTGGCTTCTCGTCAAATCGGATTTTGATATTTTCCGTTCTTGTTATCCGTGAGCCTGTTGTCGTTACCTCGCGGGAGATCCTAACATCAGTCCGAACAGTCCCATCCCTGAGGGTTCGTGTACTCATTTGAACGGCACTTCCATCTCGCAACGCCCCTAGCCGGCCGCTGTTTCGAGGAACCGATTCCCCACGGGCAAGCCCATTGAAGAAACGTTGCGCTGATTCCCTGCCGCCATCCATAAAGCCTTGCCAAGTTTTCTGGCCTCTACTCCCGCCCGTACGTTCGAGTCCCCCAGTTAACCGCTCAGCAATAATGAAAGTCCGGGCAAACGAGCTTGAGGCAATTCGGCCAGCAAGCATAGATGCTCCCCGAACGGCCAGCAGTTCAGGTCCAACCGCAAGAGATGCGCCAACTGCCAATCCTGTAAACGCTTGTTCTCCCATCTCATTGTGCTGGGCCTCAATGCCGCCAACTTGGCTAGAACTAAGGCTCGGGTACACGTATCGCCGATCCATTACGGACTCCGACTGGCGGCCATCAGGATCATTGAACTTGTAGGGATTGTTGAACCCATAGACATAGCGGTTGAAGAACCGCATGTCGCCGTTGCTGTAAGCGGTAACTGGATCAACGGAGAGGAACCGTCCGACACCTGGATCGTAATAGCGCTGCTGCATGTAGTTCAACCCGGTCGATGCATCCTCCATGTGGCCGGTGTAGCCCGGGCCGTCGCGCATCGCCCGGTTGGCCACGCGGCCGTAGGGTTCGTGTTCGGTGCGTTCGATGACGGCGCGGGTGGCGCCGGTCACCGCGACCGGGCTACCCAGCGCATCGGTGTGCTGGTACTTGACGATGTGGGTGTCGGTGCCCGACGTCCGCTCGCGCGTGGCAATCAGCCGGCCACCCAGGTACACGTATTGCGTGTGCAGGTTGGTGCGGCCATTGGTGCCGAACATCTGGCGACCGTTGCGATCGTAGAAGTGATAGGCACTGGAGCCGACGATGTCGCGGACGCGACGACCATGGCCGTCGTAAACGTAGGAACTGGCGGCCTGTCCACCGCCGGCCGAGACGCTGCGCAGGCGGTTGCCGAAGTCGAACGTGTAGGTGCGGCTGTCCCTGGTCCGCAGATTGCCCTGCACGTCATAGGCCAGGCTGCTGACCACGGTGCCGCTGCAGCTGCCGGTGCGCAGCGACACCAGGCGCATGCTGGCGTCATGGCAGTGGACGTGATCGCGCGCGCCCGACGTGGCCGTGGCCCCGACCTGTACCCGGGTCAGGTTGTCCAGCACGTCGTACTGGTAGCTGGCGGTGCCGAACATCGGCGAGACCGCCTGCGTCAGACGGTCCAGTCCATCGTAGGTCATGGTCCGGTTGCGCCGGCTGCCGGCGGTGGCATCGACGATGGCCGACACGTTGCCGGTGGTGTCGTAGCTGTAGCGCTCATCGACGATGGCGGCCTGCGTGCCATGGGCGTCATGCAGGCGGCTGGGGATCTGCCGGGCGTTGAGGTCCATGCGGTGGACCACGCCATTGCCGTAGGTGAACTGGCGGATGGCACCGGTGGGGTGATAACTGACCCCCGTGGCGAAGCTGCCGGCGCGGGTCGGCTGACCCAGCGCGTTGGGCTGATAGTCCACCGTCAAGGCGGTGCCGGGCCAGGTCTGTGATGCGACATGACCATTGCCGTTGTAGCCGGTCAGGATTCGCCAGTCGATGCTGCCCCATTGCATGCGCTCGCTGACGGGAAGCCGGCGGCGGTTGTAGCCATAGCTGTGGGTCACCACGTTGGAACCGCCGTTCTGGGCCACGACGGCTGCGAGCAAGCCATCCGGGGTATACGACCAGGTCGTGTTGCCCAGGCCATCCGGAAAATTCAGCGCGGTGACCCGGTTGCGGGCGTCGTACGTGCGGGTGGCCTTGCGTGCGTTGATGGCCGTGGTGTTGCCGGTGGCATGACAGGCAGTGCCCGCCGGCAAGCCCGCTGCCGACCACGCCAGGTTGCCAGCCGCGTCATAACCCATGAGGGTGGCACCGGTCTCCGGCTCGACCGTGCGGCACAACTCCTGATGGACGTTGTAGGCATAGTCGCGGTTCACCGCGACCGTCCCGCCCGTGGGGCTGCTGTTGTTGCTGCGACGGATGCGCGTGGGTTTTCCGAACACGTCACGGCTGATGTGCGTGAATGCGCCCTGCGGATGCCAGATGCTGACCGGACGACTGTAGTCCGGCTCATCGAACATCTGGAACCACGTGCGCGTCTGCTGGCCACGCGGGTTGGTCACCAGCGTGTACAGTCCGTTGGCGTTGGCCAGATAGCTGGTCGTGGTGACCAGCAGGCCATGCTCGCTGTCCTGGGAGTGGGAACGGATCCGCCCCAGCGCGTCGTATTCTCGCCAGTGTCCGGTGACCGGGTTGCTGGAGGCAGACGGGTAGGCTTCGAACGTCACCCGTCCCTCGTGATCGTAGGCGTACCGGGTGAATCGCTGGGTGCCGGCAGCGTTCGCCGAATCGAACTCCCGCACCAGCAAGGGTCGCCACAGCGCATCGTAATAGGTGATTTTCTGCGCGTTGCCCGTCGTGATGGTCTGCCGCCAATGGCCGGCAGGAATCCCGTATTCCGTCGCGTTGATCTGCTGGAACACCTGGGTCAGGTTGTTCCACGCTGCCGTGTCCCCCGTGGGATAGACGATTGCACCAAGCCGCCCCATCGCATCGTAGCCATAACCGGTGGAAAACCCGTTCTCGTCGACGACGGACGTGATCCAGCCGCTGTCATTGACGCTGGCGGACTGGGTGCGCCCGTCAGCAAACTTGACATTCCTCGGGATGCCGCGGTGCCAGTTGGACAGTGTGGTGGTGTTGCCTCGCCCGTCACTGACCGTCGATAGGACGCCATGAACCGAGTACGCCAGCGTCTGCACAACCCGCTGGTTTTCCAGAATTTTCCACGGCAGGCCCTGCGCATCGAAATCCACCTGCTGGACGGCATAACCATTGACCAGCCGACGGCGCAGTTGGCCCAACGTCCATGACGCCAGATGATTGAAATATTCAGTCCTGATCTCGCGGCTGGCACCCTGCGAGTTGGAGTGTTTCACGAGCGTTTCCTGTACGCGCGAATCGAACTGATCGACACTCCGCGTGAAGCTCACGCCGTTTTCAACCACCACCGTTCGGCGCAAAGGCAAGTTCAAATCTGACAGCGGATCCGAACGCGGCACCAGACTTTGGCCGTACCTTGGCGGGAACGGTTGAGTCGCCACCTCAGCAGGCGTCATGTAAGTGTAGTCGGTGCTCCGCAGCACAGAGCTGTTAGGCGCTCTGATTTCCTGCCGCAGGATCTTGCCATCGTTGGCACTCCAGTCCCGACCAAATACTGAAAGCTCGCGCGACCCGTCTTCGCGGGTGACGGCGATGACACGCGTATTGATTGGACCGGCCTCATCCCTGCCGGGATTGAGCCAATTGGATCCGGGCGCAAACGCCAACGATGGGCCGGTGATGCTGTAGGCATAGGTTCGCGAACCTGCAGCAAGACCAGGACCCTCAACACGGCGCTCGACGATCGACCAGACATCCTCATACGGCGTGGTCTCCACGTTCGACTGTGCACGACTGTCACCGTGTTGCTGACAGTCGAATGGCATGTTGGTGCGACCATGCCGCATGAACTGAAGGACGTACGTCACGACAACACCGGAACGGTGGCGCAACTGCGCCGTTCGCCGGTTGTCCGCGATCATGCGCCGAGCACGGGTGCAGGTCGCCAGGTTGTCGATGACGAACTCGTCGGGCCGTATGGGGTTCATGGCATACGGTATGGAGTGCGTCGGGCGCCCAACGCTCAGGGATGACGTCGACCCGTCCGGGTAGGTGACTCCGTCCGCCGAATACGTCCACGTGCGTCCATGGGCCACGACGCTCGTCACCCTGAAGGGTGGTTTCGTGCCAGCGGCGTAGTTGATGACGATTTTCCGGTGGGTCTCCGTCGGGGATATCCCCGTAATGCTGTCAAGGCGTGCGCCGGTCCAGGAGTAATCGACACGGTTCCCAAAGCGATCCTCAACGCGGCTGACGTTCAATCTCATCTCGTCGGTATGCATCCATGCGGTGACTCCCCCAGGAATGGTGCGCCAAGGGTGGGATACCGTCGCATACCGCGAGCGCGTCAGCAGGTTGAAGGTATATCTGAGTCCATCGGGCGCATGGCCAATGAAGTACCGTTCACCATTGCCGTCGACTGCAAGTCGCAGCACCCAACCGCTCGCGGTCGAGTAACTCCACTGTCCGGGCATGCCAGGCACAAGTTGCTTGCTGTCGGCAGAGCGCGCCTGAAGGGGCATGCTGTTCCCGCCCATTTCAAGCACGATCCCCTGTCCGTAAAGCCACGGTTCGAATTCGATCCCCTCCGGACTGGTCCCCATCGGCGGCGAAGCCGGCCATGTCCCGGTGAATGCCGTCGGGACAATCATCCGGATGTGCGGGATATCGGGAACACCCCCTCCGACGGACATGTGGTGAAGACTTGTCCCGTCAACCGGCGCGTGGTGAAGACGAGCGAACTCCACCGCGGGACCCACGTTGGAAGGGATCGATACGTCAACGAATCGCCAACGGACCGTGCCGTTATACAAACTGATGGACTCGCCGAGTTCGTCATCGCCCACGCGCGTGATATCGCTTACTGCCTTCAAGCGCGCAGCAGCTTCCTGCCCATAACTCATGCCACTGATCTGTGCCTGCGCAGCTGCCATCCAGACCGCGCACAGGAAGATCAGCGCAAGAACAAGCCCCTTGCCGAGCGAGCCAAGCGCCGCGCGCCCATCACGTTTTCCCCGGAACCTGGCAACCCGCCGGTGGAGGTCACCGGGGCCTGCATGTTTCTTGATCGTCCAATGTGCGCCCGGCCCTGATCGCTTGCCGGATGGCCAGAAGACCCGCCACAACCCCTGTGTGCAATTCCCTGCCAGCATAGCCGTCCCCATTCCTTGGTTGTCGATCAAATCCCCGCCGCCCATTTACCACGGAAAGTGAATTCGATCAACAGATGCTTCGACCCAGTGCTCGGCACTGAATTGGGCTGCAGCGCTTTGGCCAAGCGTGGCTCAATCCACCCGCCGGATCGTCGCCCCCAGCTTCGCCATCTTTTCCTCGATGCGTTCGTAGCCGCGGTCAAGGTGGTAGATGCGGTCGATCAGGGTGTCGCCTTCGGCCACCAGCGCGGCGAGGATCAGGCTGGCGGAGGCGCGCAGGTCGGTGGCCATGACCGGGGCGGCGCTGAGGCCGTCAACGCCGCGCACCACCGCGGTGTGGCCTTCCACCGCGATGTCGGCGCCCAGACGCTGCAGCTCCTGCACGTGCATGAAGCGGTTTTCGAAGATGGTTTCCTTGATCACGCCGACGCCCTCGGCGATGCAGTTCAAGGCCATGAACTGGGCCTGCATGTCGGTCGGAAATGCCGGGTGCGGCGCGGTGGTGATGTTGACCGCCTTCGGACGCCGCCCCTGCATGTCCAGGGTGATTGTTTCACCGTCGATGGTGATGTCGGCGCCGGCGTCCTTCAGCTTGTCCAGCACCGCGTCCATGGTGTCGGGGCGGGTGTGGGTGGCGGTGATGCGTCCGCCGGTCATGGCCGCGGCCACCAGGAAGGTGCCGGCCTCGATGCGGTCGGCGATCACCGCGTGTTCGCCACCATGCAGTCGCTCGACACCGGTGATGGTGATGCGCGGGGTGCCGGCACCTTCGACTTTCGCGCCCAAGGCATTGAGGCAATCGGCCAGGTCGACGATCTCCGGCTCCATGGCGGCGTTTTCCAGCACTGTCACGCCTTCTGCCAGCGTGGCGGCCATCATCACGTTTTCCGTCGCGCCGACACTGACCAGGTCGAACACGTGTCGCGCGCCCTTGAGGCGACCGTCGCAACGCGCCTTGATGAAGCCGTGTTCGACGACGATGTGCGCGCCCAGCGCCTGCAGGCCCTTGATGTGCAGGTCCACCGGTCGCGAACCGATCGCGCAGCCGCCCGGCAGCGAGACTTCGGCCTTGCAGTGGCGTGCCAGCAGCGGACCCAGCACCAGCACCGAGGCCCGCATGGTCTTGACCAGCTCGTACGGCGCGACGTGGCTGTTCACCGTGCACGGATCCACCGTGATCACGTCGGCATCGTGGTCGACCTGCGCGCCCAGTCCGCGCAGCAGCCGCGCCGTGGTCAGCACGTCATGCAGGCGTGGCACGTTGGCGATGCGCACCGGCGCATCGGCCAGCAGGGTCGCGCAGAGGATCGGCAGCACCGCGTTCTTGGCGCCGGAGATGCGGACCTCGCCCTTGAGGGTGGCGCCGCCGGTAACGATGATTTTCTGCATCAGCGCTCGGCTTCTTCCGGCGTCAGCGTCTTCAGCGCCAGGGCGTGGATCTCGCCGCCCATCTTCTCGCCGAGGGTGGCATACACCATGCGGTGGCGGGCCAACGGCAGCTTGCCGGCGAAGTCCGGGCTGACCACCACGGCCTCGAAATGCACGCCATCGTCGCCGAAGACCTGGACGCTGGCGCCGGGCAGGCCCTGCTCGATGAGTTGGCGGATAGTGTCTGGGTTCATGTGAATGGGCCGGAAGCGCTTAAACTGAACGTCTCAGTTTAGCCCATCATCCCCTCGACAGACCCGCCCCGGACCCGCACAGGATGCCGCAAGCCGCCCCCCAGAACGGATTCGATTTCGCCGCCGTGGGCCAGCGCGTGCTGGCCAACGAGATCGAAGGCCTGCAGGCCGTCGCGGCCCGCATCGACGGCGCCTTCGGCGCGGCGTGTGCATTGCTGCTGGAATGCCGCGGCCGGGTGGTGTGTTCGGGGATGGGCAAGTCCGGGCACATCGCGCGCAAGATCGCCGCGACCCTGGCATCCACCGGCACGCCGGCCTTCTTCGTGCATCCGGGCGAGGCCGGTCACGGCGACCTGGGCATGATCACCGACGCCGACGTGGTGCTGGCGCTGTCGTACTCCGGCGAATCCGACGAGTTGCTGATGCTGCTGCCGATCCTCGGTCGCCAGGGCAACCGCCTGGTGGCGATGACCGGGCGAGCGGAATCCAGTCTGGCGCGGGCCGCCGACGTGCACCTGGACGTGAGCGTGCCGACCGAAGCCTGTCCGCTGGCGCTGGCACCGACCTCCAGCACCACGGCCACGCTGGCCGTGGGCGATGCGCTGGCGGTGGCGTTGCTGGAAGCGCGCGGCTTCACCGCCGACGACTTCGCCCGTTCCCACCCGGCCGGCGCGCTGGGCCGCCGCCTGCTGCTGCACATCACCGACGTGATGCACACCGGCGAAGCCGTGCCACGCGTCGATGCCTCGGCCACCGTCAGCCAGGCGCTGATGGAAATGAGCCGCAAGCGGCTGGGGATGACCACCGTGGTCGACGCCGAGGGGCGCCTGCTGGGCATGTACACCGACGGCGACCTGCGCCGCAGCCTGGACGATGCTGGACTGGACCCGCGCAACACGCCGATCGCCGAGGTCATGACCCGCACGCCACGGACCATCGGCGCCGACGCGCTGGCGGTGGAGGCGGCGCAAATGATGGAAGCGCACAAGATCAGCGCGCTGATCGTCACCGACGCCGAGAAGCGGGTGGTCGGCGCCCTCAACATCCATGACCTGCTGCGCGCCCGCGTGGTCTGATCGTTCTGCCGGAGCCTGCCTTGAGCATCGAGTACAACCACCCCGAAGCCCTGCTGGCGCGCGCCCGGCGCATTGCGCTGCTGTGCCTGGACGTGGACGGCACCTTGACCGATGGCAGCATCGACTTCGACGAAGACGGTCGCGAGAGCAAGCGCTTCCACGTGCATGACGGCCTGGGCATCGCGCTGCTGCGCCGTCACGGCATCGACGTGGCCTTCGTCACCGCCCGCCACAGTCCGGTCGCCGAGCGCCGCGCGGCGGAACTCGGTGCCGAGGCGCACACCCGCATCAAGGACAAGCGTGCCTGCGTGCAGGAGATGCTCGCCCGCCGTGGGCTGGCCGCCGGGCAGGTCGCGTTCATGGGCGATGACCTGGTCGACCTGCCGGCGCTGGCCCTCGCCGGCCTCGCCGCCGCACCGGCCAATTGCCACCCGTGGCTCCACGACCGTGTCCACTTCACCAGCACCCGTCCCGGTGGCCATGGCGCGGTACGCGAGTTGTGCGACCTGCTGCTGCTGGCGCAGGGCCACGCCAACGCCGCATTGGAAGGCTTCGGAGGCGCGCAATGAACGTCCGCTGGATCGTCGTCACCCTGCTGGTACTGGGCGCCGCCGTCACCGGCCTGCTGTTGTGGCAGAAGCGCCCGGCCGCGGTGCAGGCAAAGGTCGCCGAGGAGCGTTCCGGCTACGTGTTGCACGATTTCGAACTGATCGCGCTGGACGAGAACGGCAAGGAATCCTTCGCCGTGCATGCCCCGCACCTGCAGGAAACTCCCGGCGCACGTACGCTGGAGCTGAAGGAGCCGCTGTTCCTGCTGCCCTCCACCGACGTCCCCGGCGAACACTGGGAACTGCGGGCGCGAAGCGGATGGGTCAGTGATGACCAGGAAGAGGTGCGCCTGCGGGGCGAGGTGGTCGGCACCAGTCCGGAAGGCGGCACGCGCCAGCTGACCATGAACACCGGCCGGCTGAACGTCTACCCACGCCAGCGTCGGGCAAGCTCCGATGACGTCGTCACGCTGGTGCAACCCGGTTCTACAATGACCGGCCGCGGCATGGAAGCGCTGCTGTCGGAAAACCGCGTCACCCTCCAATCGGAAGTGAAAGGCCGCTATGTCCCGTCCCGCTGAATCCACGCGCAACCACGCCCGCCTGCCGCTGGCCGGCATACTGCTTGGCTTGGCACTGCTCGCCGGGCTGTCGCTGCCGGCCGAAGCCCGCCGCTCCGACCGCAACCAGCAGATGGTCATCGACGCCGACACCGGCGACTACGCCACCGACGGTTCGCGGCCGTCCGTGTTGCGCGGCAACGTGACCATCGTCCAGGGCACGCTGAACATCCGTGCCGATCGGGCCGACATCCACCAGACCGGTGGCGGCGACATCGCCCGGGTGGTGCTGCACGGCAGCCCCGCCACGCTGCGCCAGCAGATGGACGACGGCACGCCGATGAACGTGCGCGCCGCGCAGATCGACTACAACCACCAGAGCGAGATCGCGGTATTCACCGGCAACGTGCGCGTGGAGCAGCCGCGCGGCAGCCTCAGCGGCGAACGGGTGACCTACAACATGGTCACCGGCCAGGTACAGAGCGGCGGCGAAGGCAGCGGCCGCGTGCGCATGACCATCCAGCCGCGCGCGACCCAGCAGGGCGGCAACTGATGCTGCTGGCGGAGGGGTTGCGCAAGAGCTACCGGCAGCGCGAGGTCGTCAGCGACTTCGGCCTGACCCTGGATGCCGGCGAAGTCGTCGGCCTGCTCGGCCCCAACGGTGCCGGCAAGACCACCTGTTTCTACATGATCGTCGGGCTGGTGCCGGCGGATGCCGGACGCATCGTCCTGGACGGCACCGACATCACCGGCGAGCCGATGTACGTGCGCGCCAAGCGTGGCGTCGGCTACCTGCCGCAGGAACCGTCGGTGTTCCGCAAGCTCACCGTGGCCGACAACATCCGCCTGGTGCTGGAGTTGCGCAAGGATCTGGACAAGGCCGGAATCCGCCGCGAACAGGAATCGCTGCTGGAAGAACTGCAGGTCACGCATGTCGCCGGGCAGACCGGTGCCAGCCTGTCCGGCGGTGAACGCCGACGGGTGGAGATCGCCCGCGCGCTGGCGGCACGGCCGCGGCTGATGCTGCTGGACGAACCCTTCGCCGGCGTCGACCCGATCTCGATCGGGGAAATCCAGAAAATCGTTGCCCACCTCAAGCAACGCGGCATCGGCGTGTTGATCACCGACCACAACGTCCGCGAAACCTTGGGGATCTGCGACCGGGCGTATATCCTCAACGAAGGCAGTGTTCTGGCCCAAGGGGCGCCACAGGCGCTGCTGGCCAATCCCGACGTGCGTCGCGTGTACCTGGGGGATTCGTTCCGCCTGTGATTCGGGTGCGCCGTCATCCATCGGCGCAAGGCAAGGATCAGGATGAAACCCCGCCTGCAAACTTCGCTCGGCCAGCAACTGGTGCTCACGCCCCAGTTGCGGCAGGCATTGCACTTGCTGCAACTGCCTGTACTGGACCTGGAAGCGGAAATCAGCGCGGCGGTGGAAAGCAACCCGCTGCTGGAGTGGATCGAGGACGCCGCCGTCACCACGCCGCCGGTCGACGTACGCCACCAAGGCGAGCCCGCCGATCCGCCGGCGACCGCCGGCAATGGCGACGCCGCACACGGCAACGACTGGGAGGGCGCGAGCGACTTCGCCTGGGAGCGCAGCGGCCATCGTCCGGATGATGCGACCGAGCAGTTGGCCGACGAAGGCACCCTGCAGGACCACCTGTTGTGGCAACTGCATCTGGCACCTTGCAACGAACGTGACTGCCACATCGCGCTGGCCCTGATCGAGTCCATCGACGAGGACGGCTACCTGCGCGATCCGCCCGACGAGATCACCAGCAACCTGCCGCACGGCATTCAAGCAGACGATGACGACCTTGCCCGCAACCTGCGGCTGGTGCAGTCGATGGACCCGGCCGGGGTCGGTGCCCGCGACCTGGGCGAGTGCCTGCGACTGCAACTGCTGCGCCGCTCGCCGGATACGCCCGGCCACGCGCTGGCGCTGCGCATCGCCGAGGGCGACCTGGAACACCTGCCGAAAGCCGGTGCCGAAGGCCTGGCCCGCAGGCTGGATGCGGCGGTGGCCGATGTCGAACAGGCACTGCAACTGCTTCGCGGCCTCGACCCGCGTCCCGGCGCGCGCCATGGCGCGCTCCCGCAGGACTGTTACGTCGTTCCCGACTGCGTCATCGGGCGCCAGCACGGCGTCTGGACCGTGCGCCTGTCGCGCGATCCGCTGGCGCGACTGGGCATCCATCGCGCCTACGAGCAACTGGCCGCCAGCAGCTCCGGCGACGACGGCCGCTACCTGCGCGGCCACCTGCAAGAGGCGCGCTGGCTCCTGAAGAACCTGGAGAGCCGCGGCCAGACGCTGCTGAAGATCGTCAACTGCCTGCTGCGCGAGCAGTCGGCGTTCCTCGAGTACGGCCCGCGGGCATTGCGGCCGTTGACGCTGCGCGAAATCGCCGCGCAGGTGGACCTGCACGAATCCACCGTCTCGCGGGCGATTGCCGGCAAGTACGCGCGCACGCCGCGCGGGACCGTGGCACTGCGCGACTTCTTCGCCTCCGGCGTGGCGGGGGGCGAGGCCGGCGAGGCCTCCAGCACCGCAATCCAGGAAATGATCCGCGCGCTGGTGGCGGCCGAGGACCCGCGCAAACCGCTGTCGGACGCGCATCTGGCGCGGACGCTGTCCGAACGCGGCATCAACGTTGCGCGGCGCACCGTGGCCAAGTACCGCGAGGCGATCGGCATTGATTCCTCGCAGCAACGCGTGCGCTTGGGCTGAGCCCGGCAACCCCCCCTACCCTTCGTGCCGCGGATGGGCCATGCTGGAAACTCGACCAACCACCACCGGAGGCTTGCGATGCGCGTTGAAATCCACGGACAGCAGATGGATGTCACACCGGCACTGCATGACTACGTGACCGGCAAGCTGCGCCGGCTGCAACGACACTTCGGTGGTGAATCGGACATCCGCGTGCAGATCGCCCAGGACAAGCCAGCGTTCAAGGCCGAGGCAACGGTCAACGTGCCCGGCCACAAACTGCACACCGAGGCCGTGGCCCACGACATGTACGCCGCCATCGACCAGCTGGCCGACAAGCTCGACCGCCTGCTGCTCAAGCACAAGGGCAAGCACGTGGTGCAGCAGCGCGGCATTGGCCTGGCACGCGGCAGCCAGTCCGGCTGAGCCGGTGCCGACACGCGCGACGCCGCCACGGAAGGAATCGGGACGATGAGCATGCGCATCAGCGCGCAGGAACTGTTCGACCAGTTGCACGAGCGCCTGCAACTGCGATGGATCGCCGGCCACGCCGGTGCCGGGCGCGTGCTGGAAGCCACCGAGACGGTCGCCCGGCGACCGTCGCTGGCCGGCTATCTCAACATGATCTACCCGAACCGGGTGCAGATCCTCGGCACCGAGGAACTGGGCTGGCTGGATGGGCTGGATGCTCGCATGCGTTGGGAGCGCATCCAGCGGATGATGGGGGAAGGCCCGCTGGCGGTGGTCATCAGCAAGGACCAGGACTGCCCGGACGATCTGGCCGAAGCCGCCGACGAGTCCGGCACGCCGCTGTGGAACTCGCCGCGACGCGGCCACGAACTGCTCAACCACATCCAGTACCACATGGCGCGCACGCTGGCGCCGCGCGTCACCCTGCATGGCGTGTTCATGGAAATCTATTCGATCGGCGTGCTGATCACCGGCGAATCCGGGGCCGGCAAAAGCGAGCTGGCGCTGGAACTGCTGACCCGCGGCCACCGCCTGGTCGCCGACGACGCTCCGGAATTCACCCAGATCGCCCCGGACGTGCTCGACGGCACCTGCCCGGAGCTGCTGCAGGACATGCTGGAACTGCGTGGCGTGGGCGTGCTGGACATCCGCGAGATGTTCGGTGACACGGCAGTCAAGCGGAACAAGTATCTTCGGCTGATCGTGCACCTCACCCGTCCACAACTGGAACCCGAGCCCGATGGCATGGCCCGACTCACCGGCAACCTCGGCAGCCGCCGCGTGCTTGACCTGGACGTGCCCGTGATCACCCTTCCGGTGATGCCCGGACGCAACCTCGCGGTGATGACCGAAGCCGCCACCCGCATGCACATCCTGCGCACCAAGGGGGTGGATCCGGCCGCGGCGTTCATGGCCCGGCACACGCATTTCCTGGAACGGGGAGAAGGCCCGTGATCGAAAACATGCCCGTGCGCAACAGCAGCGATCCCGGCAGGGGACCGGCCGACGAAACCCCGCAGCTGGTGATCGTCAGCGGCATGTCCGGCTCCGGCAAGTCGGTCGCGCTGAACACCTTCGAGGACATGGGCTACTACTGCACCGACAACCTGCCGGCGCCATTGCTTCCGGATTTCATCCGCGGCTTCACCGGCACCGAGGACAGCCCGGCGAAGCTGGCGGTCGGCATCGACGTGCGCAACCAGAGCATGGACCTGGCGGCACTGCCGCACTGGCTGTCGGAAGTCGGTGCACAGGGCCGCGAAACCCATCTGGTGTTCTTCGACGCCAGCGAGGAAGCGCTGCTCAAGCGCTTCGCCGACACCCGGCGGCGGCATCCGCTGAGCCAGCTCGGGCCGCTGTCGTTGCGCGATGCGCTGGCGCTGGAACGCCAGGTAGTCAAGCCGCTGCGGCAACTGGCGGACACGGTGATCGACACCACCGAGCTCAATGTCCACCAACTGCGTCGGCGCATCATCACCGAAATGCGCCTGGGCGCCTCCAACTCGCCGTTGCTGCTGATCGAATCGTTCGCCTACCGCCACGGCATCCCGATCAACGCCGACTTCCTGTTCGACGCCCGCGTGCTGCCGAACCCGCACTGGGACCCGGCATTGCGGCCGCTGTCCGGCCGTGACTCCGCGGTGCGCGACTACTTCCGCGACCAGTCCGACGTGGTGCTGTACCTGAAGCAGGTCAGCGGCTTCCTCGACACCTGGCTGCCTCGGCTGCGCAACGAGACCCGCAGCTACATCACCGTGGGCATTGGCTGCAGCGGCGGACGGCACCGCTCCGTCTACTTGGCGGAGCGCCTTGCCGAGCATTTCCTCGCCCAGGACTGGCCCGAAGTCGCGGTGCAGCATCGCGAACTGGATTGAATCGGCACACCAACGCTCGAAAACCGGCGACGGCGCTTCACGGCGATCCTGCCCGTCTGCTAACGTCATCGCATGAGCGTCGGCATCCTCCTCGTGACCCATGAAGGCATCGGCCCGGCCATCCTTGCCGTGGCCACCCGGCTGCTGCGCCAACTGCCGCTGCGCTGCGAAGCGCTCGAAGTGCCATTGGACGCGGACCTCGACGCGCTGCTGCCCGCAGCCAGCGCCGCGCTGCGCACGGTGGACGGCGGCGAGGGCGTGTTGCTGCTGACCGACGTCTACGGCGCCAGTCCCAGCAATCTTGCCGCGCGCCTCGCGCAACTGGGCACGCCCGTGCGCCGGGTATCCGGCCTGGGCTTGCCGATGCTGCTGCGGGTGATGAACTACAGCGAGTTGCCGCTGGCGGAACTGCCGGCGGTGGCCGCCGCCGGGGCACGCAACGGCGTGCTGCTGGACGACGCCTGACCACGGAGACCGCCGGAGTGATGGAACGCGAACTGCTGCTCACCAATCGGCTCGGCCTGCACGCGCGCGCCAGCGCCAAGCTGGTGCAGGCCATGTCCCGCTACCGCAGCACGGTCACGCTTGCGGCCAAGGGGCGCGAGGTCAACGCCAAGAGCATCATGGGGGTGATGCTGCTGGCGGCCGGGCCCGGTACCAGCGTGCTGCTGCGTGCCGACGGCGATGACGCCGCCGCCGCGATCGAAGAAGCGACGGCGCTGTTCGAGCGACGATTCGACGAGGACAGCTGATGCGGCGGCGCCTGAGCGGGCACGGCGCATCGCGCGGCAACGCGCTGGGCCGCGCGCGGGTGCGGCTGCCGCATCGGCTGGAGGTCGAGGACCAGCGAATCGGGCCAGCGCAGATCAGCGGGGAACTGCGGCGTCTGGCGCAGGCCATCGATGCGGTCCGCGAGGAGATCCGCACCCTGCGCGGGCGGCTGCAACAGGGCACGTTGTCACGGGAAGTCGGCGAGTTCCTCGACGTCCACGCCTTGCTGCTGGACGACCCGGAGTTGCGCCGCGGGCTGGACACGCGGATCCGCGGTGGCCAAGGCGCCGACTCCGCCCTGCGCGCGGAGCGCGACCGCCTGGCGGCGGCCTTCGGCGACATGGACGATCCGTACCTGCGCGCGCGCATCGAGGACATCGACCTGGTCATCGGTCGCATCCATGCGGCACTGCATCGCCACGACGACACCCTGCAACCGGTCGCCGGCGACATCCTGATCGCGGACACCGTCGCACCGGCCGAGCTGGCGCGACTGCAGGCCCAGGGCGTGCTCGCGGTGGTCACTGCCGCCGGCAGCCCGTTGTCGCACGTGGCGATCCTCGCCCGCAGCCTGCAGTTGCCGCTGGTCACCGGCACCAGCCAGGCCCTGCTGCAGATCAACGATGGCGACGTGCTGGCGGTGGACGGTGACAGCGGCGAGGTGATCGTCGAGCCCTCCGCCGACGACCTGCGCCGCCACCATGCGCGGCGGCAGGCGCACAAGCGCGAAATTCGCCAGCTCAACCGCTTGCGGCGCGAGCCCAGCCGCAGCGTGGACGGCGTCGACGTCCGGCTTTGGGCGAACGCCGAATCGGTTCAGGACGTGGCGCATGGCCATGCGCTCGGCGCCGCGGGCGTCGGGTTGTATCGCACCGAATTCCTGTTCCTGGGTCGGCGATCGCTGCCGGATGAAGACACCCAGTTCCGCGCCTACCGCGAACTGGTGCTGGGCATGACCGGACGCACCGTCACCATCCGCACGCTTGATCTGGGCGCAGACAAGGCCGACGCCAGTGGACTGATGCTGCCCGACGAACCCAACCCGGCCCTCGGCATGCGTGGTGTTCGCCTGTCGCTGGCGCACCCTCACCTGCTGGACACGCAACTGCGTGCGATCGCCCGCGCGTCGGCCTGGGGTCCGGTGCGGGTGTTGGTGCCCATGGTGAGCAACGGCGAGGAGATGCGTGCCGTTCGGCAACGGCTGCAACTGGCCGTCGAGGCGGTGCGCGCGGCCGGGCACGCTACTGCTGCCAGCATTCCGTTGGGCGCGATGATCGAAGTGCCCGCCGCGGCACTGGGGCTGTCCGGCTTCATCGGTCAGTGCGACTTCCTCAGCATCGGCAGCAACGACCTGCTGCAATACCTGTTGGCGGTGGACCGCGGCAATGAAGCCCTCGGCCCGCTGTCCACGCCGCTGCACCCGGCGGTGCCGCGGTTGTTGCGACTGATCGTCGATACCGCTGCCCGGCATCGGGTGCCACTGGCACTGTGTGGCGAAATGGCCGGCGATCCGGCGCTGACACCGATGTTGCTGGCACTGGGCATCGGCGAACTCAGCATGCATCCGGCCAGCCTGTTGCCGGTACGCCAGGCGATCCGCGAAAGCGACATCGCCGCGCTGCGACGCCGTTGCGCCAGCCTGCTGCGCTGCGCCGATACCGCGGCGGTATCCCGATGGCTGCAGCGTGCGCAGCCAGTGGCGACGAGATCCCCGGCAGCGTCCGCATCCCGCTCCCGGTGAACAACGTCACCGGTTTGCACATCTAGCAGAGCCGGCGGTGCTCGCGCGATAATGCTGCGCATGAACGCCTGATCCGTCGCGCCTGCCGGGCACGACGTCGCCCTGTGCAGTCGCGCCCGAGCGCACGGCCGCGCCCCGCCCCGTCACGGAACCGCGCCCATGGCCGATGCCATCCGCCACGACAAGACCGCGCGCCAGTTGCGCCTGCTGTCCGATGCCCTGGACAGCGGGCGGCTCGGCCCTGTCCGGCGCATGGTCAACACCCTGGCACCGGCGGAGATCGGCAACCTGCTGGAATCGCTGCCACCGGCGCAACGCAGCGTGGTCTGGGGTCTGGTGGATGCCGAAGACGACGGTGAAGTGCTGCTGCACGTGGGCGACGAGGTCCGCGAAAGCCTGATCGCGGACATGGACACCGACGAGTTGGTGGCCGCGGTCGAAGACCTGGACATCGATGACCTCGCCGACCTGGTCGAGGACCTGCCGGACGCGGTGATCGAGCAGGTGCTGGTGGCGATGGACCGCGAGAACCGCGACCGCCTGGAGCAGGTGCTGTCCTACGACGAGGACACCGCCGGCCGCCTGATGAACCCGGACGTGGTCACCGTGCGTGCCGACACCAACGTCGACGTGGTGCTGCGTTACCTGCGCCTCCGTGGCGAGTTGCCCGACAACACCGACCACCTGTACGTGGTCAACCGTCGCCACCAGCTGCTTGGCTGGGTCGCGCTGCAGGACCTGGTGACCCACGATCCGGGCACGCCACTGAACCAGCTGATCGACGACGAACTGGACTCGATCCACGTCGACGAAACCGCGCAGGAGGTGGCCCGCCAGTTCTCGGACCATGACTGGGTTTCGGCACCGGTGGTTGACGATGGCAACGTGCTGCTGGGCCGCATCACCGTCGACGACGTGCTCGACATCATTCGCGAGCAGGCCGAGCACCAGGCGCTGTCCGCCGCCGGCCTGGACGAGGACGAGGATCTGTTCTCCCCGGTTCCCCGCGCCGTGCGCGGCCGCGTGGTGTGGCTGGGCATCAACCTGTGCACGGCCTTCCTCGCGGCCAGCGTGATCGGCCAGTTCGAGGGCACCATCGAGAAGATCGTGGCGCTGGCGGTGTTGATGCCGATCGTCGCCGGCATCGGCGGCAACGCCGCGGTGCAGGTGCTGACGCTGATGGTTCGGGGCCTGGCGCTAGGCCAGGTCGGTGGCAGCAACGCACGCATCCTGATGTGGAAGGAGATTCGCGTGGCGTTGATCAATGGTGTCCTGATCGGCGGGCTGGTAGGCCTGATCGCACTGGCCTGGTTCCGCGACTGGGAGTTGTCGCTGGTGATCGCCGCGGCCATGATCATCAACTTCAGCTTCGCCGCATTCGCCGGCGTGCTGGTGCCGCTGTTGCTCAAGCGCATGAACGTCGACCCGGCGGTGGCCGGCACGGTGGTGGTGACGGCCGTCACCGACGTGATGGGCTTCCTGAGTTTCCTTGGCCTGGCGACGCTGTTCCTGCTGCACTGACAGCAGCGTCCGTCCAGCGGAGCAAGCTCCACTCGACCGCCGAATCCGGACACCGCGCATGCCCGACGACACGCCACCGACCCAGCTGCCGGGCATTGCCATCATCGGCGGTGGCCCCGCAGGGCTGATGGCCGCCGAGGTGGCGCGGTCGGCTGGCGTGGACGTGGACCTGTTCGAAGCCATGGGCTCGGTCGGGCGCAAGTTCCTGATCGCCGGCAAGGGCGGACTGAATCTCACCCACGGCGAGCCGCGCCCCGCCTTCGATGCCCGCTATCGCGAACGCGCCGACGCCGTCGGCCGGTGGCTGGATGCGTTCGATGCCCAAGCACTGCGCGAATGGGCGGCGGAGCTTGGGGTGAGCACCTACATCGGCAGTTCCGGGCGCGTCTTCCCCGACGACCGCAAGGCCGCGCCGCTGCTGCGCGGCTGGGTGCGCCGCCTGCGTGAATCAGGCGTGCGCTTCCATGTCCAGCACCGCTGGCTGGGCTGGGATGCCGACGGCGCGCTGCGCTTTGCCACCGGCGACGGCGAGCAGCGTCGGCAAGCAGCGGCCACCGTGCTGGCACTGGGCGGTGGCAGCTGGCCACAACTGGGCTCCGACGGCACCTGGACCAGCACCTTGTCGCATGCCGGCATCGCGATCCGTACCCTGCAGCCGGCCAATTGCGGCTTCGACATCGACTGGAGCCCGTACCTGCGGCAACGCTTCGCCGGGTCCCCGTTGAAGCCGGTCATCGCCCATTGGACCGACGAGCACGGCCACGCGCACGTCCTTCAGGGCGAGTGCGTGATCAGCGAGGACGGCATCGAAGGCAGCCTGATCTATGCAGCTTCCGCCGACCTGCGTGACGTCATCGCCCGCGATTGCCAGGCCGTGCTGCATCTGGATCTTGCACCCGGTCGCGACGCCGAGCGGCTGCTGGCGGCGCTCTCGCGCCCCCGCGGCGGTCGCAGTTTCGGCGAGCACCTGCGGCGTCAGGCGGGACTGGGGCCGGTGCAGGTCGCCTTGCTGTTCGAAGCGCTCGGTCGCGATGCCGCTTCCGATCTGCCACGCGTCGTCGCCGCCATCAAGCATTTGCCACTGAGGTTGCGCCGGCCCCGCCCGATGGCCGAGGCCATCAGCACGGCCGGCGGCGTGCAACTGGAGGCGCTGGACGATGCGCTGATGCTTCGCGAGCGGCCTGGCGTGTTCTGTGCCGGCGAAATGCTGGACTGGGAAGCGCCGACCGGCGGCTATTTGTTGCAGGCCAGCTTCGCCAGCGGCCTGATCGCCGGCCGCGCGGCCGCACGCCATGCCTTGACGCTGCAGCACCGTTGACAGCGCTCGGGGGCGCGACCAGTCCGCCACGTCAATGGCGGTCGCCGCCCGCCGACGCTCAGGAACGCGTTGGTGAAGACACCGGCGCGAGCAGCGCTTCCAGCACCGCCATGCGCACGGCCACGCCATTGGCGACCTGACGAAGGACCAGCGACTGCGGACCGTCGGCGACTTCGTCGCTGATTTCCACGCCACGATTCATCGGACCCGGATGCAGCACCACCGCGTCCGGCGCGGCGCGGCGCAGGCGCGCGACATCCAGGCCGTAGTCACGGTGGTACCCCTCCAGCGAGGGCACCAGGCCGTCTTCCATGCGTTCGCGCTGCAGGCGCAGCAGCATGACCGCATCCGCACCCTCGACCGCGGCGTCGGCATCGGCGGTGACAATGCAGCCGGCCAGGGTGTCGTCATTCGGCAACAGGCTGGCCGGACCGCACGCGCGGATCTCGCCGGCACCCAGCAGCCGCAGCGCATGCAGGTCACTGCGCGCCACGCGCGAGTGGCGGATGTCGCCGATGATCGCGACCTTCAACGGCGAGAAGTCCGCGCCCTTGGCCTGGCGCAAGGTCAGCATGTCCAGCAGGCCCTGGGTCGGGTGCGCGCTGCGTCCGTCCCCGGCATTCACCAGCGCGGTTCCCTCGCCGACCCGGGCTGCCAGCGCGGCTACCGCGCCATCCTCGCGGGCACGCACGACGAAACCTCGCACGCCCATTGCCTCGATGTTCTTCAGCGTGTCCAGCGACGTCTCGCCCTTGGTGGTGGACGAGGTCGCCGCTTCGAAACCGAGCACGTCGGCACCCAGTCGCTGCGCAGCGCGCTGGAAGCTCAGGCGCGTGCGGGTGGAAGGCTCGAAAAACAGGGTGCACACCGCGATGCCCGCCAGCACGGCGCGCATGTCGGCATCGCTCTCTGCGAATGCCTGCGCGCGCTGCAGCAGCGCGTCCAGTTGCTCGCGCGAAAGACCATTGATGTCCAGCAAGTGGCGCATCCGGCCGTCGGCATCGCATTGCAAGGCGGCAGTCTCCGGTTCACGCATGGTCGGCCGCCTCCCCGACGGCTCGTGCATCGGCCGGGGCTTCCAGCCAGCGTTCGATGATGATGGCGGCGGACTCGGCGTCCAGCACCGCGGCATCACGCCGGCGACGGCTGCCTTCGGCGCGTTGGCGGGCAAAGCGTCGCGCAGCCTCGACGGAGGAACTGCGCTCGTCCACCAGCACCACCGGAACGCGCAAGCGGGATGCCAGTTCCCGGGCAAACGCATGGGCGCGGGCGCGGATCGGCTGGTCACCACCGTCCAGGGTCATGGGATCGCCCACCACGCAACCACCCGGCCGCCAGTCGCGCGCCAGCCGTTCCACCGCGGTCCAGTCCACGCGGCCGTCGTGGACATCGACCACCGCCAGCGCGCGTGCGCCGGTCAGCCCGTTGCCCACGGCCACGCCGATCCGGCGTGCGCCCACGTCGAAACCGAGCACGCTGGCGTCGGCGGCAATCGCGGCAGCCGCGCGCTCAGGCATGGCCGGCATAGTCGGGCACCATCGTCACATCCACGCCGATGCGGCGCGCGGCCGCCTGCCAGCGCTTGGCCAGCGGCAATTCGAACAACAGCCTGGCATCGGCCGGTGCGGTCAACCAGCTGTTCTCGGCGAGTTCGTGCTCCAGCTGCCCCGCGCCCCAACCGGCACACCCCAGCGCCACCACCGCGTTGGCAGGCCCCTCGCCACGGGCCATCGCTTCGAGCACGTCGCGCGAGGTGGTCACGAACACCGCATCGGCCACTTGCAGGCTGGAATCCCAGCCGCCAGCACCGTCATGCACGACGAAACCACGCTCCGGATGGACCGGACCACCGGCGAGGACGGTCCGGGCACACAGCGCCTCGTCGTCGCTTTCGATCTGCATCTGCCGGAACACCTCGCCCAGCGTGTATTCGGAGCGGCGATTGAGCACGATTCCCATGGCGCCTTCCTGGTCGTGCTGGCAGACCAGGGTCATGCTGCGGGAAAAGTTCGGGTCAGCCAGCGCGGGCAGCGCGATCAGCACGTGGTTGGCCAGCGGCGTCAGGGTCTCGCTCATCTGCATAGTCTAGACCGCACCATCCTCGGGCGGCGGCGCCTCTTCATTGCATCACCACGGCGGCGCCGGCATCATGCGCCGCTGGACGACCGCGACCCGACGCGAACCCGAGGAGTGCAATGACCGGCAGGCGTCTGTTCACGCTGATGGTGCTGGTGGCCCTGATCATCACCGTGCCGGCCGTCATCAAGAGCCGGTTGACCACGCAGGCGCTTCAGGCGACCAGCCTGGTTGCGCATGGTCACGAGGTCGAGGCCGGCGCCAACGTGCTGGCAATGAACATCCGCGACCTGGAAGCGGCGACGCTGGCGCTTGCCAGTGGCATCGACATCGCGCCGGTGCAGGAGCGCATCGAGCAGAGCACGCAGCAGATCGACCAGGGCTTCGAGCGCCTGCTGGCGATCACCCGCGACATTCCCGAGCAGCAGGTGCGCATCGGCATGCTGCAGGCCACTGCCCGGCATCGGCGCGAGCTGACCGATCGCATCCGCGGCACGGCGGATCTGGACGAGCGCCGCGATCTGGCGCTGCGCATGCTGGATGAACTGCCGGTGCGTGACCTGGTCGAAGACCTGGTCAGCAACCAGCACCGGCTGGTTGCCGAGCGCCAGGAGGAGGCGCAGCGGCTGCAACGCTGGTTGAGCGGTGTCCGCTTGGCCGCGGTGACCGCACAGCTGTTGCTGCTTTTGCTGTTGATCTGGCTGCTTTACCGGAACCTGCGCGAACAGACCCGCATCGAACGCTCTTTGCAGGCCAGCAACGCCCGCGCCATGGCCGTGCTGCAGACCGTGTACGACCCCATCGTGGTGCTCGACGACCAGCAGCGGATCGTGCAGTACAACCAGGCGTTTGCGCGCATGTACGGACTTCAGGAATCCCCTGCCAGCCTTGTCGGCCCGCCGCTGGAGAGCGTCGGCGAGGGCGCCTGGGATCAGGACGAAGTACTGCAGCGCCTGCACGAAGTGCAGGCCGATGGCCGCGAACTGTGGGATTTCGAACTGGACCAGCAGGTCGCCGATGGCAGCACACGCACCATGCTGCTGAACGCGCGCCGCATGTCGCTGCCCGACCGCGGCGGCGACGTCACCCTGCTGACCGTCAACGACGTCAGTTCGCGCAAGGCAGCCGAACGCGAGATCAGCGAACTCAACCACCAGCTGGAAGGCAAGGTGGAACAGGTCTCCGAGGTCAACCGCGAGCTGGAGGCCTTCAGCTATTCGGTTTCTCACGACTTGCGTGCGCCGTTGCGTCATATCGCCGGTTTCTCCGACAAGCTGCAGCGCACGCTCGGCGACGACGCCGACGAGCAGACCCGCCACTATCTGGCCACCATCCAGTCCTCGGCCAAGCGCATGGCCTCGCTGATCGATGACTTGCTGGTGTATTCGCGGCTGGGCCGCAGCGCGATGCGCCTGCAGGCCCTGGACATGCAATCGATGGTCGCAGAGACCCGCTCGATGCTCGAGGCCAACGCCCTCGCGGAAGATCCGCAGCGGCAGATCGAATGGGACATCGATCCGCTGCCGATCCTGATCGCCGACGAGAACATGATGCGCCAGGTCTGGCTCAACGTGCTCGGCAACGCGGTCAAGTACAGCGCACCCAGCAAGCCCAGCCGCATCCAGGTGCGCCACGTGCGGCTGGAGGACGGCAGCCACGAGTTCCGCGTCATCGACAACGGCGTCGGCTTCGACATGGCCTATGCCGGCAAGCTGTTCGGCGTCTTCCAGCGCATGCACCGCGCGAGCGAGTTCCCCGGTACCGGCATCGGCCTGGCCAGCACCCGCCGGGTGATCCTGCGCCACGGCGGCCGGATCGACGCCACCTCCGCGGTCGGCGAAGGCACTACCCTGCGCTTCGTTCTGCCGGCTATGCTGGACAACCCGGAGCGGTCGCTTTCCCAATCCCCTCTGCAAGGTAACGATGCACCATGAAGGATATCCGTCCCATCCTGCTGGCCGAAGACAGCCCGCCCGATGCCGAAATGGCAATCGACGCGCTGCGTGAAGCCAACCTCGCCAATCCGATCGTCCATGTCGAGGACGGCGTGGAAGTGCTGGACTACCTGCACCGCCGCGGCCGTTTCGCCGACCGCACCCCGGGCGAGCCGGCCGTGCTGCTGCTGGACATCAAGATGCCGCGCATGGACGGTCTGGAAACCCTGAAGATGCTGCGTGCGGAAGAGCAGTTCAGACGCCTTCCCGTGGTCATCCTCACCTCCTCCCGCGAAGAAAGCGACATGGCGCAAAGCTGGGACCTGGGCGTCAACGCCTACGTGGTCAAGCCGGTCGATATCCAGCAGTTCTTCGAATCGGTCAAGACCCTCGGGCGCTTCTGGGCGGTCATCAACGAGGCACCACTGGATTGAACGCCGCCAGCGTTCGCGTCCTGCTCATCGAGGACAGCAGCGACGACGCGGAGCTGCTGGCACTGGAACTGCTGGCTGATGGCATGGCCGCGGACATCCAGCGGGTCGACACCAAGAGCGATCTGGACCACGCCCTGACTGGGCCGCCACCGGACATCGTCATCTGCGATGGCCACCTGCCCGGTTTCGATGCCGCCGACGCCCTGCCGTGGATCCGGGCGGCGTGGCCTCACGTGCCGGTGCTGCTGTGTCTGGGCCACGTCGACGGCAGTGCGGCCACCCGCGAACTGCTGGCCAACGTCGACGGCCATCTCGACAAGCGCCGCCTGCATGAGGCGGCAGCACAGATCCGCCAACTGCTCGGTTGATCCTGCTGCAGGCACCGGCTTTCGGGCCGCACAGCTGGCACCCCGAAGCGACGATCGGACGATTCCGATGCCACGACGCGGCAACGCCCCATGGCCACCGCGCCAGGCGTGACGCAACACTGGACCTGCCCCGCCAGCGCGCCTGCAATGGACACCAGCACTGCACCACCAGTCGGGGTCGCCCTGCCATCGCCCGCCTCACTCCCCAAGGGGCGACGGCAGGGCCACCGGCCCCACTGGCGGCACGCGAGCGACTGCCGTCCTGTCCTGGCAAGCTGGCGCAGCAAAGCCCGACACCAACACCGTCTTGCCACCTGCGGCGGGTGGCATTGGCCTGTTGCCAGATGCGTGCTCGGCCTGCTGCGCCGGAGTCGCGCAGGCACACATTCGCGGCAACAACCCTGCTGCGCGGTGGCGACGATCAAGGAACCGAAATGCCCGGTGGTGAAGCTCCGTCCGCGACCGGATTCGCGAACCCGCCCTGTGATCGGCAGGCAGAAAAAACGACTTGCAAGACAAATCCGCAAGTCGTTGATTTCAAAGGGAATTGGTCGGGGTAGCCGGATTCGAACCGACGACCACTTGTCCCCCAGACAAGTGCGC
>JAUNRQ010000072.1 GCA_030535605.1 Pseudoxanthomonas suwonensis
CGATGATCATCCATGCCGCCGACAAGGCCGGCATCCCGATCCCGCGCTTCTGCTATCACGAAAAGCTCGCCGTGGCCGCCAACTGCCGCATGTGTCTGGTGGAAGCGGAAATGGGCGGGCGCATGAGCCCCAAGCCGCTGCCGGCCTGCGCCACCCCGGTGGCCGACGGCATGAAGGTGTTCACCCGCTCCGACAAGGCCTTGCGCTCGCAGCGCAACGTCATGGAATTCCTGCTGATCAACCACCCGCTGGACTGCCCGATCTGCGATCAGGGCGGCGAGTGCGAATTGCAGGACGTGGCCATGGGCTACGGCCGCTCGGTTTCGCGTTTCGTCGAGCGCAAGCGCGTGGTGGCCGACGAGGATTTCGGCCCGCTGGTCGCCAGCGACATGACCCGCTGCATCCAGTGCACGCGCTGCATCCGTTTCACTGGCGAGATCGCCGGCACCTACGAGCTGGGCGGCATGCAGCGCGGCGAGAACCTGCAGATCGGCACCTACGACGGCAAGCCGCTGACCACGGAACTGTCCGGCAACGTCATCGACGTGTGCCCGGTCGGCGCGTTGACCAACAAGGTGTTCCGTTTCCGCGCACGTCCGTGGGAACTCACGGCCAAGCCGTCGCTGGGTTTCCACGACGCCATGGGCAGCAACCTGTTCCACCATGTCCGCCGTGGCGACGTGCTGCGCACCGTGCCGCGCGACAACGACGCGGTGAACGAGTGCTGGCTGTCGGACCGCGACCGCTATGCCCATCAGGGCCTGTACGCCGATGACCGCGCCCGCCAGCCGTTGATTCGCGTGGGCGAGGGCGATGCTGCGGAGGCCTTCCGCGAAGCGTCGTGGGAAGAAGCCCTGGCCGCCGCCGCCGGCATCCTCCGCGACAATGCCGGCGACGCGCTGGGCGTCCTTGCGCACCCGTCGACCTCCAACGAGGAAGGAGCGCTGCTGGCCCGCCTGGCCGCGGCCTTGGGCAGCGGCAACATCGACCATCGCATCGCCCAGCTGGATGTGTCCGATGGTGCCTTGGCACAGGCCTTCGGCATGCCGGTGGCCGCGATTGCCGACGCCGATGCCATCGTCATCGTCGGTTCCAACCTGCGCCACGAGTTGCCGCTGCTGCACCATCGCGTGCGCCAGGCGCAACTGGACGGTGCCAAGGTGCACGTGGTCAACCCGGTCGATTTCGAATTCACCTTCGACATCGCCGGCAAGCACATCGTGATGCCCTCGCAACTGGCCGAGGCACTGGCCAAGGTCGAGCTTGGCGATGCGGCGAATGTCGCCGTGATCGTCGGCGCGATTGCCGAGGGTGGTGTGCACGCCGCGGCCATCCGCCAAGCGGCCAATGATTTCGCCGCGCGCACCGGCGCCCGCGTGTGCCGCATCCCGCAGGGCGCCAACGCGCTGGGCCTGGCCAGGCATGGCGTGGTGCCGTCGGCCATGGACGCGCAGGCCATGTTGCGCCAGCCGCGTGCGGCCTACCTGATCCACGGCATCGAGCCGCGGCTGGACTTCGTCGACCAGACCGCGGCGTTGGCCGCGCTGGCCGGTGCCAAGGTCGTGGCCTTCAGCCAGTACGCCTGCACCTCGACCCGCAAGGTCGCCGACGTGATCCTGCCGATCGGCACGCTCGCGGAAATCGACGCCCGCCTGACCAACCTCGATGGCATCGAGCAGCAGGCGGTGGCCGCCGGCAAGTTGCCCGGCGATGCCCGTCCCGGCTGGCGCGTGCTGCGCGCGCTCGGCGGCCTGCTTGACGCGGCCGGTTTCGACTTCACCACGCTGGAACAGCTGCGCGAGGGCCTGCAGGGCAATGCGGCACCGACGGCGGCAGTGTCGCCGGCAGCGCCGGTGGCACGCGAAGGCCTGGAAGTGGCGTTCGCGCCGGCCATCTACCGCGTCGACGCCACCGTGCGTCGCGCCGCGGCTCTGCAGGCGCATCCGCTCAATACCGGTCCGCTGGCCATCGTCAACCCGAAGGACGCGGCTCCGGCCGGTTTGTCCGACGGCGGCATGGGCAAGTTCGGCAACGACTCCGGCACCGGCACGCTCAAGGTGCGTGTCAGCAAGGACGTGGCGCCGGGCTGCGTCTGGATCGAATCCGGCCACGGTGCCACCGCGCCGTTGCTGCGTGGCCGCGTGCGCATCGGAGGTGCGGCATGATGGGTTGGGTGGAAGCGCTGCGCGACTGGGTGCTCGCCTTCGGCGACATCGGCGTGGTGCTTTGGATCGTGCTGAAGATCCTGGCGATCGCCGTGCCGGTGATCCTGGCGGTGGCGTTCTACGTGGTCTGGGAGCGCAAGCTCATCGGCTGGATGCATGTGCGCCACGGACCGATGTACGTCGGCTTCGGCGTGCTGCAGGCCTTTGCCGACGTGTTCAAGCTGCTGTTCAAGGAAATCGTGCAGCCGACGCAGGCCAGCCCGGTGCTGTACCGGCTGGCGCCGTTGATCGTGCTGGCACCGGCCTTCGCGGCGTGGGCGGTGGTGCCGTTCGACCAGAGGATGGTGCTGGCCGACCTCAACGCCGGCCTGCTGTACCTGCTGGCCATGACCTCGATGGGCGTCTACGGGGTGGTCCTCGGTGGCTGGGCGACCAATTCCAAGTACGCCTTCCTGGGCGCCATGCGTGCCGCCGCGCAGATGGTGTCCTACGAGATTGCCATGGGCTTTGCCCTGGTCGGCGTGCTGGTGATGGCGCAGAGCCTCAACCTGACCGACATCGTGCTGGCGCAGTCCGGGCGCTGGGGCGTGTTCAGCTGGTACTGGTGGCCGCTGCTGCCGCTGTTCGTCATCTACTTCATTTCCGGCGTGGCCGAGACCAACCGCTCGCCGTTCGACGTGGTCGAGGGTGAATCGGAAATCGTCGCCGGGCACATGGTCGAGTATTCGGGTTCCCAGTTCGCGCTGTTCTTCCTGGCCGAATACGCCAACATGATCCTGATCAGCTTCCTGGTGTCGCTGTTCTTCCTCGGTGGCTGGCTGAGCCCGTTCCAAGGCTGGGGCATTCCGTTGCTGTCGGTCGATGGCTGGTGGTGGCTGCTGTTGAAGGTGCTGTTCTTTGCCAGCGCGATCGTCTGGCTGCGTGCGACTTTCCCGCGCTTCCGCTATGACCAGATCATGCGCCTGGGCTGGAAGGTGTTCATTCCGCTGTCCATCTTCTGGATCGCCGTGGCCGTGCTGCTGGTGCATTTCGGCGTGGTCACCGGCGGGGCGGAGTTGCGCGCCGCGCAAGGGGGAGTGGGCTGATGAGCCGCGTCGTCTCGTTCTTCAAGAGCTTCATGCTGCTGGAGTTGCTCCAGGGCATGTGGTTGACCCTGAAATACCTGTTCCGCCCCAAGTACACGCTGATGTACCCGATGGAAAAGGTCCCGCAGTCCCCGCGCTTCCGCGGTGTGCACGCGTTGCGCCGTTATCCCAACGGCGAGGAGCGCTGCATCGCCTGCAAGCTGTGCGAGGCGGTGTGTCCGGCGCTGGCCATCACCATCGATTCGGAACCGCGCGAGGACGGCACCCGCCGCACCACGCATTACGACATCGACCTGTTCAAGTGCATCTTCTGCGGCTTCTGCGAGGAAAGCTGCCCGGTGGATTCGATCGTGGAAACCCATGTGCTGGAGTACCACTTCGAAAACCGCGGCGAAAACATCCTCACCAAGCCGCAGCTGCTGGCCATCGGTGACCGGCTCGAGGCGGAAATCGCCGAACGCCGCGCCGCCGATGCGCCCTACCGCTGATTGACGGAAGCCCAGGCATGGATTACGTACTGCTCGCCTTCTACCTGTTCGCGGGGATCGCCGTGGCCGCCGCCGGTGGCGTGATCCTCGCGCGCAACCCCGTGCACGCGGTGCTCTCGCTGGTGCTGACCTTCTTCGCGGTGGCCTGCACCTGGATCCTGGCCGGTGCCGAGTTCCTTGGCATCGCCCTGGTGCTGGTGTATGTCGGTGCGGTGATGGTGCTGTTCCTGTTCGTGGTCATGATGCTGGACATCGATGCCGCGCCCAGGCGCGAAGGGTTCGTGCGCTATCTGCCGGTCGCCGCCATCGTTGCCGTCGCCATGCTGGTGCAGGTGCTGGTGTTGATCGGCGTGCGCGGCAAGGCCGTCACCGGGTTCGCCGCCGATCCTGCCGAAGCCCAGGGCGTGTCCAACGCCGTGTGGCTGGCGCGCCGGCTGTACAGCGAATACCTGCTGCCGTTCGAGATCGCCGCCGTGATCCTGACCGTGGCTGTCGTGGCCGCGGTGATGCTGGCGTTGCGGGTGCGTGGCGGTACCAAGCACCAGAACGCCGGCTGGCAGGCGCGGGTCAAGGCCAGCGACCGCCTGCGCATGGTGAAGATGGACGCCGAGCGTCCGCTGCCGGCGGCCGAGCCGCAGCCTGCCGAAGGCGAGGAGGGCAAGCAATGATCAGCCAACTGGCCCTGGGCCATTACCTGACGCTGGGCGCGGTGCTGTTCTGCATTTCGCTGGCCGGCATCTTCATCAACCGCAAGAACGTCATCGTCCTGCTGATGTGCGTGGAGCTGCTGCTGCTGGCGGTGAACATCAACTTCATCGGCTTCTCCCGGCACTTCGGCGACCCGGACGGCCAGATCTTCGTGTTCTTCATCCTCACCGTGGCCGCCGCGGAAGCCGCGATCGGCCTGGCCATCCTGGTCACGCTGTTCCGCAACCGGGGCAGCATCGACGTGGAAGAAATCGACACCCTGCAAGGGTGAGCCGTCACGCTCGCGAGCCATCGGCTCGCGTGACGGCGAACGCCCGGCCACGGATGGCCGGGCAGGGCTCCGCGGAGCCCGTGCAGTACCGCCATGGATGGCGGCAGAACAACCAGGCGTGTCGCGTTCCGAAGCCACCGGCTCGCGGCTTGCCGAACGCCCGGCCACGGATGGCCGGGCAGGGCTCCCCGGAGCCTGCGTGGTACCGCCATGGATGGCGGCAGAACAACCAGGCGTGTCGCGTTCCAGAGCCATCGGCTCGCGTGACGGCGAACGCCCGGCCAAGGATGGCCGGGCAGGGCTCCGCGGAGCCCGTGCAGTACCGCCATGGATGGCGGCGGAACAACCAGGCGCGTCGCGTTCCGGAGCCACCGGTTCGCGGCTTGCCGAACGCCCGGCCAAGGATGGCGGGCAGGGCTCCCCGGAGTCCGTGCAGTACCGCCATCGATGGCGGCGCAACACCCTTTCGGCCGGCGTCATCGGGACGAAAGGGCAAAAGGGAATTTCCCCGCAGCGGACTGACCCACGCCGCGGCATCGCGACAACCACAGCTGGACTGCAACACGGGCGACCGGACACACAATGGAACTTTCAAAACTCCACTTGCTGATCATCGTGCTGGCTCCGCTGATGGGTGCCATCGTGGCCGGCCTGTTCGGCCGCCAAGTCGGCCGTGCCGGTGCCCACACCGTGACCATCGCCGGGGTGGCCATCAGCTGCGCGCTGTCGGGCTGGGTGCTGTGGCAGCTGGTGGGGCAGGGCGCGTCGCCGTTCAACCAGAACATCTACACGTGGTTCGAGGTCGGCGGCTTCTCCGCCCATGTCGGCTTCATGGTCGACAAGCTGACCGCGATGATGATGGTGGTGGTCACGTTCGTCTCGCTGCTGGTGCACATCTACACCATCGGCTACATGCAGGACGACCCGGGTTACCAGCGCTTCTTCAGCTACATCTCGCTGTTCACCTTCTCCATGCTCATGCTGG
>JAUNRQ010000038.1 GCA_030535605.1 Pseudoxanthomonas suwonensis
CCTCGCCCGCCGCCTCGGCACCGACGATGCGCACGCCGGCATCGTTGAGGAAGGCGTGGAACAGGCCGATGGCGTTGCTGCCACCACCGACGCAGGCGGTGATCGCATCCGGCAGGCGGCCGAAGTCTTGCAGCATCTGCGCCCGCGCTTCGCGGCCGACCACGGCGTTGAAATCGCGCACCATGCGCGGATACGGGTCCGGGCCGGCAACGGTGCCGATGATGTAGAACGTGTCGTGCACGTTGGTGACCCAGTCGCGCATGGCCTCGTTGAGCGCGTCCTTGAGCGTTGCCGAGCCGCCGTGCACCGGCACCACCGTGGCACCCAGCAACTTCATCCGGTAGACGTTGATCTTCTGCCGCTGGATGTCGGTCGCACCCATGTAGACCACGCATTCCAGACCCAGGCGCGCGGCCACGGTAGCGCTTGCCACCCCATGCTGGCCGGCACCGGTCTCGGCGATCACCCGCGGCTTGCCCATGCGCGCGGCGAGCAGGGCCTGGCCGATGGTGTTGTTGATCTTGTGCGCGCCGGTGTGGTTCAGATCTTCGCGCTTGAGCAGGATTCGCGCACCGCCGACCTGGCCGCTCAGCCCCTTGGCTTCGTAGATCGGGCTGGGGCGGCCGACGTAATGCTTGAGGTCGTGCTCGAAGGCTGCCTGGAAGGCGGGGTCCGCCTTCGCCTCGTCGTAGGCGGCGGCCAGTTCCTGCAACGGCCCGACCAAGGTCTCGGCGACGAAACGGCCGCCGTAGCGGCCGAAGTGGCCTTGCGCGTCAGGCCAGGCGTGGAAATCCGGCGAAGTCATGGATCGGTACGGGACGATGAGGCTGACCGGCCATGGTACCGCTCAGCGCCCGCAGACGTGGCAATGATCGATGGTGTCGCTGTCCTTGACCACGTCCACGCAATCGGCGGCACGCACGGCGGAGACGAAGGCACGCATCCGCTCACCGTCCTTGACGCCCGGTTCCAGCTCGATGCCGCTGCAGACATCCACGCCCCAAGGGCGCACGGTGCGCACCGCGCGGGCGACGTTGTCCGGATTCAGGCCACCGGCAATCACCGCCGGCTTGAGCAGCTCCGGTGGTATCCGCGACCAGTCAAAGCTGCGACCGCTGCCGCCATCGCCGCCGGCAACGTGGCTGTCGAACAGCAACGCGGCGGCGGCCGGGTACAGCAACTGCAGCGCGCGGGCGTCCGGCCCCGTTGCCACCGTGTCGCCCATGGGTACGGCCTTGATCCACGGCGTGCCGAAGCTGCGGCAGAACGCATCGTCTTCGTCGCCATGGAACTGCAGCAGGGTGGGCCGCAGCTGGCGCACCACCTCGCGGACCTGCGCGGTGCCGGCGTTCCTGAACAAGGCCACGGAGTCCACCATCGGTGCCAGCGCCTGGCGCATGGCGCGCGCCTCCTGAGGCTGCACCTCGCGCGGGCTGCCCGGCACGAAGACGAAGCCGACGCTGTCCACGCCCAGCTCCCCGGCCAGCCGCACGTCCCCGGGCCGGGTCATGCCGCAGAACTTGATGCGGGTGCGGAAGGGCGTTGTCTGGCTCATCGGTCGGGCGAACTCCGGATACGTGGTGGCTCAAGGTGACAGCGTGACGTCCGGCGGCAGGCCACAGTCGACCGGGTACAGCGGGCCGATGAACACCAGTCCTGCCGCGACGGCAGTCGGACCCGCCAGGGTCCGGTCGCGTTGCGCCAGCACCTCGCCGATCCAGTCCGGCGTGCGCTGGCCACTGCCGACCAGCAACAGCGAACCGACGATGTTGCGCACCATATGATGCAGGAATGCGTTGGCCTGCACAGTGACCTCGATCACCTCGCCCCTGCGCGACACCGAAATCGCCTGCAGTTCGCGGCGCGCGTGCGCCGCCTCGCACTGGGCGCTGCGGAAACTGGAAAAGTCGTTTTCGCCGAGTAGATGCTGCCCTGCGCGATGCATCGCATCCGCGTCCAGCGGCTCGCGCACCCAGGCAAGATAGTGGCGGAACAGCGCCGGCCGCACTGAACGGTTCAGGATCGAATAACGGTAGCGACGTGCGCGCGCCCCGAACCTGGCGTGAAAGGTGTCGTCCACGGGCACGCACCAGCGGATCGCGATGTCACGCGGCAGGCAGGACGTCGCACCCAAGGTCCAGCCACGCGGATTGCGGTGGGCGTGGCTGTCGAAATGCACCACCTGGCATTCGCCGTGCACGCCGGCGTCGGTACGACCGGCACAGGTGACTTCGACCGGATGGTCGGCGACCTGCGAGAGCGCCTGCTCCAACGCCGCCTGAACGCTGGGCACGCCCGGCGTGCCCGGTTGGCTCAACCGCTGCCAGCCCGAGTACGCGCTGCCGTCGTACTCGACTCCGAGTGCAAGACGCATCGGCGTTGCCCGGCCTCAGCCGAGCCGTTCAAGCATGCTGCGGGCGTCTTCCGCAGCTTGCGGATTGCCGCCGTCAACCACTTCCTGCAGCAGACTGCGTGCGGTCTGGCGATCACCCAGGTCGAGGTAGGCACGCGCCAACTCGATGCGGTCACTGCCGGCAGGCGCCGGGTTCAGCGGTGCGACCGTGTCCGCCGAGGCCGGGCCTGCATGCCACGCCGGACCGGACGAAATCGGCAACGGTGGAGGTGTCGGTTCCGGCGCAGGGGCGGCGGCAACCATTCGCTCCGCACCCCAACCCGGCAACAGGGCGTGGTCATCGGCGTCGATGCCGTCACGCGTGACGGGTTCGGCATCGTTCGCCACGGCCGGCTGCTCGACAACCGAAGCCGGGGCAGGCGCTGCCGACGGCACGCTCGTGGCCGTGGCGGATGGCCCGGCGGCGGCCACGGCCGGTGCATCGGGCATCGCGCGACGGACGTCAGCGTTGCCTGCCGGCGTTGCAGGCGCGCCGCGTCCGATGTGGCCGCTGGCCGGTGCCGCCGCCGGACGACGCCGGGCGAACAGCCACGCGATCACGCCCACCAGCACCAGCAGCGGCAATGCCCACCACCAGATGCCGGCCGTGGCATTGCCGGCGTCCTGCTGGGCCACGTTCTGCTGGACCTGGGCCAATTGGTTGTCCTTCAGTTCCAGCAACTGGCCCTGGTCGCGACTGAGCTGTTCCAGCTCCGCCACGCGCGCCTTGAGTTCGGCCACTTCCGAATCGCGCGCAGCCAATGTTTCCTGCAGTTCCTGTCGCAGCATGTCACCCTCGCCACCGGCCTGAAGGCCGGACTGTGTGCCTCCGCGGGCGCCGTCATCGGCGCCGGGCGGGGCGATTTCAAGTCGTGCACCGCTCGCCGCCACGACGGTGGCGGCGTTGCCGGTCGCTGCGGCAGGTCCGGCAGGGCTGGCCGCAGCGGCAGCGGTGCCAGCCGACGCCAGACGCGCGCGACGCGCGGCGCGCCAGCGTTCCACCTGGGCGTCCACCAACGCCGTCGCCCGGGTCTGGTCGACCGCGGCGCGCTCCTCGCGCGAGGGCAGCCGCAACACGGCGCCGGCACGCACGCGGTTGATGTCTCCGTCGATGAACGCTTCCGGGTTGGCCTCGAGCAAGGCCACCATCATCTGGTTCAGACTGGCCTCGCCGCGATGGCGGCTGGCAATGCCGCTGAGCGTCTGCCCGCGTTCGACCCGGTGGCCGTCGGCATCCGCAGCAACAGGTCGGGGCACCGGCGCAGGCCGTGCCACGCGCGGGGTCGGGGTGGCGGGGGCCGGTGTCGGCGTCGTCGCCGCGGCTGGCGCTTGGTCGGGTGCTGCTTCCGGCGTGGCCGTCACCGGCGAATCGGGACGCCCCACCACCGCGGGCAGGGACGGCTCCGGCGCCTCCACCACTGGCGCGGCCGGGCTCTGCATGGTGCGCGGCGCGTCCACCAGCGCGGTGTATTCGCGCACCAGCCGGCCCTGTCCCCAATCGACCTCGACCAGGAAGGTCAACGCCGGCTGCTGCACCGGACCGGGCGTGGTCACGCGGATCAGCGGCTGGCCGTCATCATCGATGGCCAGGGTGAACTGCAGGTCGCTGATGATGCCCTCCGGTGCCTGCAGGCCGATGCGGCGAAAGACCTCCGGCGAGGCCAGTCGCGCCTGCAGGCCGCGCAGCTCTTCCGGGTCGCTGGAGATGATCGGGATCTCCGCCAGCAACGGCTGTCCCGGCTGCGACTTGACCTGGATCGGCCCCAGCCCCAGCGCCCATGCCGGCAACGACATCAGCGCCAGCAGCAGGCCGAAAGCGATGTTCCTCAATGCGCGCAAACCTGTCTCCCCGCGGCAATCGTCATGACTCTATCCGTGCGCGGCCTTCCGCAGCAACCAGTTCCGCCAACTGCACGGCGTTCAACGCCGCTCCCTTGCGGATGTTGTCGGCCACCACCCACAGCACGATGCCGCGCTCGTGCGAGAGGTCCTGACGGATGCGGCCCACGTACACCGGGTCCTTGCCCGAGGCGTGGGTGACCGGCGTGGGCCAGCGCTTGGCAACCTCCTCGGCAGCCGGATCGTCCACCACCTCGATGCCCGGCGCGGCCCGCAGCAGCGCACGGACCGCATCGGCGGTGATCGGTTCGCGGGTTTCGATGCTGACTGCCTCGGAATGGCCGTAGAACACCGGCACCCGCACGGCGGTGGCACTGACGCGGATCGCGTCGTCACCGAGGATCTTGCGCGTTTCCCGGACCACCTTCATCTCCTCCCTGGTGTAGCCGTTGTCGAGGAAGGCGTCGATCTGCGGAATCAGGTTGAAGGCAATCTGCACGGGGAAGGTCTGCGGCTCGGCGTCCTGGAATGACAACAGCGCCGCGGTCTGCCGACCCAGCTCCTCCAGCCCGCTGCCACCGGCGCCGGAGACCGACTGGTAGGTGGTGACGTTGACACGCTCGATGCCTGCGGCGCGGTGGATCGGTGCCAGGGCGACAACCAGTTGCATGGTCGAGCAGTTCGGGTTGGCGATGATGCCGCGCGGGCGCTTGGCAACTGCCTCGGGGTTGACCTCGCTGACCACCAGCGGCACGTCGTCGTCATGACGGAAGGCCGAAGAGTTGTCGATCACCACGGCGCCGGCCTGCGCGAATGTCGGCGCGTAGCGCCTGGCCGTGTCACCGCCGGCCGAGAACAGGGCGATGTCGACGCCGGCCGGATCGAAGCCTGCCAGGTCGTGCACCAGCAGTTCGTCCTCGCCGTAGTCGACGAACGACCCGGCCGAGCGCTCGCTGGCCAGGGCGACGAGGTTGGCTGCGGGGACGCGACGCTCGGCGAGGATCTCCAGCATGGTCTGGCCGACGGCACCGGTGGCGCCGACGATCGCGATGGTCTTGTTGTGCATGGTCATGGGGTTCCTCGGGGCCATCGGGGCGGGCCGGCCGCGTCCTGGCGCCGGCGGTAGTGGGGACAGGTGCGCGATGGTGCGCTCAGGGCGGGGTGGGAATCCGCGGTCGGACCTCGCCGACATCACCGCACTGCGCGCGGTGACGCAAGGCCTGATCCATCAGCACCAGCGCCATCATCGCTTCGCAGATCGGCGGCGCGCGCAGCCCCACGCACGGGTCGTGGCGGCCGGTGGTGACCACCTGCACTTCGTTGCCCTCGACATCCAGACCGCGTGCCGGCAGGCGCAGGCTGGAGGTCGGCTTGAAGGCCACGTGGCACAGCAGCGGCTGCCCGGTGGAGATGCCACCGAGGATGCCGCCGGCGTGGTTGCTGAAAAAACCCGCGGCATCTGCTTCGTCGCGATGCTCGCTGCCGGGCGTGTCGACAACGCCGAAGCCATCGCCGATCTCCACGCCTTTGACCGCGTTGATCGACATCATGGCGGCGGCCAGTTCAGCGCCGAGCTTGCCGTACACCGGCTCACCCCAGCCAGGAGGCACGCCGTCGGCCCGCACCGTGACCTTGGCGCCGACGGAATCCCCGGACTTGCGCAGCGCGTCCATCGCCGCTTCCAGTTCGGCTACCTGCGCCGCGCAGGGCCAGGACAGCGGATTGCCGGCAACCGCGTCCCAGTCGAAGGCCTGCGGCAGATGGGTGCCGATCTGGCTGACGCAGGCACGCACGCGCACGCCGAACCGCTCGGCCAGCCACTTTTTGGCAATCACGCCCGCGGCCACCCGCATGGTCGTCTCGCGCGCCGAGGCCCGGCCGCCACCGGCCGGATCGCGGCGGCCGTATTTCTGCCAATACGTGTAGTCGGCATGTCCGGGACGGAAGGAGTCGGCGATGGCCGCGTAGTCACGGCTGCGCGCGTCAGTGTTGCGGATCAGCAGCGCGATCGGCGTGCCGGTGGTGGCGCCCTCGTGCACGCCGGACAGGATTTCCACGACATCGGCCTCGCGCCGTTGCGAGGTGTGGCGGCTGCGGCCTGTGGCGCGGCGGGCCAGATCCGGGACGAAGTCTTCGGCGGCGACGGCCAATCCCGGCGGGCAGCCATCGACCACGCAGCCGATGGCCGGGCCGTGCGATTCGCCGAAAGTGGTGACGCGCAGCAGTTGGCCGAAGGTATTCACCCGCCGATGCACTCCATCAGAACAGGCTGTCGCCCGGCGCACGCCCTTCACGTGCGTCGGCCAGCTGGCGGATGCGTGCGTGATGCGCGACCAGGTCCTGTCGTTCGGCCACGAACACACCCATCTGCCCGACCTTGAATTCCACCCAGGCCAGCGGCAGTTCCGGCAGCAAGCGCACCAGTGCCTGCTCCGCCTCGCCGACCTCGCAGATCAGCAGCCCGTCCTCGGTCAGGTGCGCCGGGGCGTCACGCAGGATGCGCAGGCACAGGTCCAGCCCGTCATCGCCCGCGCGCAGGCCCAATTCCGGCTCGTGACGGTATTCGCCGGGCAGCGCGTCCACTTCATCGTGGGTGACGTAGGGCGGGTTGCTGACGATCAGGTCATACGTGGCGTCGGCAAGGTCGTCGAACAGGTCGGACTTGAGCCAACGGACGTTGTGCACGCCGAGGTGCTGTTCGTTCTCGCGCGCCAACGCCAGCGCGTCATCACTGATGTCCACGCCATCGACGTGCCAGTCCGGATGATAGTGCGCCATCGCCAGCGCGATGCAGCCGGAGCCGGTGCACAGATCCAGCGCACGACGCACGTCGCGCCCGCCAAGCCAGGGTTCGAAGCCGGCAGTGATGAGCTCGGCGATCGGCGAACGCGGCACCAGCGCGCGGCGATCGGATTTGAACGACAGACCGGCGAACCACGCTTCACCGACGAGATAGGCGGCCGGGATGCGCTCCTCGATGCGACGCAGGAACAGCGCCAGCACGTCTTCCTTTTCCGCCTCGGTCAGGCGCGCATTGCCGTAGGCCGGCGGCAGGTCGTGCGGCAGGTGCAACGCGTGCAGCACCAGATGGCTGGCTTCATCGATCGGGCTGGAGTGGTTGTGGCCGAAGCACAGCCCGGCAGCGGCGAAGCGGCTGGCACCGTAGCGGATCAGGTCGATGATGGTGTTCAGCTCGGCAGTCATGGTGGCGTCGAGGCTTGGGGAACCGCGAATTATAGGGTGCAGGCGGCTATCATGAGGGGTCGTTCACGCCGTGACCAAGCCATGTTCAACCGCACCACCCTGCTGATCGTCGCCATCGCCGTGGCCGTGGGCCTTGGCCTGATCACCGCACAGCGCGTCTTTGCTCCGGCCACGGCGGACACCACGCGCACCGAAGCCGTTCGCTTGTTCCCGCAGCCGCGCGCCATTCCCGCCTTCCAACTGCAGCAGTCCGATGGCACGCCGCTGGTGCCGGGCGAATTGAAGGGCCACTGGACACTGGTATTCATCGGCTTCACCCATTGCCCCGACATCTGCCCGACCACGCTGGCGCAGCTGTCGCAGGCGCAGAAGGCATGGGAAGCGCTACCGGAAGCAACCCGTCCGCGCGTGCTGTTCGTTTCGGTGGATCCGGATCGAGACAGCGCCGATCGCGTCGGCGAATACGCCCATGCCTTCCATCGCGACACCTTGGCCGCGACAGGTGACATCCCGGCATTGCAGGCGTTCACGCGCTCGCTGTCGCTGGTCTTCATGAAGATGCCGCCGGACGATCCCGAACGCCCCGGCATCTACAGCGTCGACCATTCCGCCGCCATCGCCGTGCTCGACCCCGAGGGCAACATGGCCGGAGTGCTGCAACCGCCACTGGACGCGGCCTTGATCGCCTCGGACCTGATGACCCTGAGCCGCCAGCAGTGAGCCTGCTCACGCAGCTGACCTGGGTGCTGCCCCACCGGGCCCTGTCCTCGCTGGCGCGTCGGCTGGCTTACTCGGAAAACGCCGCACTCAAGCAGTGGCTGATCGACACGGTGACACGTCGCTTCGGCGTTGACCTGAGCGAGGCGGCAGAACCCGATGCCACCGCCTATCCGAGTTTCAATGCCTTCTTCACCCGCGCACTGCGCCCCGGAGCACGCGACGCCGACAGCGATCCGCGCAGCCTGCTGATGCCGGCCGACGGGCGCATCAGCCAGTGCGGCCCGATCACCGGCGATGGCCGCATCTTCCAGGCAAAGGGCCGTGAGTTCACCGCCGCGGAACTGCTGGGTGATGCCACCGCTGCGGCAAGCTTCGCCGGCGGCCGATTCGCGACCGTTTACCTTTCTCCGCGTGACTACCACCGCGTGCACATGCCTTGGCGCGGCACCCTGCGCGAGACCGTGCACATGCCGGGTCGGTTGTTTTCCGTGGGACCGGATGCGGTGGCCAACGTTCCGCGCCTGTTTGCGCGCAACGAACGGCTGGTCTGCCATTTCGACACCGACTTCGGGCCGATGGCGCTGGTGATGGTCGGTGCACTGCTGGTATCCGGCGTGGAAACGGTCTGGAGCGGCATCGAAATCCCGGCCTACGCCAGCAAACCGACACGCCGCGACTGGCGCGGCCAGGGCATCGTGCTGGAGCGCTTCGCCGAAATGGCGCGTTTCAATTACGGCTCCACGGTCGTCGTGCTGCTGCCGCCTGATGTGGCGGAACTGGATCCGTCCTTGCAGCCCGAACAACCCGTGCGGCTGGGCCAGCGGCTGGCGACGCGCCGGGCCCAGTGACCCTTGCGCCACCGTATCGCCACGGGTCGTGGTCGCGTGCCGCATTTACCCGCGGGTGCCACTGCCGCTAAAGTCGCTTTTGCAGCCATGGACGGCGTCACGCCGGTCCGCTCCTTCGACGACCCAGCCCGACATGTCCACACCCGGCGTCCGCCTCCCCGCCCCCATGTTGTTCCTGGCATCGCTGCTGCTGGCGCATGCGCTGCATCGCTCCGGGTTCGCCATTCACTTGAGCGGTGATGCGACCATGGAAATCGTGCTGCGCGTGCTCGGGCAGGTGGTGGTGGGCGGCGCATTGCTGGTGATGGGTTGGGCGATGCTGACCTTCCGCCGGGCACAGACCGCGATCATGCCGCACAAGGCCGCCAGCCGACTGGTCACCTCCGGACCGTACCGGCATTCGCGCAACCCGATGTACGTGTGCCTGGTGGCGATGCAACTGGGCCTGTGCCTGATCTACAACACACCGTGGCCGGCACTGCTGCTTCCGCTGGTGATACTGCTGCTGCAGAGGCGCATCATCCTGCGCGAGGAACGGCACCTCATCGACACGTTCGGCCAAGACTATCTGGATTACTGCGCGAGGGTCGGTCGCTGGCTGCGGCCATGGCCACGTGGCGACCAGCGCCCACTCGCCAACTGACCGGCACGATCAGCCGGCATGCCCGCGGCGGTGATGGCGAACCCGGCGTTGACCGTCAGCGCGGCAGTCAGCGCCTGCAACCCATCAGTTTCAGGTGCTGCCCGGGACGGATGGCATAACGTGGCGGCTGCAGATCATTGGCCCGCGCCAGCGCACTCACCGTGCAGTCGTAGCGGCGCGCGATGGAGCTGAGCGTGTCGCCGCGCGCCACCCGGTGTTCGCGTGCAGCCGGCGCCGGTGCTGCCGACACGGGTGCAGGCGTCGCCGCCGACGTCGTCGACCCGTCGGCCGCCACCACACTGCTGACCGGCTGCAGGTCACCGACGCGGACCACCGCGGTCGCGGCGTCGCTGAGCACCAGCTGCCGGGCCAGTTCGGCACGGCGGCCGCGCAGACAGTAGCTGTTGTACAACCGCGCCATCTGGGTGGTCACTTTCAACTGCGTGCCGGCCGGGATCCACTGGCTGGTCGAGGCATGACGCGGATTGAGGTTGCGCAGCGTACGCGAGAACCCGTCACTGCCGCGGTTGTTGCCCATGCAGATCGTCAGCTCGTTGATGGTGGTGTCCTGCTGCAGGGTGATCCGGCCCGGGCGCGAGGCCACGCGTGGAAAGCGCACGCCGTAGTCGCGCGGGTGCAGGAAGATCCACGCCGCAGCGACCACCATCGGCACGTAGTCGCGGGTTTCGGCCGGGAACTGGTTGTAGACGTCGTATTCCCAGAAGCTGCGGCCGCCGGTCTCGCGGAACACCCGCAACGCGCGACCCTCGCCACCGTTGTACGCCGCCAGGGACAGCTCGATGTTGGAATCCAGCTGGCGGTAGCGCTCCATCAGGTAGGCGGACGCGGCCTCGGCCGAACGCTGGGCGTCGAAGCGGGTGTCGAAACCGGTGCCGTCCGGACCCAGCCCGAAACGCAGCCCGGTGGCCGGCATGAACTGCATCGGTCCGGCTGCCCCGGCACGCGAGCGCGCATGCACCATGCCGTTGGACTCCTTGGCCAGAATGCCGAACAGCAACGCTTCGGGCAGCCCTCGCTTCTGGAACTCCGGCGCCATCATGTGGCGCAAGTACTGGTAGTTCTCGTAACTGCGCATCAACTGCGGGCGCATGTCCGTCAGCCAGCGGCGGATGCCGGCCTGCACCGCGGGGTTGAACTGCACCACCTGCACGAAGCGGCGGTTGCGCTCGTCCAGCAGCGCATCGGCACTGGCGCTGGGCGGCACGTCGTCGGCCGTGATGTCGACGCGGTCATCCTCGTCGAACCACGGATCGTCCGCGGCCCCGGCATCGGCCTGCAGCACTTCGCGATAGCTGCGCAGCATCGGCTCCAGCTGGCAACCACGCTGCGCGCCGCAGGCACCGATCTGCTGCTCCATGGCCTCCAGCGCGGTGTCGGCGGCATCCTCGTCATTGCCCGCTTCCAGTGCCGCCTTGTACTGCTGCACAGCGGCGTCGAACCCCTGCTGGATGACGGCGGCATTGGCCAAGTCGCGGCGTGACTGGGCATGGGCATCAATGCTTGGCAGCAACAGGGCAAGCGCAAGCAGCGAGCAGGCCGGCAAGCGGCGGATGGGTGCGGGCGGGACAGCGAAAAACGTCATCGGACAGGATGCGGGGAATCGGGAAGCGTTGCAGGGTAGCCCTGCCTGCCACCGACCGGCAAGGCGCGCAAGGCATGTGCGGCGCTTAGAATGCGGATTCACTTCCCGCAACTGCTCCCGTCCATGGACCGAATACTCGTCGGCAAGGCCGTCACCACCGAACAGGGCGACAACGTCTGGCTGCTGTCGAAGTACGGCAACCGCCACGGCCTGGTCGCCGGCGCCACCGGCACCGGCAAGACCGTGACCCTGCTGACCCTTGCCGAAGGGTTCTCGCGCATCGGCGTGCCGGTGCTGATGGCGGACGTCAAGGGCGACGTGGCCGGCATCGCCGCCGCGGGCACCATGAACGAGCGCATCGCCGAGCGGGTGGCGCAGATGGGCATCGACGACTACCGCAACGAGCCCTCGCCGGTGGTGTTCTGGGACCTCTACGGCAAGCTCGGCCACCCGGTGCGGACCACGGTCAGCGAAATGGGGCCGATCCTGCTCTCGCGCATCCTCGAACTGAACGACACCCAGTCCGGGGTGCTCGACATCGTCTTCAAGCTGGCCGATGACCGCGGCCTGCTGCTGCTGGATCTGGCCGACCTGCGCGCCCTGCTGGGCCTGGTGGCGGCCGAACGCAAGGACATATCCACCAGCTACGGCCTGGTCAGCACGCAGTCGGTGGCGGCGATCCAGCGCGCGCTGCTGCGGCTGGAAGCCGAGGGCGCCGAGATGTTCTTCGGCGAACCGGCGCTGGAACTGGCGGACATCATGCGCACCACGCCCAATGGGCGCGGCATCGTCAACGTGCTGGCCGCCGACCAGTTGATCCTCAAGCCGCGGCTGTATTCCAGCTTCCTGCTGTGGCTGCTGTCGGAACTATTCGAAAACCTTCCGGAAGTCGGTGACCTGGACAGGCCCAAGCTGGTGTTCGTGTTCGACGAGGCGCACCTGTTGTTCGATGACGCGCCGGCCGCGCTGCGCCAGCGCATCGAACAGGTCGTGCGCCTGATCCGTTCCAAGGGCGTGGGCGTGTACTTCTGCTCGCAGTTCCCCGACGACGTTCCCGGCGAAATCCTCGGCCAGCTCGGCAATCGCGTGCAGCACGCGCTGCGGGCCTACACGCCGCGCGACCAGAAGGCGGTACGCACCGCGGCCGAAACGTTCCCGGCCAACCCGGCGCTGGATGTCGCCGCAACGATCTCCAGCCTCGGCGTTGGCGAGGCGCTGGTGTCGACGCTGCAGGACAAGGGCGTGCCCTTGCCGGTCGAACACACGGTCATAGCCCCGCCTCGTTGCCGCATGGGCACCATCACCGATCAGGAACGCGCCCAGGTGCGTGCCGGCAGCCCGGTCGGACACAAGTACGACACCGCCGTGAACCGCGAGTCGGCAGCCGAGATGCTCGCTGCCAAGGCAATGCAGATGGCCGAACAGGCCAAGGCACCGCCGGCCCGCACCCGCGCGCAGGATGACGCCGAAGAGCGCGGCATGAGTGGCGCCATCAAGGACGCCGTGTTCGGCACCAGCCGCCGCCAAGGCATGCTCGAAACCATGGCCAAGCAGGCCTCCCGCACCGTCGGCAACCAGATCGGTCGGCAGATCCTGCGTGGCGTGTTCGGCGGGCTGTTCGGCGGCAGGCGCTGATCACGCCGGCTTTCCGGCATGCCGCCCACAATGGAAATCGCCATCCGTCCACCCCGGAGCCTACCGACATGAAGCCAAGCATCCGCATTCCGGCCCTGATGGCCGTCAGCCTCCTGTGCGTCGCCTGCACGCCGCCGCCGGCGTCGCCGGAGCAGGCCGGATCGGTCGCGACCGGGGACGCCTCCCCGCTGCAGGACACGCCATCCCCCGTTCAGGAGGCGGCCCCGCCCGGCCGCGAAACCATGACCGGCCAGTTCAGCGGCACTCTGCCCTGCGCCAGTTGTCCCGGCATCGACACTCGCCTGACGCTGTCGGCCGATGGCAGTTTCCTGCTGGAGGAGACCTATCAGGAGCAGGCTGACGGCCGCTTCCGGATGCAGGGGAAGTGGTCGATGGATGACCGCGGCCACCTCACCTTGGCGCCACCGGACAGCGCGGATGCTCCGCGCGTTTACCGGGTGGATGACGCCAATACCTTGCGCCAGATCGGCGAAGGGGATGTCGACCCCGGCGACGCCTACACCCTGCGTCGGGACTGAGCCGCATCCATGGGTCGCTGGCGCCCGCCGCCGGAACGCAGCACCGCCCTGATCACGCCCGAGGGCCACGCCCGCCTGAAGGCCGAGCTGGATGACCTGTGGCGCGTCCAGCGACCAGACGTGGTCAAGGCCCTCGCCGCCGCCGCGGCCGAGGGCGATCGCTCGGAGAACGCGGAGTACACCTATCGAAAGAAGCAACTCGGCGGCATCGACCGCCGGGTGCGCTATCTGAGCAAGCGCCTGGAGTCGCTGCGGGTCGTCGACACGGCCCCGGCGGACCGCAACGCGGTCTATTTCGGGGCCAACGTGGAAATCGAGGACCTGGGCAGCGGACGCCTCCACCGCTACCGCATCGTCGGTCCGGACGAAACCGATGCCACGCTGGGCCACATCAGCATCGACTCCCCGCTGGCGCGCGCGATGCTGAAAAAGCAGGTGGACGACGAGTTCGAAGCGACATTGCCGGGCGGCCCCGTGCGCATGCTGCTGGTGGACGTGAGTTACGAAACCATCACCTCGTCGCAGGAGCGAATTCCATTCGCGAAAGGGCCATGACGAAGCGCGCCCAGCGCTCGGCCGTCAGAGCCGACGACGCAGCCTCCACCTCACCTTGAGCCATCGGCAAGGCATTGGCCGGCAGCGATGCCCGCACGACGAGGCGGATTCCGACGCTACGCCAACGCGACCAGACGCTCGTGCAGCAGGTCCAGTTGCAGGGCAGCCGCGCCGCCGGGCGAGGTGCGTGCGGCAAGGCTGCCGGCGGGATCGCCCTGCGCCCAGCGCTCCGGGTCTGCCGCTTCACGGTAGGCGTCGCGGAAGGGCATGCCCTGCACCGCCAGTTGCACTGCCAGGTCGGTGGCATACATCGACGGTTCAAGCGCTGCCTGCATGCGCTCGGGCACCCATTCCAGCGCACGCAGCAGTCCCGGCAGCAGACGCAACGCGCCCAGCCCACGACCGAACCCGTGCACCAACCCGCCCTTGGAGAACTGCAGGTCGCGGTGGTAGCCGGATGGCAGCGACAACAGCTGTTCCACTTCGGTCCTGGCCGCGGCGACGCTGGCGTAGGCAGCGCGCAACAGTTCGATCACGTCGGGGTTGCGCTTGTTCGGCATGATCGAACTGCCGGTCGTGTACTGCGGCGGCAGACGCACGAAGCCGAACTCGCTGCTGGTGAACAGGCTCAGGTCCCAGGCCATGCGCCGCAGGTCGAGCATCGCCGCACCGAGCGCTTCCAGCGCGGCCAGTTCGAACTTGCCGCGCGACAACTGTGCGTACAGCGGCGAGACCTGCAGGCGGGAAAACCCCAGCGCAGCAGTGGTATGGGCACGATCCAGCGCCAGGTTCACACCGTAGCCGGCCGCCGTACCCAACGGATTGGCATCGACCAGCGCGCGCGTGTCCAGCGCGCGGCGGGCGTTGTCGATGAAGCCTTCGGCCCACCCGGCCCACCACATGCCGGCACTGGACACCACCGCCCGTTGCAGGTGGGTGTAGCCGGGCATCGGCAGCATCGCCTCGGCATCGGCGCGCTGCAGGGCAATGATCGCGACCTCGCGGCACAACGTCGCGGTTTCGGCAAGCCGCTCCTTCAGCCACAGGCGTGTGGCCACCAGCACCTGGTCGTTGCGGCTGCGGCCGGTGTGGATCTTCTTGCCGGCTTCACCCAAGCGTTCCACCAGGCGCGCCTCGATGGCCGAGTGCATGTCCTCGTAGCGTTCATCCAACACGAATGCGCCGCGTTCGACGTCTGCATCCAGCGTCGCCAGCTCATGCAGGATCGCATCCAGTTCCGCGGCGTCCAGGATACCGACCTGCATCAAACCCTCGGCATGGGCGCGGCTGGCGGCGATGTCGTGACGGATGAACTGGCGATCGAGGATGACGTCGTCGCCGGCGAGAAAGGCCTGGATGTCGGCATCGACGGTGACACCGGGTTTCTGCCAGAGCAGGTTGGACATGGCGGACGCTCCTGGGCGATGAGGTGCGGGGCGCGGATCGGATCCGCTACATGGCGTGGGGAATGCCTTCGAGCTCGTCGACGCCGAAAGCGAGGTTGAGATTCTGCAGGGCCTGGGTGGCCGCGCCCTTGAGCAGGTTATCGAGCACTGCCACCACCACCACGCGCCGGCCGTCGTCGGAGACGGTCAGGCCGCCGATGGCCACGCCGTGGCGCCCGGCGATCGCACTGACCCACGGCGCATCGTCCTGCAGCGTGATCAGCCGCTCGCCGTCATAGGCCTCTTCAAACCGCTCGCGCAGGTGCGCGGCATCCGCAGGCTCACGCAGATGCAGGTTGACGGTCATGGTGATGCCGCGAAAATGCGGCGCCACATGCGGCATGAACTCGACCGGATGATCCAGATGGCGGGTGACCTCGCGCTCGTGGACATGCCCGGTGAGCGCGTAGGGCATCAGGTTGTCGCGCAACTTGGCTTCATCGTTGCGATCGGATGGCGATGTGCCGGCACCGGAATGGCCGGAGACACCGAAACACTGCGCCGGCCCCTCCAGCAGGTCCTTCAACGGTGCGATGGCCAGCTGCATGGCGGTCGCGTAGCAGCCGGGGTTGCTGATCCGGCGCTGACCCGCCATGCCTTCTCGCCCCAGCTCCGGAAGGCCGTAACGCCAACCCGCGTCGAAACGGTAGTCGGCGGACAGGTCCACCACGACCGCCTGCGGGTTGCCCGCATCCAGCGCGGCCACGTACTCGGCGGCCATGCCATTGGGAAGCGCCAGCACCACCGCGTCCAGCGGCTCGGCAGCCAGTTGCGCGGGCGTGACATTGCGATAGCGCAAGTCACCGGTGACCTCCGGGTGGTGGTCGCGCAGCAATGTCCCGTCGCGCTCGCGCGAGGACACCAAGGCCAGTTCGAAGTTCGGATGGCTGGCGAGCAAGCGAATCAATTCGGCCCCGACATGTCCACGGGCGCCGATCAGGCCGAGGCGCACCGACTTGCCGTTCATGCCGCTTCCTCCAGCGTGGCCGGCCGCTGTTCGCAGTGGGCGACGCAACGGGCAATGGTGTCGAAGCTGGCGCGATCCTCGCCCAGTCCGTACCAGAACACCCGCCACGGTGCGCGCAGCACGCTGCCGTCGGATTCGCCGTAATAGAAGCCGTTGACCGGATTGCCGTGGCGCGAGCGCCAGAACAGCGCCGGCGTGTCGTCCTGCATCACCTGCCACACGGCCCGGCCCAAGCCTTCGCCCTGGGCATCGTCCAGCACCACGAACTTGTCGAGATAGGCCATGCCTTCGGCTTCGACCAGGATCGCGGCGGCCCGGTAGTGTTCACTGACGTAGGCACGCAGCAGCGTGGTGCGCTCGAAGTAGTCCGGCAACAGCCGCCGGCCGAAGGCCGACTCGATCAGCCCGCGCAGGCGCGGCAGCTCCAGCTGGTCCCACTCATCCACGCGCAGCACGCGTTCGCCACGGCGCACCAGCGTGCCGGAGCCCTTGTGGGTGAACAGTTCCTTGGCCAGCTCGTCCGGACGCGTGATCGACACCGACGAGGAGGAAGGCAGGCGCTCCAGAAGCCCGGCGATCTGTTCCAGCTTCAGGCGCATGCCGCCATTGATCCACGGCTGTGCCAGCAGGTGCTCGTATTCGCTGGACAGGTTGATGGAATCGATCACCCGCCCCTCCTCGTCCAGCAAGCCGCCGGTGCCGGTCAGGAACACGATCTTGTAGGGCTGCAGCACCTGCACCAGCTCGTTGGCGGCGATGTCTGCGTTGATGTTGACGATCTGCCCACCGGCGGTCTCGCCGAGGCTGGCGATCACCGGGATCGAGCCGGCCTGCAGGCTGCCCTTGATCGGCGCCAGATGGACCGCAGCGACGTCGCCGACCAGCCCCAGTCGCTGCTCGTCGCGCAGCCTTGCTTCGAACACGCCGGAAACAATCGAGGTGGCCCGCGCGTCACGCTCCTGCAGGGCTTCGACCAGACGCAGGTTCTGCGCCTGCATCACCCGCCGCACCACCGCCAGGACTTCCGGGGTGGTCACCCGCAAGCCATCGACGGTCTGCTTTTCGATGCCGGCTTCGGCCATCGCCGCATCCAGTTGCGGGCCGGCGCCGTGGATGACGATCGGCGTCAGGCCGACGTCCTGCAGGAACGCCAACGAGGATACCAGCGCCTCGAGGTCGTCGCGCAGCACCGCGCCGCCGACCTTGACCAGGGCGAAGCGGGCCGCGTCCAACTGGGAGAAACGCTTCAGGTACTGTGAAATCTCCTTGGCCCCGCCCATGCTTGAGAGCAGGCGGACAATGGTCTGGCGGGTCTGCGGATCGTGGATCGGGGTATTCACTGCTTCAGCCCTGCAGGATGCGCGTGACGTGGTCGGTGTAGGTGTGCAATTGCTCCAGCGCCACCCATTCGTCGGCGGCATGTGCCTGGGCGATGTCGCCGGGGCCGAATACGAACGTGGTCAAGCCGGCCTGCGAGAACAGCGAGCTTTCGGTCCAGAAATCCACCGCATCGCCCAGCGGCAGGCCCAATCCGGTGGCCAGCGCTTCGGCCTGGTCGCGGCGGCTCGCGGCATCCTGCGGGCCGCCTGCCGGCAACGGCGGCCCACGGAAGGTCTCGGTGTACTCGGCGATGGCGTCGGCATCGGCGCACGCGCGGAAGGTCTCATGCAGTGCCGCCAGATCATGCGAGGGCAGCGGCCGCATGTTGAAGCGCACTTCGGCACTGGGGGCGATCACGTTGGCCTTGATGCCACCTTCGACCCGGCCGATGTTGAAGCGCAACCCCTGCAGGCCACCGAACTGCGCATCCGCCTGGGTGCCGACGAACTCCAGCGCTTCCGCGCCCCAGCGCATCGCGCGGTGCAACGCGCTGGCCTGCAGCGCATTGGCGCCGGAAGCGTGGCCGGCTTCGCCACGGAAACGCAGCAACACCGACGCCAGGCCGCGATGCGCCAGCACCGCGCGGCATCGGGTCGGTTCGGCGACGATGGCCTGCCGGAAACCATGCGCGCCAGCAAGGAAGGCGGCGATGCAACGCGCGTCGTTGGCTTCTTCATCGCTTGAAAACAGGAAGGCGGCATCGCCATCCGTGCGGGCCGCTGCCACCAGCAGGCCGGCCGCCGCACCCTTGATGTCGCAAGCACCCAGGCCGATGGCGCGTTCTTCCGTTACCCGCAATGCCAAGGGGTCCGCACTCCAGTGGGGCGAGTCCGGCACCGTGTCCAGATGCACGTTGAACAGGCGCGTAGGCGTGCCGCGCACGGCAAGCATGGATACCGCACCGGCACCGTGGTCACGGACGTCGACGTGGAAGCCGGGCAAATGCGCGCGCAGGTAGTCGAAGATGCCACCGGTGCCGATCGCCCGTGGTGGGTTGCGGGTGTCGAAGGACACCAGGTGACTCAGGTGCTGGAGGGTCTGCTGGAGCATGGCGGACTGCGTTCTGGCGTTGGGTTGGACCGCGCCCCGGGGCGACGCGGTCGGGACGGAGATATGGCCCGGACGGGCTGCGGCACTCAGCGCTTGCGGTTGACCTCGGCCCACAGCGAGGAGCTCATGCCGAACAGCTGGATGAAGCCCTCGGCCTCGGCCACGCCCCAGTCCGCGCTCTGCGCATAGGTCGCACCGGCCGAACGCAGGATGTGCGGCGAACGGATTTCGACCGCGTCGACCCGGCCACCGCCGGTGCGCAACACCACCTCGCCATTGACCATCTGCTGGCTGCTGCCAAGGAAGGCCTCCAGATCACGCTTCAGCGGGTCGTGCCAGAACCCTTCGTAGACCAGCTCGACCCACTTGCGTGCGACATCCGGCTTGAAGCGGTTCTGCTGCTTGCTCAGCACGGCTTCTTCCAGCGCGCGGTGCGCGACCAGCAACGCGGTCAGGCCGGGCGCCTCGTAGACGATGCGTCCCTTCAGGCCGATGGTGGTATCGCCGGTGTACAGGCCACGGCCCACGCCGTAGGGCGCGAACATGGTGTTGAGCTTGGCCAGGATCCTCTCGCCCGGCATCGGGTTGCCGTCCAGTGACAGCGCTTCGCCGTCGACGAACCCCAGCACCACTTCCAGGCGCTCGTCCGGCCAGCGCTCGCGCGGCGCGCACCAGCCGCGGGCGCCTTCGCCCGGTGCCTGCCATTCGTCGATCTCGCCACCGGACAAGGTCACGCCCAGCAGGTTCTCGTTGATGGTGTAGGCCTTCTGCTTGCCGCGCACCTCGAAGCCGCGCTGCTCCAGGTAGCTCTGCTCGTAGGCGCGCGTCTGCGTGTGCTCCTTCTGGATCTCACGAATCGGCGCGACGATGCGCCAGTCACCGGATGCCTTCGCCGCCAGGTCGAAGCGCACCTGATCATTGCCCATGCCGGTACAGCCATGGGCAATGGCATTGGTGCCCAGCTCGGCAGCGCGCGCAAGCGTTGCATCGACGATCAGGTAACGGTCCGACACCAGCAACGGGTACTGGCCCTGATAACCCTCGCCGGCCCAGACGAAGGGCTTGACGAATTCGCTCCACAACGCCGGCCCACCTTCGATGGTGACGTGCGAGGCAACCCCCAACTGCGCGGCGCGTTGCTCGATGTAGGCGCGCTCGGCCGCATCCACGCCACCGGTGTCGGCGAACACGCTGTGCACGCGCCATCCCTGCTCCTGCAGCCAGGGCACGCAGAAGCTGGTGTCCAGGCCACCGGAGAAGGCCAGGACGATGTCTTTGGATTCGGGTGCAGTACTCATTGGAAACTTCCGTGGGGCAAATGGGTGGAGATTCGGGGACAGCGGTCTCAGCGGTCTCAGCGGGTTGCCGATTGCGAGGCCAGCCAGGCCATGACCGCCTTCTGCACGTGCAGGCGATTGCCGGCCTCTTCGATGGCAAAACACTGCGGCGAATCCATGACCGCGTCGCTCGCCTTGACGTTGCGCCGCAGCGGCAGGCAATGGGAGAAACCGGCGCTGTTGGTGAGCGCCATCTTGGCTTCATCGACGATGAAGTGCCGGTACTGCTCGCGCAGCGGCCTTTCCGCCTCCCAGTTGCCGAAATACGGCAATGCCCCCCAACTCTTGGCGTAGACCACGTCGGCGCCGGCGTAGGCGCTGTCGATGTCGTGGCTGACCGTGAGGGAACCACCTGATTCGGCGACATTGGCCTCGGCCCAGCCCATGTAACGCGCATCGAGGATGTATTCCGGCGTCGGGCACAGCAGGGTCACGTCCATGCCCAGGCGGGTGGCAATGGTCAATGCGGAGTTGGCCACCGCGGTGTTCAGCGCCTTGGGGTGGTAGGTCCAGGTCAGCACGTACTTCTTCCCGCGCAGGTCGGTGGTGCCGAAGCGTTCCTGCATGGCCAGCGCATGTGCCAGTTCCTGGCACGGATGGGTGATGGTTTCCATGTTGATGACCGGCACGGTCGAGTACTTCGCGAACGCCTGCAGCACCCGGTCCTGGCGGTCCAGCTGCCAGTCGACGAACTTCGGGAACGCACGCACGCCGATCAGGTCCACGTAGCGCGCCAGCACGCGCGCGACCTCGGCGATGTGTTCTTCGGCATCGCCATCCATCACCGCGCCCAGGTCGAACTCGATCGGCCACGCGTCCTTGCCCGGCTGCAGCACCACTGCATGGCCGCCAAGCTGGAAGGCTCCCAGCTCGAAGCTGGTGCGGGTGCGCATCGACGGGTTGAAGAACACCAGGGCAATGCCCTTGCCTTGCAACGCATCACCCTGCGGACTGCGCTTGAAGCGGGCCGCATCGGCGAGCAAGGCGTCCAGTTCGGAGCGGCTGAGGTCCTGGGTATTGAGGAAGTGCTTCATCGCGGCGTTCGTCGGCAAAGGGTCTGAAGGGAAAAACGAAAAACCCAGCACGGGGCTGGGCAGTGGCGTCACGAAAACAGTGGTCGCGCAGCGTCTACCCGGCGGGTTCCGGCTGCGGTCGGCGCGCGCGCGAGGTCATGCCCGAGGCCATGCGGGCACTGGTCAGGACGTCGGGGGCGGCGGAAGTGTTCATGTCGGGCAATCGTCGCATGCGCCCGCGGCGCCTGCAAGCGGTTCAGCGCTCCTGCGACACCAGCGGGGTCACCGACACCCGCAAACGGATGCGGTGACCGGGATCATGCGGCAGGCGCGAGCGGTACTTGTCGCCCTTGTAGACGTATTCCACGTCGTAGGCGATCGGCCGGTGGAATTCCTGCTGCACGGGGACCTCGCGGCATTGTTCGACCGTCTGCGGCGGCTCGGCCCGGCCGATGACTTCACGCATCGCATCGACGAGACGCCCGCCGATGCCACGCTCTTCCTCGGCTTCGCGCGGGATGCGAACCGTGGTGCACTGCTCCTGCACCCGATTGGCGCGCAGGGTCTGGTAGACCGGATCCACGCGCAACACCTGGCCCCATTCGTTGCGGACGTTCTCGGGAACCGCCAGCACGTCCTGGGCATGCACCGGCACTGCCGCGCCCCACAGGGGGAGAGACAGGACGAACGTCGCGCCAAGGGTGCGCGGCAGGCGGAAACAATGCGATCCCATGAGGCATCGAGTGTAGCCGCGCACGCTTCCCGGCTGCTGAATCACGCCTGTCGCGGCAGGCACGGCGCGCGGCCTGGAAGCGCCCGGTAGAATCCCCGGGTCACCGGATCAACCGCCCCATGTCCCTGCATCTGTACAACACCCTCAGCCGGCGCCTCGAGCCCTTCGCGCCCCGGGATGCCATCCCGACGATGTATGTCTGCGGGCCCACGGTCTACAACTACGTGCACATCGGCAATGCACGTGGCCCGGTGGTGTTCGGCGTGCTGGCCGCGCTGCTGCGCCGACGCCACGGCGGGCTGCGCTACGCGCGCAACATCACCGACATCGACGACAAGATCAATGCCGCGGCCACCGAACAGGGCGTGCCCATTTCCGCCATCACCGACCGCTTTGCCGCGGCCTATCGCGAGGACATGGCCGCGCTGGGGGTCGACGGCGCGTTCGCACCGGACATCGAGCCGGCGGCCACGGCGCACCTCGACGAGATCATCGAAATGATCGAGCGGCTGATTGCCACAGGCCACGCCTATGCCGCCGAGGGCCACGTGCTGTTCTCGGTCGACAGTTTCGACGCCTACGGCGCGTTGTCGCGCCGCGATCCGGACGAGATGCTGGCCGGGGCCCGGGTCGACGTCGCCCCGTACAAGCGCGATGCCGGGGATTTCGTGCTGTGGAAGCCATCCGGGCCCGGGTTGCCTGGCTGGGATTCGCCATGGGGCCGCGGACGGCCGGGCTGGCACATCGAGTGCTCGGCGATGGCAGCGGCTCATCTGGGCCGGACCATCGACATCCACGCCGGAGGCATCGACCTGCAATTCCCGCACCACGAGAACGAAATCGCGCAAAGCCAATGCGCGCACGGCGGCGCGGTGTTCGCCCGCTTCTGGCTGCACAACGGCATGCTCAACTTCGGCGGCGCCAAGATGAGCAAGTCGCTTGGCAACATCGAGCGTGTCCATGACCTGGTCCGCGCCTGGCCGCCGGAAGCGCTGCGCTATGCGCTGCTGTCGGCCCAGTACCGGCAGCCGCTGGAATGGAGCGATGCGCTGATCGAACAGGCGGTACGCACGCTGGACCGTCTGTACGGCACCCTCCGCGACCTGGCCGATGTTGATGCCGACGCGACCATCCCCGGCAGCGTCGACGCTGCCCTGGACGATGACCTCAACACCCCCGCCGTGCTGGCCGAGATCGCGCGCATCGCCGGCGAAGCGCGCAAGGCCGACGAACCCGGCGAACGTCGTCGTCTGAAGGGAGAACTGCTGGGTGCGGGCGCTGCACTGGGCCTGCTGCAGCAGGCGCCGTCAGCGTGGTTCGCACGCGGCACCGCCGACGGCGACGATGCCCGCATCCAGGCACTGGTCGATGAGCGCATCGCTGCCAAGCAGGCGCGTGACTTCGCCCGTGCCGACGCCATCCGTGCGCAACTGGCGGACGAAGGCATCGTGCTGGAAGACACCCCGCAAGGCGTGCGCTGGAAGCGCGGCGGCTGAGCAGGCGCGAGATGGCCCGGCGTCCGCGTATCTCGCTGCGCTTCGCTGCAGACACGTGTCGCCGCGAGCGCGCGGAAGCAACCACCCGAAGCCCGCAATCCTGCATCAAGGCTCCGTCGGTCGGGTGGCCTGACGGCGGATATGCCGTGCGCCACGGCAGCCGCCCTGCCCTTTTCGAGGGGGAGCGTTGAAGCGGGCGCCGCCTCCTGCCGACGCCATCCGGGGCGACAAGCAAATTCGCCGGCCTTGGCTGCTTGCGGCCGCAGGCATCGTGTTGCTCGTGGTGGTCGTGACGACGTCCTGGCTGCTGCGTCCGACCACGGTGACCACGCTGGTGCTGGATCGGGTCGGTGCGGCCCTGGGGCTGGAGATCACCGCCGCAGGCATCGGCGAATACCGCCTGCGTGGCTCGCCACAACTGGTGGTGCGCGATGTCATCGCGCGACAGCCCGATGCCGAGGTGCCGGTACTTCGCGCCGAGCGCATCCTGTTGTCGCTGCCCTGGACCACGCTGCGAAGCCGTGGTCGCGACCTGACCATCACCCATGTCGAGCTGGACCGCCCGGTGCTGGACCTGCAGGCGCTGTCGCGCTGGCAGGCCAGTCGCCCCCCGACGGCCGAAACACGCATCCCCACGCTGACCGACGGGCTGACGATCACCGAAGGCCGCGTGCAAGGCCAGGGCTGGGCGTTTGCCGCCATCCATGCCCGGCTGCCGCGACTGGCACCGGAACAGCCCGTGCGCGCGGATCTGGCCGCCCGCTTCGAAGACGCCGGCACCCGGGTGGCGTTCGAACTGGCGCTGGCCATGAGTGCGCCGGCCGCAGGCGCCGGCATCGCCGCGATCGGTCCGCTGTCGATCATCCGCGACGCCTGGCGCATCGACGGTGCAGTGCACCTTCGGAGACGCCTGGCAAACGCCGACGGCGGGGTTGGCCTGACCCCGGCCACGGTCGGCTACGCGGGAAGCTGGCGCGGCACTGGCGACCCGTTGTCGTTCCAGCTCGGCCTGCATGGGCCCTTTGCCTTCCGCGACGGCATTTGGCGTTACGGTTGGCAACGGCTGCACCTGCGTGGCGACCCCGTGGTACCGGCACTGGATGCCGCCGGTGCCATCGCCCTTGGCCGACAACTGGCGCTGCGCGTGAACGGAGCCATGCCGGAGTGGCCCGCGGGCTGGCCCGCCCTGCCCGCGCCACTGCATGCGTCGGACACGCCGCTGGCGGTGGCCGTGGACTACGTCGGACCGGCGGACCTTTCCGCCACCACGACCCTCGGGCTGCGCCGCGACACCAGCACCTTCGATGGCCGGCTGCGCCTGCCGCAAATGCTGGACTGGGCCGACCGCGCCGGTGACCCCGCCGCCTCCCCGTTGCCACCGATGCAGGGCGAGGTAAACACACCCCGCCTTGAAATCGGCGGCATCCGCATGGAAGGGGTGCGCATCCGCATCGATGAGGATTGAGGTGCACAAGCCTGCGACAACGGTGAGCGTGTCCGCCAAGGGCCGGCAGGCGGCCGCCTCCGTGACGCCCAAGGCGACGCCGGTCGTTCAGGATCACGCACAACGCCTGCTGCGCTGGTTCGACCGCCATGGCCGCCACGACCTGCCCTGGCAGCATCCGCGCACGCCCTACCGGGT
>JAUNRQ010000039.1:0-7035 GCA_030535605.1 Pseudoxanthomonas suwonensis
TCCCTCCTCGATTCAATGAATCCGCACGCGTTCGTCCGTGCCGAAATCTTCCGCGCCGGACACCAGCACGCGCTCGCCTTGCTGCAGGCCGGATCGGATTTCGATGGCGTTGAGGCTGGCGGCGCCCACCTCGACCGGGCGCCGGCTGGCGACGCCGTCGACCACGACCCATGCGGCACTGGTGCCGGCATCCAGCGCCGGGCCGCGTTCGACCATCAGCACGTCGCGGCGGGTGTCCAGCAGGATGCGCGCGGACATGCGCTGGTTCTGGCGCAATTCCGGCGGTTGCTGGCCGTCGGCGAAACGCAGGCGCGCGCTGACTTCGCCATTGACCACCTCGGGGGAGACGGCGGCCACGGTTGCCTCGTGCGTGCGGTTGTTGGCGGTGAGCTGCGCCGGCACGCCGATGGAAAGGTCGCGGGCGAAGCTTTCCGGTACCTTGATCTCGACCTCGAACCGCGACAGGTCAACCACGCTGAGCACGGCGGCATTGGCCTGCACGTTCTGTTGCTGGGCAACGAACACCTGCCCGACCTGGCCGTCGAACGGCGCGCGAATCGCCAGTGCGTCCACCTGTCGCTGCAGTTCTTCCACCACCGCCTGCTGGCGCGCGGCCATTGCCTGGCGATTGCGTGCGTCCATGCCGGCGGCGGCGCCCTGCAGTCCGGCGTCCTCGCTGGCGTGGCTGGTGCCGATCTGTGCCCGCTCCAGTGCATCACGCGCGCGCGCAAGGTCCACCTGCGCCACTGCTCCGCCTTCGTAGGCGCGCTGGTAGCGCTCCAGTTCACGCTGCGCCGCGGTCTGCTCGATGCGCGCCTGATCCAGCAACTTGCGGGCATTGGAGCGCGCCAGTCGCGCGGACAAGGTGGCGCGGCTGGCCTCGGCCTGCAGGCTGGCCAGACTGGCTTGCTCCTGCGCCAACCTGCTGAGCAGCTCCGGGGAGTCGATCTCGGCCAGCACGTCGCCGGCCTTCACCACGTCGCCGGCAACCACCTTCAGTGTCACGGTGCCAGCGCCGATGGCGTACAGGCTTGGGCTGTTGGCGGCGATGATCCGTCCATCGGCGGAAATGTCGCGTACCAGGTCGCCGCGCACGACCTCGGCGATCCGCACGCGCTCGGCGGAGACCGAACGGCTGCCGGAGAGCCAGCCGCGCCCGACCCAAGCCAGCAGCACCAGCATCATCAGCGCGGCGGCGGCGATCAGCAGCGGCGCGCGTCGACGATGCCGGGCGATGGCGGCGGGGCTGGCGGGAATGTCCTGGGCGCTGGTGTCGCGGATGGCCATGCGTGCTGTGACGGAACGTGGATGCATTGACCTATGCAAGCAGCGTGCCAACTTCAAGTGATTGAAAAGAAAAGGAATTGTTTCGTGGCAATGTGTCCGCGGACACCCGGTCGCGTCCGCCGGACAGTGGCGAGCGGCGCCCGCGCCTGCCGGGGGGTCAACTGCAGTGGCCGCGCCGGCCAATTCACCAGGGCCCCACTTCCCGCGCGCTAGGCTCTGCATCCACCCCGCACATCCGAGGTATCGATCATGCGTTCGCTTCCCTTGTTGCTTGCCTCCGGCATTGCCCTGGCCGTGTCCGCCTGCGCCACGCCTCCGGCATCGACATCCGCTTCCTCGGCGTCCACGGCGGTGCCCGCGCCGTCCGCCGGCACCGCCGCACCGGCAATGGCCAACCGCGGCACGCTGGCCCAGGCCAATGCCAATCTCACCGCGGCTTCGGGCAGTCTGGTCAGTGGCCAGATGACCTTGAATGCGACGTCCGATGGCATCCAGGTGACCGGCGAAGTCGGCGGCCTCAACCGCAATGGCGTGCATGCGTTCCACATCCATGAAACGGGCGATTGCAGTGCGGCCGATGCGTCCAGTGCCGGCGGCCACTTCAACCCGTCGGTGCAGCCGCACGGTCGTGCCAACCAGGGCCCGCACCATCTGGGCGATGCCGACAACCTGCGCGCCGATGCCAACGGCGTGGCCAAGGTCGATGCCCGCTTTCGCGGCGTGGTGCTCGGTGGTGGCAGCGCCAACGACGTGATCGGCAAGGCCATCGTGGTGCACGCCGATCCGGACGACTACCAGTCGCAGCCGGCCGGCAACGCCGGCAAGCGCATCGCCTGTGGCGTGATCCGCGCGCCCGGCCTGGAATGACCGGCGCCGGCTGACGATCGACCGCTGCGGCCGACCTGCCCGGGTCGGCCGTCAGCCGTTGGCGGCGGCGTCGGAAACGAAGTCGAACACGACCTCGATGCCGTGCGCACGCAGTACCGCGGCGAATTGCCGTTGGCGGGCCTCGAACATCCGGTGGATGCGTTCGATCTTCGCCGGGTCGCCATCGCCGCGCGGGGTATGCCGCGCGCGCCACGCCGCGGGCGCGAACATGGGGATGTGGGCAACGCCGTCGGCGTAACGCACCAGGGGGTCCGGCGCGGCGCCCAGTTCCGCGCGTGCGTCCGGTGCCAGCAAGGCGGTTTCGATGATCGGCCACAGCGGTTCCAGCCCCTGATGGCGATACTGCATCGCGGTCATCGCCGCCAGGTCATGGATGGTGAAGTGGCGGGCGTGCTCGATCGCCGCGCCGAAGCCGTCCTGCGCGGCCAACGCGGTGGCCGCGCCGGCCATGCCGCGATCCAGCAGCACGTCTTCGAGCGTCGCCGCGACCTCGCGGGCGATGGCGGCCTCGCCGGCAAGGACGAACGGCAGCACGCGCAGCAGGCCGCCGCGCAGTTCGGGATCGTCACGCAATGGCTGCGGAATCGCACCGGTGGCATCCGCACCGAAGGCGATGATCCGCGGCGAGCCATCGCCGCGGGGCGCGCGTTCGCGCAACTCGTGCAGGCGGCGGTGCAGCGGCCAGCCGGCGCGCAGTGCCTCGGCCGGATCGAAATGCGCCGCGGCCAGCACCAGGTCCAGCGAGCGGCTTGCCGGTGCCAGTTCGGCAAGATCGCGCGCCACGCATACCGCCAGCTCGCCGGCGGCCTGCTGGCCAAGCGCCGGCCGCAGGGCAGTCGTGGCATCGGCGCGCAACTCCAGCGCAAGCACGCCCAGCACATGGGAGGTGTGCTGCACACCGGCAGCGGGTTCGGGAATCGGGTTCATCGCGCCTTGTCGAAACGGGTTGGCCGCGCCGAGGGGCGACGGTAGACTGCAGGCATTATGCCGGCAGCACGCCGGAACCCGCAGGCGGGCGCGTCCCGCGAGGAATCACCGATGCAGCATGGCCGTCCCGTCGCCGTTCTCGGCGGCGTCCGCATTCCCTTCTGCCGCCAGAACACGGCTTATTCCGACGTCGGCAACCTCGGCATGTCGGTGCGTACCCTCGGTGCGCTGGTCGAGAAGTTCGGCCTGCACGGGCAGGTGCTGGGCGAAGTGGCGATGGGTGCGGTGATCAAGCACGCGGCCGACTGGAACCTTGCTCGTGAAGCGGCGTTGTCCTCGGGGCTGTCGCCGCTGACGCCCGGCATCACCATGCAGCGCGCCTGCGGCACCTCGCTGGACACCCTGATCCACGTCGCCGGCAAGATCGCCACCGGGCAGATCGAGGCCGGCATCGGCGGCGGCTCGGACACCACCTCGGACGTGCCGATCGTCTACGGCCAGAGCCTGCGCCGGCGCTTGCTGGACGCGAATGCGGCCAGGGGCACCGGCGAGAAGTTGCGGGCCTTCAAGGGCTTTTCCCTGCGCGAGCTCAAGCCCGACTTCCCCGGCGTGGCCGAGCCGCGCACCGGCAAATCGATGGGCCAGCATTGCGAGGACATGGCCAAGGAATGGAACATCTCGCGTGATTCGCAGGATGCCTTGGCGGCGGCGTCCCACCACAAGCTGGCGGCGGCCTACGAGCGCGGGTTCTTCGATGATCTGGTGGTCAATTTCCGTGGCGTGACCCGCGACAACATCCTGCGTCCCGACACCTCGGTGGAAAAGCTGGCCGCGCTCAAGCCTGCGTTCGACCGCAGCTCCGGGCGCGGCACGCTGACCGCCGGCAACTCGACGCCGCTGACCGATGGCGCCGCCGCCTGCCTGTTGGCCAGCGAGGACTGGGCGCAGGCGCATGGCCACGAGGTGCTGTGTCACCTGCGTGATGCCCAGGTGGCCGCGGTCGACTTCACCCACGGCGAAGGCCTGCTGATGGCGCCGACCGTGGCGGTGCCGCAGATGCTCGCCCGCAACGGCCTGACCCTGCAGGATTTCGACATCTACGAGATCCACGAGGCGTTCGCCGCACAGGTGCTGTGCACGCTGCGGGCCTGGGAAAGCGAGGACTACTGCCGTACCCGCCTGGGCCTGGACGCGCCGCTGGGCAGCATCGACCCGGAGCGCCTGAACCCGACGGGTTCGTCGCTGGCCACCGGTCATCCGTTTGCCGCCACCGGCGCCCGCATCGTCGCAAGCGCCGCCAAGCAGCTCAAGGAGCGCGGTGGCGGTCGTTGCCTGGTGTCGATCTGCACCGCCGGCGGCATGGGCGTGGTGGCGATTCTCGAACGCTGAGCAAACGCCCGAGGGGCCGGCATTGCCGGCGCGTTCCGGCGTTTGCCTGCAACGCGCGGGCGACGCCGCATGGGCGAGGCACAACGGGGTGATGGCGCGGCGCCTGCCGTGGCGGGTCGGATGCCGGGGCCCGACTCCGTGCCGATGCCGCCGGCGCGCGTTCAGACTCGCGGCGGGCGTGGCGGCAGGGGCGTGTCGTCGCGGACGTCGAACGACGGATCGCGTGGATCACGTGGATTGCGCGGGTCATGTGGATCACGTGGGGCGTCCGTGAGCGGCTGCATGGTGGCCGACAGCGGCGCGGCCGGCGGCGGGAGCTGTCCCGCGGTGATGCGCTCCGAGGCCTCGTGCTCCGTGGCGACGTGCTCCGGCACCACGTGCGTCTGTGCGCCGTGCGTCGTTGCGGCACCCTCCGGCGGCAGCATCATCACCGGCTCGCCGCGCGCCGCGCGCAAGGCGTTGCCGTAGCACAGCCGCGCGCGCTGCTCGTCGCCGGCTTCGGCATGGCCGTCGCCAAGCTGTTCCCAGATGCGCGCGCTGCCGCCGGCGTCCAGTGCCGCCTGCAGGTGGTCGCGGGCTGCCGGCCATTCGCCACGGCGGCGCAGGCTGGTGGCCAGCGCGCTGGCGGCGGCCGGGCTGGCGGGCCAGCGCTTGCGCCAGCCTTCGAACAGCCGCAGCCGCTCGTCGGATTCGACGCCGGGCAGGGCGGCGTAGTGGTGCGCCAGTTCCTCGTCCCAGCGCTCCTCGAGCGCCTGGCGGATGGCCTGCTCGGCGGCGTCGTGCCAGCCTTCGTCGCTCGCGCGACGGGCATAGGCAGCGGCAACGGCCGGTTCGTGCCGCAATGTCTTCGGCATCGCCTCCCAGCGTTCCGCCAGGGCGTTGCGGTCGGTGGCCTGGCGCAGCTGGTCTTCGGCCCATTGCAGTTGCAGGGCGTCCAGTTCGGCTTCCGGCAGCGCGTGTTGCTTGCGCAGCGAGCCAAGCAGGCCGTAGGCGGCCGCCGCCTGGCCGGTTGCCGCCAGCGCCTTGGCCCGCAGCGCGAGTCCGCGCGGGGGCAGCGGCTGTGCCTGCGGGGCATCCAGTGCGACCAGCGCATCGGTCGGCCGCTCCTCGCGCAGCGCGTAGTGGGCGTTGGCGATGGCGCGGGCGGTGGCGTGGTCAGCGTCCAGCGCGTTGATATGGCGATGCGCGGCGTCCAGATCGCCACGGTGACGGGCCGCACGGGCGGCGGCGATGCGCAGGCCGGCAGCGGCTTCGGGGTTGTCGGCGGCCGCCTGGGCCAGCAGCTTTTCGGCGCGCTCGTACTCACCCAGTTCCAGCGCATCCAGGCCCTCGCCAGTGCGCGCCTGGCGCTTGCCGGCCTGGCGCTCGCGCCAGGCCCGCAGGGGCGTGGTCAAAGCCAGCCACAGCAGCCAAAGCAGCAGCAGCCCGCCGAGGATGCCCGCCAGCGCGTAGGCCACCGTGGTGGTGTAGTCGGTGCCGGCGTAGCGCACCAGCACGTAGCCGGGATCGCTCATCAGGAACTGAGCGGCGAGCGCACCAACCAGCGCCAGCACGATCCAGAACAGGACAGTACGCATGCGAGATCCTCGTTGCTCCATGGAAGGGGTCCATGCTCGCCAACGCCGTGTTGTCGGAACGTGCACGCGACCGTGGGCATTCAGGCGCGGTTGACCGGTTCAATCCCCCGAGGACTGCTGCGCGCGGACCATGGCCGCCAGCAGTTGCGCGGGGCGCGGGCCGTCGGCCACCACCGTGCCGGAGAAGCCCTCTTGCTGTGCCAGCACGGCCAGGCGCTGGCTGGCGCAGGCGGCGCGCGCCTGCCGCAGTCGTCGCAGGGCATCCGGCGGCACTGCTGCCAGCAAGTTCTGCAACGCTTCGCCGCTGCTCAGCGCCAACCACAGCGGTGCCGGAGCGCTGTCCAGCAACCGTTGCAGCGCATCGGCACGGGGGCGGATGGGCTCGCGTCTGTACAGGTCCGCGCGCAGCACGCGCGCTCCGCGGGATTCGAAGGCCGGTTGCAACAGGCCGCGGCCACCGGGGGCGGTGAGCAGGGCCAGGGTGGTGTCGGCAAGCGCCTCCAGTCCCGGCAATGCCAGCAGGCCTTCGCTGTCCATGCGGGATGGTGCGCTCACGTGGTCGATCCCCGCCCGCCGCAGGGCGGCCGCGGTTCCGGCGCCGACCGCATGCCAGCGCTGGCCGGCGGCCGCCCGCAGCGGTTGCAGCGCCTGCGCAGCGCGCACCGCATTGGGGCTGGTGACCACCACGTGTTCGGCCTGCAAGGCCTGCCCCAGCTGCGCGGCTGTCGCCGCGTCCTTGTCGAGCACGATGCGCAGGCTCGACAGGGGGATGAACCCGGCACCGAGGCGGGTGGCAGCACGTCGCAATGCGGCATGGGCGCCGGCCGGGCGCAACGAGATGACGTAGCATCCGGCCAGCGGTCGGGAATCGGGAACGACCATCGGCAGGAGGATAAATGCAATACGAATCCGGCGCGCCCGCGCCGCCCGCGCCCACGGTTGCGGTGGCCGATCCCCACCGCGCCGC
>JAUNRQ010000039.1:7135-24766 GCA_030535605.1 Pseudoxanthomonas suwonensis
GCGCGCCCGCGCCGCCCGCGCCCACGGTTGCGGTGGCCGATCCCCACCGCGCCGCGGTGCTGCGCCATCTGCTGGCGATGCCGCCGGTCGCTGCCCTGCAGCCGACCTTGGAACATGACGACGGCCAGCGGCTGGTGCTGGCCGCGCCGCTGGCCGCCAACCTCAACGACAAGGGCTGCGCCTTCGGTGGATCGCTGGTCTCGCTGATGACCCTGGCCGGTTGGTCGCTGGTGACCCTGCGGTTGCTGCGGGCCGGCATCGACGCCGACGTGTTCGTCGCCGAAAGCCAGGTGCACTACCTCAAGCCGCTGTACGAGGACCTGCGCGCGGAAGCCTCGGCGCGGGCGCCTGCCGACTGGGACGGGTTCATCGCCACCGTGCGCGAGCGTGGCCGCGCGCGAATCCACATCGATGCGGCGGTGGCGATGGCCGACGGTGCGCTCGCCACCCGCTGCCAATCCAGCTATGCCGCCATCCTCAGGCGTTAGCATGGCGTCTTGCCCGAGGAGGAACCCGCATGAACCGTCGGCGTAGGTTGTTGGCCCTGCTGTTGTTGCCGTTGCTCGCTGCGTGCGCCAGTGGCGGCTCGCGGCAGATGGACGCGCTGCAATCGGCCCAGTACGACTGGTCCGCGGCCATCCGTTGGGGTGACTTCGAAGGCGCGCTGGCGCTGGTGGATCCGCAGGTGCGTCGCGATCACCCGGTCAGCGATGTCGAGCTGGGGCGGTTCCAGCAGATCCAGATCAGCGGTTACACCGAACTGGGCTCGCGGCTGGATGGCGAGGGCCACGCGGCGCGTCGCGAGATCCGCATCGGCGTGATCAACCGCCACACCATGGCCGAGCGCAACGTGCGCCACACCGAGACCTGGCGCTACGACGCCGAGGCCAAGCGCTGGTGGAACACCTCGGGCCTGCCGGACCTGTGGGCCGGGGAGTGATGAGGCGGCGGTTGGCCGTGGCTGCGGCGAACCGCAGGGTTGCCGGGTCCGGGTCGCGAATTGAATTCGCTCCCACGGTGCACGCGGTTGGGCGAGGTGGCTGACGCGTGGATTTGCCGTTCCACGGCGTATCTCCGGTTCCCCGGGGTATCCCGCCCGATAGCCGACCGTCGGGGTCGCGAATTGAATTCGCTCCCACGGTGCGCGCGCCCGGACGCGCGGATTTCCCGTCACACGGCTTATCCCGCACAATAGCCGGCCGTGATCGCCTGACAGCCGTTGCCTGACGTGAACTTCGCCGACTTCATGGCCTTCCTCGGCCGCAACCCGTTGCTGACCGCCGCCCTGGTCGGCCTGACCATCGCCATCATCGTCACCGAGCTGGCGCGCCGCGGCCGCGGATTCAAGGCGGTGCGGCCGGCGGAGCTGACCGCGCTGGTCAACCGCGAGAACGCGCTGGTGGTCGACCTGCGGGCGATCGCCGACTTCGACAAGGGCCACATCCCCGGCTCGAAGAACGTGCAGATGAGCCAGTTCGACCCCGAGAACAAGCAGCTCAAGCCGGCCAAATCCCTGCCGGTGGTGGTGGTCTGCAAAAGTGGCATGACTGCCACCGGCGCGGCCGCGCGCCTGCACAAGGCCGGGTTCGAGAAGGTCTACGTGCTCGATGGCGGCATCAGCGCCTGGCAGCAGGCCGACCTGCCTCTGGCAAAGGGCCGCGGCTGACCCCATGTGGACAGCACGGGCAGCCATGCGGCCCATGCGATAATCGACGATTCCCTTCCCGAACCCCTAATTCCGGAGCTCTCCCATGACCGACGAAACCCAGGCCAACGGCGCCGCCGCTGCCACTCCCGAAGCCACCGGCCCGCAGTTTTCGGTCGAGAAGCTGTACGTGAAGGACGTGTCCTTCGAAGCCCCCGGTGCGCCGCAGGTGTTCCAGGAGCAGGCCCAGCCGCAGTTGCAGATGAACCTCAACCAGCGCGTCCAGCGCTTGGGCGAGAACGCCTATGAAGTGGTGCTGGGCGTTACCCTGACCTGCACCGTGAACGAGAAGACCGCCTACCTGGCCGAAGTGCAGCAGGCCGGCGTGTTCGGCTTGGTCGGGTTCGACGAGCCGACCCTGGACATGGTGCTCGGCACCCACTGCCCGAACGCGCTGTACCCGTACGCGCGTCAGGTCATCAGCGAGCTGATCACCGTCGGTGGCTTCCCGCCGTTCCTGCTGCAGCCGATCAACTTCGAAGCGCTGTACGCCGAAGGTCTGCGCCAGCGCGCCGCCCAGCAGGAAGCCGGGGACGGCAGCCTGGCGGACACGCCGCCGGCCGGCAACGCCTGAGCCAACCGCCGGATGGCTGCAAGCAAACCCGCATTCGCGGTCCTGGGTGCAGGATCGTGGGGAACCGCGCTGGCCGCGTTGCTGGCGCGGCACGGCCATCCGGTGACACTGTGGGGCCGCGACGCGGCGGTCGTGGAGGCGATCGACGCGCGCCACGAAAACCCGCATTACCTGCCGGGCATCGCCCTGCCGGACACGCTGCGTGCCAGCACCGACCTGGCTGCGGCGCTGGCCGATGCCGATCAGGTGCTCGTGGCGGTGCCGTCGCATGCGTTCGCCGAGACCCTGCAGGCGTTGGCGCCGCATCGGCCCCCGGCCGCCGGCGTGGCGTGGGCGACCAAGGGGTTCGAGCCCGGGTCGGGCCGCTTCCTGCATGAAGTCGCCGCCGGGGTGCTTGGTCCGCACGTGCCGTTGGCGGTGGTCACCGGCCCGTCCTTCGCCAAGGAAGTCGCGACCGGCCTGCCGACCGCGCTGACGGTGCATTCGGACGACGCCGGTTTCGCCGGACTGGTCGCCGAGGCACTGCACGGCCCGTCGTTCCGCGCCTACACCGGCGACGACATGCTGGGAGCCGAACTGGGCGGGGCAATGAAGAACGTGCTGGCGGTGGCCACCGGCGTGGCCGATGGCATGGGCCTGGGCCTGAATGCACGCGCCGGACTGGTCACCCGCGGGCTCAACGAGATGCTGCGCCTGGGCAAGGTGCTGGGCGCGCGCCCGGACACGCTGATGGGCCTGGCCGGGCTGGGCGATCTGGTATTGACCTGCACCGGCGACCTGTCGCGCAACCGCCGGCTGGGCCTGGCGCTGGGTCGCGGCCAGTCCATCGCCGACGCGGTCCGCGAGATCGGCCAAGTGGTGGAGTCGATCCAGACCGCCGACGAAGTGATGCGTCTTGCCGAGCGCCACGACGTGGACCTGCCGATCGCCGGGAATGTCCGCGACGTGCTGCACGGCGAGATCACCCCCGCCGAAGGCCTGCAACGGTTGATGGCGCGCGAGCGCAAGGCCGAGTACCCCGAGTCGCTGGTCTGACGCGGCGTACCGCGGCAGCAGCGCGTTTGCGTCGCGGCCAGCGGGACCTGCTCCGCTTCGCCGCGTCCGCAATGGCAGGGACACCCGTGCGCCAGCAACAGCGCGGTCATCCGGCAGCGCCCGGCGTTCTGCGCGCCGCCGGCGTTATCCGGATGTCGCGCGTCGGCACTTGAGGCTAGGCGACATCGATGCCGCCGGCGTGCCGGCGTCGCTTGCCGCGCTGAGATCGCGCCGCGGCATGCCTGCCGGGCAGCCGATGCGCTCGGCGTTACCCGGGTCGTTGGACAAAAAACGCCCCGGCCGTTTCCGACCGGGGCGCACTCCGCGACGTGGAGGAGGGAACCGTCGCTGGAGAGAGGCCTTGCTTACCAGCTGAAGCGCGGTCCGACGAACCACTGGTTGGCACCGTCGGCGAACTTGACGTCGCCGGTCACCGACCAGTTCGGCGTGAAGGCATAGTTGGCACCGAGGCGGCCGTAGAAGTCGCCTTCGAAGTCCTTGCTGTCCTCGTAGCCGGCGAAGGCATAGCCTTCCAGGTTGGTGGCAAGCATCCCGCGGCTACCGACTTCGACGCTGTAACCGTCGACCTTGCCGCCGCCGTGGCTGACGTCATAGCGCTCGAACGCGGCGCGGGCGACCAGGTCGGCGCGCGGCGACAGGGCGTGGTTGTAGCCGGCACCGATGCGCCAGTGGTCGACGTCCACCGGGGTGTTGTCGATTTCCTGGCTGTTCCAGCCGCCGAACAGGTGCACGTTGGGGGTCAGTGCCACGGACGCGTTGGCGCCGAAGCCATCGGCCTTGGCATCGCCGTCGCCGTTGGTGTGCGCGTAACCGGCTTCGACGTAGTTGTAGTTCAGCGCGCCCGGCGCCTGCTGCGCGGCAGCGGCGAAGGGGACGGTGGCGGCCAGCACCGCCAGGGCGAGCAGGGAGGTCTTCATGCGTGTTCTCTCTCGTTGTTGGGCTTGTTGATGCGTGCTGCGGCACACGGTGGCGCCTGCAAACGCAAGTCTCGCCACTGGCGGAACAACCCGGGCTGAATAATGAACCCATCAGTTCACGAATGGTTCTCGCCCATTCAGCTTCTGGTCCGCGCGCCGCGTCGCCGGGCCTCCGGCGCGCCTCAGGCCGCCCCGGGAAACCCGAGCTGCCGCCAGGCCTCATAGGCGACGACCGCCACCGCGTTGGACAGGTTCAGGCTGCGGTTGCCGGGCCGCATCGGCAGGCGCAGGCGCTGCTCGGGCGGTATCGAGGCCAGCACCTCCGCCGGCAGTCCGCGGGTTTCGGCACCGAACAGGAAGGCGTCGCCATCGGCAAAGCGCGGCTGGTCGTGACGCACGGCGTTGTGGCTGCTCAGCGCGAAAAGCCGGGGCGGGCGTCCCCGCGTCGCGGCAATCGCGGCCAGTGCCGCGGCCAGGTCATCGTGGACCTGCATGTCGGCATATTCGTGATAGTCCAGCCCGGCCCGCCGCAGCTGGCGGTCTTCCAGATCGAAGCCGAGCGGCCGGATCAGGTGCAGGCGCGCGCCGGTATTGGCGCACAGGCGGATGACGTTGCCGGTGTTGGGCGGGATTTCCGGGTTGTGCAGCAGGATGTGCAGGGCCATGGCGGCTCCGGGGGACGGGCGCGGAGGGCGTGGCCTACCAGGGCACCGCCTCGCCCTTCCAGTCGAAGAAGCGGCCGCTGTCGCCATTGTCCAGCCCGGCGGCCTCGCGCAACAGTCCGGCGACCGCCTGGACCGGGTCGACGTCGGCATCCGGCCCGCCCATGTCGGTGCGCGCCCAACCGGGGCTGACCGCGACCACCACCGCCCGCTGCGGCTCCAGCGCATGGACCAGTTGTGCGACGACCATGTTCAACGCCGCCTTGCTGATGGCGTAGCCGGGGGTGCCGAAGCGCGTGGTGCAGGCCATCGAGCCAAGCCGCGAGGACATCGCCACCACGCGCGCGCCCTCGGCCAGCCACGGTGCCAGTGCCTGGGTCAGCAGCAGCGGGCCGATCGCGTTGGTGCGGACGCTGTGTTCCAGCTGCGCCTGATCCAGATGGCCGAAGCGCTCGCCGGCATGCAGCACGCCGGCGTTGAGCAGCAGCAGGTCGATGCGCCCCGCCTCGCCGATGACCAGCGGCAACTCGCGCACCAGTTCCGCGCGGCTGCGGGCCTCGGCCACGTCCAGCGGCAGCACGTGCAGGCGGCCGGGGTGCTCGGCCACCAGTCCGTTCAACGCGTTGGCCTTGCCCGGCTCGCGGGCGGTGGCGACAACGTGACTGCCGGCGGCCAGCAACTGGCGGACGAATTCCAGACCCAGGCCGCGGTTGGCGCCGGTGACCAGTGCGGTGGAGAAGGGCGTGGTGGCGGGGGGTGGCGTGGCCATGCACGACTCCAGCGGGCGGCGGGCGGGTTGCCGGGACTTCCGGCCCGGGAACCGAAACGGCGGGGCGTTTAGGATAGCGTCCTGATCCGATTGCAACAGGAGTGCGCATGAAGCGTGCCGTCCATCGCCCGCGTGCCAGCCTGCTGGCCCTGGGCCTGTCCGCCGCGCTGGGGCTGCTGGCCCCGGCGTTCGCCCAGACCACCGATGCCGGGAGCAGCGAGCAGGTGCAGATTCCGTCCGACAGCTTCACCCTGCCCAACGGCTTGCGGGTGGTGGTGCATACCGACCGCAAGGCACCGATCGTCGCGGTCAACGTGTGGTACCACGTCGGCAGCAAGGACGAGCCTTCCGGGCGCAGCGGTTTCGCGCACCTGTTCGAACACCTGATGTTCCAGGAGTCCGAAAACCATCGCGGCGAGTTCTTCGAACCGTTCGCGCAGGTCGGCGCCACCAACCAGAACGGCACCACCAACAACGACCGCACCAACTACTTCCAGAACGTGCCGACGACCGCGCTGGACATGGCGCTGTGGATGGAGTCCGAGCGCATGGGCCACCTGCTGGGGGCGGTCACCCAAGCGGCGCTGGACGAGCAGCGCGGCGTGGTCCAGAACGAAAAGCGCCAAGGCGAGAACCAGCCCTACGGCCAGGCCTGGACGCTGCTGATGGAGGCGATGTATCCGGAAGGCCATCCCTACCGGCACACCGTCATCGGTTCGATGAACGACCTCAACGCGGCAACGCTGGAAGACGTCAAGAACTGGTTCCGCACCTGGTACGGCCCGAACAATGCCGTGCTGGTGCTGGCCGGCGACATCGACGTGGCCACCGCCCGCGAGAAGGTCGCTACCTACTTCGGCGACATCCCGGCCGGCCCGGGTATGGCGCAACCGGCGGTGAACCCGGCCAAGCGTGATGCCGACACCCGCGGCATCTGGGAAGACAAGGTGCCGCAGCCACGCATCTACCGCGTCTGGAACGTGGCCGAATACGGCCAGGCGGACCTGCACCGGCTGCAACTGTTGGCGCAGTTGCTCGGCGGCAGTGGTTCGTCGCGACTGGATCGGCGGCTGGTGCACGGCGAACAGCTGGTCGACATCGTCCGCGCCTTTGCCATGGGCGGGCAATTGGGCTCGCGCTTCATGATCACCGCAGACGTCAAGCGCGACGTGGACCCGGCGAAGGTCGAAGCGATCATCGACGAGGAACTGGACCGGCTGCTGGCCGAGGGCCCCGGTGCAGAGGAACTGGCGCAGGCGCAGACCGTGTTCCGCGCCCGCTTCATCCGCGGCATCGAGCGCATCGGCGGGTTCGGTGGCAAGGCCGATGCGCTGGCCGAGTGCACCACCTACGCCGGGCGCCCGGACTGCTACCGCGATCGCCTGGAGGATCTTGCCGCCGCGACCCCGGCCGAGGTCGCCGCCACCGGCCGCCGCTGGCTGGACGTGGGCAGCCACACGCTGGTGATCACCCCGGGCGAGCGCCGCGAGATTGCCGAAGCACCGGCCGGCACGCCGCCGGCGACGACGATCCCGCCGGTGGATCCGCGCTTCGGCACCACGCCGGGCGTGGACCGCGCCAAGGGCGTGCCTGCCACCGCGTCGTTCCCCGAGCTGAAGTTCCCGCAACTGCAGCGGACCCGCCTGGCCAATGGCACCGAGGTGATCCTCGCCGAGCGCCACGAGATCCCGGTGGTGCAGATGCAGTACCTGTTCGGCGGTGGTTTCGCCGGCGATGCCAGCGGCCGCGCCGGCACCACCAGCTTCACCATGAACATGCTGGGCGAAGGCGCCGGGCAACTGGACGCATTGGCCTTCGCCGCGCGCGCCGAAAGCCTGGGTGCCAGCCTCGGTGCCAGCGCCGCGCTGGACGGCAGCAGCGCCTGGCTGTCGACGCTGGTGGAAAACCTCGACCCGGCCATGGGCCTGTTCGCCGACATGCTCAAGCGCCCGCGCTTCGACCAGGCCGCCATCGACCGGGTGAAGGCGACCTGGATCGCCGACATCGCCCAGGAAAAGGCACGTCCGCAGGGCGCCGCGCTGCGGGTGCTGCCGCCGCTGCTGTACGGCCCCGGCCATCCCTATGCAGTGCCACTGAGTGGCAGCGGCGAGGAAGCCACCATCCAGGCGCTGACCCGCGATGACCTGCTGGCCAACCATGCCCGCTGGGTACGTCCGGAACAGGCCACCCTGGTGGTGGTCGGCGACACCACGCTCGCCGAACTGGTGCCGGTGCTGGAGAAGCACTTCGGCAACTGGCGCGGCAGCGGCGAGGCCCCGGCCGCGCGCGACATTGCAGCGGTGCAGCGCCCGGGCGCCAGCCGCGTGTACCTGATCGACCAGCCCGGGGCCGTCCAGGCCAACATCTACGTCGGCCAGCTGGTGCCATCCACCCGCGACGACGGCGCCACCCGCCTGGAGATGGTCAACGCGGTGCTGGGCGGTGACTTCATGGCCCGTCTGAACATGAACCTGCGCGAGGAGAAGCACTGGTCCTACGGTGCGCGCAGCAGCTTGGTCAATGCCGTCGGCCAGCGCACCTGGATGGTGGTCGCGCCGGTGCAGATCGACAAGACCGCCGAGGCGATGGCCGAGATCAAGCGCGAGGTCGGGGAATTTGCGCGTGGCGAGCGCCCGGTCACCGCGGCCGAACTGGCGCGCGTGCAACGCGTGCAGACCCTGAGCCTGCCCGGTGCCTACGAGACCGCCAGCGCCGTGGCCGGCACCATCGCCGGGATCGTCCGCTACGACCGGCCGGACGACTACGTGTTCCAGCGCAAGGCCGAGATCGAGGCGCTGGACGTCGCGCAGATCGGTCAGGCCGCCAGCGGCATCGACCCGGACGCCCTGACCTGGGTCGTGGTGGGCGACCTCTCGCAGATCGAAGCACCGGTGCGCGCGCTGGGTCTGGGCGAGGTGACCATCATGTCCCTGGACGAACCCGCGGCAAGTAACGTGGCCCGACCTGCCGGCAACTGATCCTCCCCGCCGCGGGATCAATTCCCCGGCGACCCGGTGGGAGCGAATTCAATCCGCGACAGAACCCGGCCCCCGCCGGGTTCCTCCCGTGGGAGCGAATTCAATTCGCGACAGAACCCGCCACCCACCGGGTTGCCCCTGTGGGAGCAAATCCAATTCGCGCCCCGGCCCCCGCGCCCGGCGGGTTCCGCCGCCACCTGTGGGAGCGAATTCAATTCGCGACAAAACCCGGCACCCGCCGGGTTGCCCCTGTGGGAGCAAATCCAATCGCGCCCCGGTCCCCGCGCCCGCCGGGTTCCGCCGCCTCCTGTGGGAGCAAATCCAATTCGCGCCCCGATCCAGCACCCCCATAGCACCAGCACCAGGCCGGATCAGCCTGCCAACAACACCTGAAGGCTGGCCTTCAGGGCGCGCCCCTCGGCCTTGAACCAGTCCCGCTGCTCGCGCCACTGCGGGCAGCGCGCCTCGACCTCGCCCCAGAACGCCGCGGAATGGTCATGGTGGATCAGGTGACACAGCTCGTGCACCAGCACGTACTCGAACGCCGCAGGCGGCGCCAGCACCAGCGACAGGTCCAGCGCCATCACGCCCCGGGCGGACAGTGATCCCCACTGGCTGCGCATGCACTTGAAGCCGATCCGCAGCGGTGGCCGCGGCAAGTCGGGCAGGTAGCGGGGCAACCAGCGGCCGACATCGGCGCGGGCCTCGGCCAGATAGAAGTCCCGCAACGCTTGGCGCAGCGGCGTGGGCAGGGCGGCAGCCGTCGCATCCGGCGCGTCGGCCGCTCGGGCCGTCGCGCCTGCCGGCGACGCCAGGTCACGCGGCAGGACCTGGAAGACCAGTGCCGCATCCTCCAGCAACAGCTGCCGGCTGCGCGCTTCGCGCCAGCGCAGTGGCCAGTGCGTGCCTCGCAACGGAAGCGCACCATCGACGCCGGGCCGCAATTGCGGCAGCGCCCGCACATGGCGTTCGACTTTGGCCAGTTCCACAGCCAGCCAGTCGCGATGCTGCTCCAGGAAGCGCATGCCGCTGACCAGGCTGGCCCGCCACGGCAGCGTCAATCGCGCCCCGCGCTCGTCCACCGTCAACCGGATGCGCCGAGCCCGCGGATCGCGCACCCGCAACACCGCCACCTGGCGGCCATCGCCCAGCGCCAGCGCGACATGATCGCGTTCGACGCCGCGCGGGCGGGCCGAGGCAGCGGCGGCGGTCAGCAGGCGGCGAAAAGTCATGAGACAAGCCTAGCGTGCTGCGGAACAAGCAGCGATCGAACGGGCGGCATTGCCGGTGCGGCGCGCGCCCCGGTCAGCAAGGTGGGGACGCGGGTGCCGCGGAACGGGCCGCACGACCGCACATCGGCGAACGGCATTCCCATCGCCCTGCGCGCACGTCCCACGCACGTCGGGCAAGGGTTCGCCGCTGACGGTGCCGCTCAATCCGCGCGGCTGAGCTTCAACGCAGGTTCCAGCACTGCGAACAGGCGCTTGAACTCGCCGGCCATCAACGCGAAGCGGGCGTCGAGTTCGGCACGCAGGTCGTCGCGTTCGGTGGATTCCAGTTGCTCCACGGCACCGTCCAGCAGCTTGAACTTGCGGATGACCAGGTCCTCGCCCAGCACGAAGCTGATGTGGTCGTCCAGGTTCAGTGCCAGTCGCGTGACCTGCTTGCCGGCTTGCAGATGCTGGCTGATTTCCTCGCTGGACAGGTCCATGTGCTGGACCTTGACCACCGCGCCGCTGTCGGTGGGGTCGCGCAGTTCGCACTCCTCACCCAGCGACAGGCCTTCCGGCAACGGCTCGCCGGCTATCCAGCCGGTCAGCACCGCGCGCGGCGCGACTTCGGCATTCAATGGCAGCGCGGGGAAGCTGCCGAGGGCGCGGCGGATCTCGCTGACCACGTTTTCGCCGGTCTTGCGCGAGGAGGTATCGACCACGCAAACGCCGTGTTCCAGGTCCAGCAGGGCGTCGGTGCGCAGCGGGCGAACGAACGCGCGCGGCAGCAATTCGGTGATCAGGTCGTCCTTGATCTGCTTGCGCATGCGGCTGCCGGGGCGGCGGCTCTGCTGCTGCTCGATTTCGGCCAGCTTCTTCTGCAGCAGGTCGTTGACCACGGCGCCCGGGAGGATGCGTTCCTGGCCGCCCACGCTCAACCACAGGCTGTCGCCGATGCGGTGCGACAGCGCCACGTCGCCTTCCACGCCCTCGGCGAGGTTGGCGCCGAACGGCGGCACGAAGCCGCGCGATACCAGTTCCAGCGGGCCGACCGGCTTGAGTGCGGCCTCCTGCAGCCCCTCGTCGAGGTGCTCGAGGTCGATGGTGGCGGGGAAGCGGAACAGGGTGAGGTTTTTCAGGAGCATGGCAGGGGAGTCGGAATCGGAATGGGAGTGGAATCGGGCATCGCCGCGAGCCGGACGCGGGCGTGCGCTGCACGACCGGTTGTGGTGGATATCACGGCGTGTCGCGCACGGGCCTGGAGCGTCGTGCTGCCGGCGGACGTGCCGCGTGCACGTTTGGAGTTGCTCGGATCAGGCGTCGGCGATCTCCGGCGTTCCGCCACCCAGCCAGCCATGGGCATCCGGCAGCACGGCGTCCCCACGTCGACCCAGTGACCGGAAGTCGAACAGCCCGGGGTCGCTCAGCTGCGACGGCCGAATGTCGGCAAGCGCACGCGCCATCGTTTCCACCCGCCCGGGGCTTTCCTTTTCCCACTGCTGCAGCATTTTCTTGACCTGCGCGCGCTGCAGGTTCTCCTGGCTGCCGCACAGGTTGCAGGGGATGATCGGAAACTGCTTGATCGCCGCATGGGCTTCGATGTCCGCCTCGCGCACGTACGCCAGCGGGCGGATCACCACGTGCTTGCCGTCGTCGGACAGCAGCTTGGGCGGCATGCCCGACAGCTTGGCGTGGAAGAACAGGTTGAGGAAGAAGGTATTGACCAGGTCGTCGCGGTGGTGGCCCAGCGCGATCTTGGTATAGCCGTGTTCTTCGGCATAGGTGTACAGCGCGCCGCGCCGCAGCCGCGAGCACAGCGAGCACATGGTCTTGCCTTCGGGGATCACCCGGCTCACCACCGAATAGGTGTCCTGCTCGATGATGTGGAAGTCCACGCCCAGCGAACGCAGGTACTCCGGCAGCACGTGTTCGGGAAAGCCCGGCTGCTTCTGGTCGAGGTTGACCGCGGTGATGGAAAAATCCACCGGCGCCTTCTTCTGCAGCTGCAGCAGCACGTCCAGCAGGGTGTAGCTGTCCTTGCCGCCGGACAGGCAGACCATGACCTTGTCGCCGTCCTCGATCATGCCGTAGTCGGCGATCGCCTTGCCGACCTGGTGGCGCAGGCGCTTGGCCAGCTTGTCGGCCTCGCGCTTGGCGCTGCGGCCAGCGTCCGCTGCACGCGGCGCGGGCGGCGTGGCGGGGTCGAGCAGGGTCAGCGGGATGGCGTCCATGGAACCGCGCATTGTAGCGTGCGCGGCGAGGTCGGCCGGGAGAAGCCGCTCACGAAAACGCCCGCCCCCAGGATCGGGCGGCGGGCGTTGCAGGCGTCCCGGGTCGGTCGCTCAGGGCAGCCAGACGCGGTTCTTCAGGGTGGGCGCGGCGGTGATGTCGCTGACCCGGCCCTGCGCGTCGAAATGGATCTGGAACTCGGAGAAGCTGTCCAGCCAGAACCGCCAGATCTCGGCGTTGTCCACGTCCGGGTTCTCGCTGCTCACCGGCCAGCCCAGCGAGGTGGTCACCTGTTCGCGGGTCATTCCCGGGGTGACCTTGGCGGCGCGCACGGCCTCCTGCACCTTGGCCGGCCAGCTGGCGATGCGGGCGGCCGGGTCGTCCTTCAGCACGTAGCGGCTGGCGAACGCCGGCAGCGCCAGGTCGCGGCTGTAATCGTTGCCGATCGCCTGGCGCTTGCCGTCGATCTCCACGCGAACGCGCTGGCGACCATAGCCGCTGACCGACACCGGGGTGCCCGCCGGCAGCACGGTCTTGCCGTCTTCGACGTAATTGATGTCGCTGATCCAGCTGCCATCGGTACGCATGTTGCAGCACAGCCAGCCGTCGTAGCGTTCCTGCGCCGAGGCCGGGGCGGCCAGCGCGGCCAGCGCCAGGGCGGCGGCAAGCAGGGTCGGGGAATGCGTCATGCGGGGTATCTCCATGTCCGGTCACGGCCGGGGGCGCGCCGCGATGGCGGTGAGTGCCGGAATGGTGATGCGCGATGCCCCCTGCTCGCGCAGCCGGATTGTGGCACGCACCGCCGGCGCTGACCATGGCTGGGTCAGCCAACACTTCATCGGCGGCGGCTCGGTGGAGGGGCGTCATTTCCACGGGCCGATTCCGCCACTTGCACTGCCTGCCGGACCCCGCTGCGACCGGTGCCAACGGCTGCACCCGGCGCCCGGTGACACCTCGCCTGGCGCAGCGCTATGCTGCGTGCATGAGTCGCATCGACGATCCCGCCCAGTTGCAGGCATTCGCGCATCGGCTGGTCGAGCTGCGCCAGGCGCACCGCGACCTCGATACCGCCATCCACGGGTTGCAGGATGCGCGCGCCGACGAACTGGCGATCCAGCGCCTCAAGAAACGCAAGCTGCAGTTGAAGGACCGCATTGCCCTGCTGGAGCGTGCACTGGTGCCGGACGAACCGGCCTGACCACGGCATCGGCCAATCGTCCGCCGACAGCCAACGGCAGTCAGCCTTTGCAGCCGGCGGCACCCGGCGGGGGCGTGCCGTCGGCATCGATGCCGATGCCGCCGTCGGCGCGCCTGGCGAGGCGCATGGCCTGATCGGCCCGCGCCAGCACGGCACGCAAGTGCTCCCCGTCGCCAGCGAGCGCCGCACCGATGCTGGCGCCGACCCGGCATCGGATGCAGTCCGCGCCCACGTCCACGCGGATCGGCTCGACAGCGCGGGCCGGCAACGGCTCGGCGCCATCCGTCACCGCGCCCCGGGCATCGGTTGGCATCAGCACGACGGACTCGTGGCCCCCGGTCGACCGCCTGATGGGGACCCTGCCGCCATCCGGATCCCCGTGCGAGATGTCTGCCGGACTCGGCTCGAAGGTGAGCCGGAACCAGGCGTCGCTGTTTCCCGAAAGCCGTCTGGCTGGTCCGGGTCGCTGATCCTAGCCACCGCCCGCGACACGGCCGGTGATGCGTTCGGCATCGCGGCGTTCCGGGGAGCTTGCCAACAGTTGCGTGGTGATGACCGGCATCATCGGTGCCAGGACGCTTGCCGCTTCGTCGGCAGCGCCCCGTGCCTCCAGCACGCGTGCCCGTTGCAACGTCCAGCGCGCGGTGTCGATGCTGTCCGCGCCCAGTGCACGCCGGGCCAGCGCCAGGCCATCGCGGCTGATGCGATCTTCCTTCCCGGCATCGGCTTCGTGCCGCGCGATCCGCAAGTCCTGCTCCATCCACCTCAGCCGCTCCTGCGGCGCGTCGGAGGGCGGGCGCACGCGGTCGAACAGCGCGCGGGCCGTGGCGGTTTCCCCGGCGCGCAGATGCAGTTCGATGCGGGTCAACATGACTTCGCGCATGGCCGGGGCGTCGTCCGGCAGTGCGCGCGACAGCCCTTCGCCCGCGTGCGCGAGCAAGGGGCGGGCCTCGGCCAATCGGCCCTGGTGCACCAGGAAGTTCGCCAGCCCGGACTCGGCGCGCATCGCCATCATCGCGTCGCGTCCCAGCGCCCGGGCACGGATGCCCCAGGCCTGGCGGAACATGCGCTCGGCGGCGTCATGATCGCCGCGTTCGGCCCGCAGCTCGGCATGGTTGTACAAGGTCTGCGATTCCCGCAGCCCGCCGCGTCCCTCGATGGCATGCACCAACGGGTACATGCGCTGCAAGGCGTCGTCGGTGGCGCGCAGGTCGCCCATGTCCCAGTACAGGTCGGCCAGTGCGTCGTGTTGCAGCAGCACGAAGCGGCTGTCCTCGCCGTACAGCGCCCGCGCGCGATCCAGGCCGTGCTCCAGCAGGCGGCGCGCTTCCTGCATCCGCCCCTGTACGCGCAGCACCTGGCCCAGCCGTGTTTCCAGATCGTGGATCACGCTGGTCTGCGATGCCGGGGTGCGTGCCAGCAGGTCGCGATACAGCCGCTCCGCCTCCGCCGGCCGGCCGCGTCGCCAATGCAGCAGTGCCTGCCGATAGTCGATGCGGAAGCGCAGGCTCGCGGCATCGTCCACTTGCAGCGCGCGCAGATGCCGAGAGGCATCGTCCAGCGCGGCTTGCGCGCCGTCGAAGTCCTGGATGTTGATCCGCGCCACGCCCAGCGCGTAGGCCAGCCAGGCGCGCGCACGCGGTGCTGCGCGGCCGCGCAGCAGCCCCTTGCCCGTGGCAACGGTCTGCGCCGCTGCCGTGCCGTCACCGCTTTCGACCTGCTCCAGCGCCAGCAAGGCATGCAGGCGCGCGGCCTCCTCCGCGTCAGCGCCCGACGGTGAGTCACGCAAGGCGTCCGCCGCTGCCTGCAGCAGGTTGCTGGCGGGGCCGCGAACGCCGAGGTTCTGGTAGGCCTGGCCCAGGGCCGCCTGCAGGCGCGCGCGCTGCATCGGCGCATCGTGCAGGTCGGTGGCGACCTGCTCGCTGGCGTTGTCCAGCAATTCGCGCGCGGTCAACGGTTGCTCCGCGTCCTCGCCGCGCTGGCGCGGGTTGGTGCTTTCGAACATGTCGACGAGATAGCGGCTGATCGCCCGCGCCGAACGCGCCTCCTGCTCGGCGAGTTGCCGCGCATTCACCAGCCCCACCATGAAACCGGCCACCACCGCCAAGGCCACGGTCGCCAACCCGAGCGCCTGCCAGTTGCGGCGCACGAACCGTCGTGCCACGTAGCCGCGCTGCCCTGCCCGCGCCTGCACCGGCCGGTGGGCCCCATGGCGGCGCAGGTCGGCGGCCAGCGCCTCGACGTTGGGGTAGCGTTCGCCCGGGTCCAGCGCACAGGCACGCGCGATGATCGCGTCCAGGTCGCCGCGCAGTCGTCGCTGCCAGCGCGCGTCGCGCCGGGTCCATGCGCTGGGCGCCGGCAGCGGCTGTCGCGCCTCGCGGCCGCGCTCGCAGGGTCGCGCCGCCAGCAATTCCAGCAGGATCACGCCCAGGCTGAAGACATCGGTGCGCACGCCCGCGCTGCCGTCGGCCATCAGTTCCGGCGCGGCATAGGCCGGCGTGTACATGCGCAGGCTGGACGCATCGCCGGCATCGCCCAGCAGCCGGGCCACGCCGAAGTCCAGCAACACCGGCACGCCATCGGTGCCCACCAGCACGTTGGCCGGCTTCAGGTCGCAGTGGACCACGAGCTGTTCATGCGCCGCCCGCACGCTGTCGCAGACCTGCAGGAACAACGCGATGCGCGCAGCCAGTGACAGTTCGTTGCGTTCGCACCAGGCATCCAGCGGGATCCCCGCCACGTACTCCATCACCAGGTAGGGCTGGCCGCCCGGGGTGGTGCCGCCGTCGTACAGCCGGGCCACGTTCGGCAATTGCAGGCCGGCCAGCACCTGGCGCTCGAACTGCAGGCGCTCGGACTGGCCCACGTCGGCCACGCCCTTCAGCAGCTTGATCGCCACCTGCCGCCGATACAGCCCGTCGGCGCGCTCGGCCAGGAACACCTTGCCCATTCCGCCGGCACCGATTTCCTCCAGCAGCCGCCACGGCCCCAGCACATCGCCGACGCCCAGCTCCGCCTGCTGGTCGGCCTCCTGCGCCACCGCCAGCATCTGCGCCACGTGCCGCTCCAGCGGGTCGCCGGAATCGGTTTGCGCCATCAGCAGCGCGCGGGTTTCGGCGGCGACGTCCGCATCCAGTGCCGGGTCCTCCAGCGCCGCTTGCCAGTGTTCGACCGGCAGCTCGCACAAGGCATCGAACAGTTGCCGCACCTGCCGCATCCGCTGGATGTCCATTGCCGTGGCGTGCGCGGCATCGGCGCGGTGATCCGGTGGCCCATGGCCTGCCATTCAGGCCGCCAGCCGATGCGCCAGCCAACGGCGGCCGAAGCGCAGGTCGCGGTCCACGGTCGGCACCGAGACATCCAGAACCATCGCGATCTCGCTGCGGTCCAGCCCGCCGAAATAGGTCAGCTCGATCACGTTGGCCGCGCGCGAATCGAATGCGGCCAGCGCCTCCAGCGCCTCGTGCAGGGCGAACACGTCCAGCGGCTCGCCGATGCCGGCAGCCTCTTCCAGCGCCAGGCTCAGCGTGACCCGCTGCAGGTCGCCGCCACGCTTGATCGCCTTGCGCGCACGAATGTGGTCGATCAGCACCGAGCGCACCTTCAACGCCGCGGTCGCCAGCAGGTGGGTGCGGTCCTTGTAGTCCGGCTGGGTGCCCAGCAGGCGCAGCAGCGACTCGTGCACCAGGTCGGCCGGTGCCAGGGTCAAGCCCTCGCGCCCGCCGATGTGCTGGCGGGCCACCGCCAGCAGGTTGGCGTGGAGGATGCCGAACAGCGCGTCGCGCGCGGCCAGGTCGCCGGATTGCCAGCGGCGCAGCATCACCGTCACATCCCCGCTCGACGGCGTGCCGCCCTGGTTCATCGTACTCGTGCCCTGTTCCGTTGCCCCCGCAGTTTACCCGTGCGCTGATAGGTTTTCGCGTCGGGCTGCGGTGACATGAGTAAGCGCATCACCAACAGGGGAACACCATGCACGCACGCCGCACCACACGCCCGCTCCACGCCCTGCGCCGCAGCGCACTCACCCTGGCCATCGGCGGCGCGCTGCTGATGGCGGCGCCGGCGGCGATGGCCGCGGATCCGGCCTGCCTGGTCTGGGACGCAGCCGCCAACGGCGGCCAGGGCGGATACGTCCCGGCCCCGACCGCCGGTACCAACCAGGGCCAGGAACACGGGTTCGAGAACACCACCTGCCACACAACCGCCAGCGCGTATGGCTTCCGGAACAACGCGTCGGGGAGCGGCAGCAGCGCGTTCGGCTAGTAGAACAACGCGTCTGGGAATTAGAGCATGTCGAAAGGCAGGAACTCCAGACACTTCCGACCATAGAGC
>JAUNRQ010000073.1 GCA_030535605.1 Pseudoxanthomonas suwonensis
GCTTGCAACTGCCGCCGTACAGGATCGGCAGCAAGCCGGCAATCTTAGCATCCTGGTCGGCAACTTTGCCACGCAGGAACGCATGCACCGCCTGCGCCTGCTCCGGGCTGGCGGTGCGGCCGGTGCCGATCGCCCAGACCGGCTCGTAGGCCAGCACGGCATCGGCGAGGGCGCCGTGACCAAGCAGGTCGAACACCGGCTGCAACTGCGCGGCGAGCACGGCCTCGGTCTGTCCGGACTCGCGCTGCTCCAGGGTTTCGCCCACGCACAGGATGGGCACCAGCCCGGCAGCCTTCGCCGCCGCGAACTTGCGCGCCACCTGCTCACTGCTTTCGCCGTGGTACTGACGACGCTCGGAATGGCCAACCAGGGTGTAGCGGGCTCCGATGTCGGCAAGCATGTCGGCCGCCACTTCGCCGGTATAGGCACCCTTGTCGTGTTCGCTGACGTCCTGGGCACCGAAGGCGATGCCGGCGTCGCCATGGGTGCCGATCGCCTCGGCCAGATACGGGAATGGCGGCAGCACCACCAGATCCACCGTCGCATCGCGCGAAGCACCGGCCAACGCGCCCATGAGCTCGGCGACGAACGCACGTGATCCGTGCAGCTTCCAGTTTCCGGCGACGATCTTGCGGCGCATGGCGGCCTCCGTAGGGACAAACGCCTAGTTTAGCCCAGCGATCACCGGGCCAGAGGGCTCGCGCCCATGTGCAAGCGTATGCAGGGTCGGTGGCGACAGGCTACTTGAGCTTGATCTCGCGCAACCGCTCGTCGAGGTAGCCCTGCGCGGTGATCGGCCGACCCGCGTAACGGTCCGGATTGTCCGCATCGACGCACTGCGGCAACGAGGCGATCACGAAATCGGGGTTCGGATGCAGGAAGAACGGAGTCGAGTAGCGAGGCTGGCGGGACGCCTCACCCGGCGGGTTGACCACGCGGTGGGTGGTGGATGGCAGGACATGGTTCGTCAGGCGCTGCAGCATGTCGCCGATGTTCACCACGATGGTGTCTTCGTCGGCGGTGAACGGCACCCACTCGCCCTTGCGCGACAGCACCTCCAGCCCCGCGGCACTGGCACCGACCAGCAGCGTGATCAGGTTGATGTCCTCGTGCGCACCGGCGCGCACGTTGGGCACTTCTGCGGCGGTGATCGGCGGATAGTGGATCGGCCGAAGAATCGAATTGCCGCTGTCGGTCTTGTCGGCGAACCAGTCCTCCTCGAGGCCGAGGTGCAGCGCCAGCGCCGCCAGCACCTGAGAGCCGAGCCCGTCCAGCGCCTGGTACAGGGCATAGCCCTGCTCGCGGAACGCCGGCACTTCCTGCGGCCACTGGTTGGCAGGCATCACCGCGCGATGCGGCGAGTCGTCGTCGATCTCGCGGCCGATGTGCCAGAACTCCTTGAGGTCCGGGTACTGCGAATCCTTGGCGGTTTCGACCATGAACGGGGTGTAGCCGCGAGCGCCGCCGCTGCCGGGCACGTGGTAGCGCATCTTCAACGCTTCCGGAAGCGCGAAGAACGCCTTGAACGCCTCGTAGGCACCGTTGATCAGCGCCGGATCGATGCCGTGGTTGCGGATGCCGGCGAAGCCCCACTCCCGGTAGGCCGCTCCCAGTTCGTCGACGAACGCGACGCGGTCCTGCGGACTATCGGGCTGGGTGAAGCGGCGAATGTCGAAGGTGGGGATGCGGGCCATGGCGGACAAACCGGAACCGGAAGAAAAGGGGCCACAGTATGCCGCCGAAGGATGGCCGCCGGATTGCTCCGGCTCAAACCGCGGCGCGGACCGCCTCGGCCAACGGCTGCAGGACCGATTCCATCAGCTGCGCGTCATCGGCCTCGACCGTGACCCGCACCACCGGCTCGGTGCCGGACGGTCGCAGGAACGCCCGCCCCCTGCCCCGCACTTCGCTTTCCGCGAGCGCCAGTGCGGCCTGCACCTCGGCGCTGTCCAGCGGCCTCGCACCCTTTTCCAGGCGCACGTTGACGGTCTTCTGCGGCAGCATTTCCAGGCCTGCCAGCGCGTCGCGCAACGTGCGGCCCGTGCGGCGCAGCACCTCCAGCACCTGCAGGGCACTGATGATGCCGTCGCCGGTGCTGGCCCGATCCAGACACAACAGGTGTCCGGAGGCCTCGCCGCCGAGCACGCCGCCGTGGGCCAGCAACTGCTGGTGCACGTGGCGGTCACCGACCTTGGCGCGCACGAAACCGATGCCGCGCAACTCCAGCGCGCGCTCGAACCCGTAATTGGTCATCAGCGTGCCGACGACCGGCCCCTGCAGGCGCCCGCTCTGGCGCCAGTCGTTGGCCAGCACGTACAGCAGCCCGTCGCCATCGACCACCTCGCCCTGCGCGTCGACGAACAGCACGCGATCGCCATCGCCGTCGAAGGCGATGCCCAGCATCGCCCCGGTTTCGCGCACGCGCGCGGCCAAGGCCTCGGGATGGGTGGAGCCGACACCGGCGTTGATGTTGGTGCCGTCGGGGTCCGCGCCGATCACCTCGACGTCCGCGCCCAGCTCGCGCAGCACCAGCGGACCGACCTTGTAGGTGGCGCCGTGGGCGCAGTCCACCACCAGCTTCATGCCACGCAGGTCGAAGCCCTTGGGAACGGCGTTCTTGCAGGCTTCCACATAGCGGCCGATGGCATCGCGCGGCCGCACGGCCTTGCCCAGGAACTCGGATTCCACGGTGCGGAACGGTTCGTCCAGCGCGGCCTCGATCGCCAGCTCGGTCGCATCGTCAAGTTTCTCGCCCTCGCCGGAGAAGAACTTGATGCCGTTGTCGTGATGCGGGTTGTGCGATGCGGAAATGACGATGCCGCCATCGGCACGCATCGATCGCGTCAGGTGTGCCACGGCGGGCGTCGGCATTGGCCCCATCAACTGCACGTCGACACCGGCAGCCACCAGGCCGGCTTCCAGCGCCGCTTCGAACATGTAGTTGGAGATGCGCGTGTCCTTGCCGATGATCACCAGCGGTTTGCGCACGCCGCCATTGCGCTGCTGCGTGCGCAAGGCGTGGCCATAGGCGTTGCCCAGTCGCAACACGAAGTCGGCGGAGATCGGGCCTTCCCCCACGCGGCCGCGGATGCCATCGGTACCGAAGTATTTTCTGTTCATGGCGGATGTCATCCAGTTGGGGCGCTGCCGAAACCAGTCACTGGCCGGACGGCCTGGACTGCGGCGGGAACGCCACGCGGCATCACTGCCGCGCGCGGGGCAAGGGTCTGTCAGGCGGCTTCGTCATGCGGTCGCGGCTGCTGCATCAGCAACGCCAGCAGATCGGCGATGCGATCGCGCAGCTCACGTCGGTCGCAGATCTGGTCGATGGCGCCGTGCTCGAGCAGGAACTCGCTGCGCTGGAAACCCTCGGGCAGGGTTTCGCGCACGGTCTGCTCGATCACTCGGGGTCCGGCAAAGCCGATCAGCGCCTCCGGTTCGGCAATGTTGATGTCACCGAGCATGGCCAGCGAGGCGGACACGCCACCGGTGGTCGGATGGGTCATGACCGAGATGTAGGGCACGCCGGCATCCCGCAGGCGACCGAGCGCCGCCGACGTCTTGGCCATCTGCATCAGCGAGAACAGGCTTTCCTGCATGCGCGCGCCACCGGTGGCGGAGAAGCACACCAGCGGTGCGCGGGTCTTGAGCGAGCGTTCGGCGGCGCGGGCAAACCGTTCACCGACCACCGAACCCATCGAGCCGCCCATGAAGGCGAAATCGAAGGCACAGGCCACCACCGGCATGCCTTTCAGGCGGCCCTGCATGGCAATCAGCGCGTCGCGCTCGCCAGTGGCCTTCTGCACCGCCTTGATGCGATCGGCGTAACGCTTCTGGTCACGGAAGCGCAGCACGTCCACCGGACCCAGCTGGCGCGCGATTTCGCGGGTGCTGCCTTCATCGAGGAACGCCTTGAGCCTCACGCGCGCGCGGATGGCGCGGTGGAAGCCGCATTTCGGACAGACTTCCAGATTTTCTTCCAGCTCCGGCCCGTACAGCACCGCGCTGCAGCGGCTGCACTTCTCCCACAACCCCTCCGGCACGTTGCGCTTGCGCGCGACGCCGCCTTCGGTGCGGATGCTGGCGTGCATCAGTTTTTTCAGCCAGGACATGGATCTGCCTTGGACGGTGACAATCGCGCAGTTTAGCCGATGCCGGCCGGCGACCGCGTCCGGTTCAGCGATCCAGCGCGGTGCGGATCGGTGCCAGGAAGGCGCGCGCCCGCGCCGCGGCGTCGTCGGCATCACTGGCCTCGGCCAGCAGCGACACCAATGCACTGCCGATCACCACGCCATCGGCGGCACGCGCCACTGCCGCGGCACTGTCGGCGTCGCGGATGCCGAAGCCCACCACCACCGGAACCGGCGAATCACCGCGGACCTCCGCCAGATGCCGGGCGACCGCCTGCGGGTCCAGCCGGTCGGAGGCGCCGGTGACGCCGGCGATGCTGACGTAGTACAGATAGCCGCTGGCTTCGGCCAGCAACCGCCGCATGCGGGCCGCATCGGTGGTCGGCGCTGCCAGCAGCACCAGATCCAGGCCGGCAGCCGCGAACGGCTCGCGCAGCCCGGCCGCCTCTTCCGGCGGCAGGTCGACCAGCAGCAGCCCATCGACCCCGGCTTCTGCGGCTTCCCGCGCATGCCGTTCGGGTCCACGGATCTCGACCGGGTTCAGATAACCCATCAGCACCACCGGCGTTTCGGTGTCGCGCTCGCGGAACCGGCGGACGCAGTCGAAGACGTGGGCGTTGCCGCCACCGCGGGCCAGCGCTCGTTCGGAGCTGAGCTGGATGGTGGGCCCGTCGGCCATCGGGTCGGAGAACGGCACGCCCAGTTCCAGCACGTCAGCGCCGGCCTCGACCAGCGCATGCATGACCGGGACGGTGGCCTCCAGCGACGGGTCGCCGGCGGTGATGAACGGCACCAACGCCTTGCGGCCACTGTGGCGCAACGCGTCGAAACGGGCGGCAATGCGCGACATGCTCAGACCTCCACGCCTTCGCGCTCAGCAATGGTGTGGACGTCCTTGTCGCCGCGGCCGGACAGGTTGCACAGGACCATCGCGTCCGCCGGCAGATCGCGTGCCAGTTTGATCGCCTGGGCCACGGCATGGCTGGACTCCAATGCCGGCAGGATGCCTTCGGTGCGCGCCAGCAGATGGAAGGCCTCCAACGCCTCGTCGTCGCTCACGCCGACGTACTCGACACGGCCAGTGTCCTTGAGGAAGGCATGCTCGGGGCCGACTCCCGGGTAGTCGAGCCCGGCCGACACCGAGTGGGTCGGCGTGATCTGGCCATCGTCGTCGCACAACAGGTAGGTGCGGTTGCCGTGCAGCACGCCCGGCCGGCCGGCCGACAGCGAGGCCGCATGCAGGCCACTGGCGATGCCCTCGCCCGCCGCCTCGGCACCGACGATGCGCACGCCGGCATCGTTGAGGAAGGC
>JAUNRQ010000040.1 GCA_030535605.1 Pseudoxanthomonas suwonensis
TGCACCGGCACGCCCAGCACCGGCACCGCGGTCTTGGCCGCGAGCATGCCCGGCAGGTGCGCGGCACCACCGGCGCCGGCGATGATCGCGCGCAGGCCACGACCTTCCGCGCCGGCCGCATAGTCGAACAGCACGTCCGGGGTGCGATGCGCCGACACCACCCGCACCTCGTGCGGCACGCCGAGTTCCTGAAGGCGTTCGGCGGCGTTGCGCATGGTCTCCCAGTCCGAGCGCGAGCCCATCACGATGCCGACGACAGGCGGGGTCTGCGGGTTGGTCATGAGGCGTTTCCGGGTGCAAAGACGTATTCTAACGAGCCTGTCCCCACCGTGCCGACCCGCATGTCCCTGGACCGCAAGCTGCTCGACATCCTCGTCTGCCCCGACTCCCACCAGCCGCTGATCCTGCTGGCCGGAGACGGCTTGCAGGCCGTGAACCGCGCCATCGCCGCCGGCACCGTTCGTCGCGGCGACGGCAGCGCCCAGGCCGAACCCCTGGCCGAAGCGCTGGTGACGCGTGACGGGCGCACCGTCTATCGCATCGACGACGGCATTCCGGTGCTGCTGGCCGAGGAGGCGATTTCCACGGCCCAGGTCGCGGACTTTCCGCAAGCATGAACCTCGCCGCGCCACCGATCGCCGAGGTGCTGGTGGATGTCGCCCGCGCGCTGGCCGAAGACCTGCGCGACGGTGACGTCACCGCATCGCTGCTCGAGGACCATCAGGAACGCGCCTACCTGCTGTGCAAGGAAGATTGCGTCATCGCCGGCCGGCCCTGGTTCGACGCCTGCCATCGTGCGCTCGATCCGCAGGTCCGGATCCACTGGCGTTGCGCGGAGGGCGAGCGGGTCAGCGCCGGCCAGGTGCTGGCAACGCTGGAAGGCCGCGCCCGCGCCCTGGTCAGCGCCGAACGTGCCTCGCTGAACTTCCTGCAGACGCTGTCCGGCACCGCCACCACCACCGCCGCCCATGTCGCGGCCGTGGCCGGCACCGCAACCCGCATCCTCGATACGCGCAAGACCCTGCCCGGCCTGCGCACGGCGCAGAAGTACGCGGTCCGCGTCGGTGGTGGCGTCAACCACCGCATCGGCCTGTTCGACGCGGTGATGCTCAAGGAAAACCACGTCCGGGTTGCCGGCTCGGTCGCCGCCGCGATCGCTGCCGCACGCCGCAGCCATCCCACCCTGCCGCTGATCGTCGAAGTCGAAACCATCGAGCAGTTGCGGGAGGCGCTGGACACCGGCTGCGCCCGCATCCTGATCGACGATTTCACCGCCGGGATGCGTCGCGAGGCAGTGGCCATCGCACACGCAGTCCCGCATGACCGCCGCATTCCGCTGGAGGTCTCCGGGGGCGTCGACCTTGCGGGCCTGCACGCGATTGCCGCCGATGGCGTCGACTTCATCTCGATCGGCGCATTGACCAAGCACCTGCACGCCATCGACCTGTCGTTGAAACTCGGTCCGCCGCCCGGCTGAGATCGGCAACCGCAGGGGGGCTGCCGACCGGGTTCCAGCGCAATGGGCAATGCACGAGTCCCGTCGTGGGCATCGCCTCATCCCGGAAAGCCTTGCCGCGGCGTCACCGCGGCCCCATGCTGCGGCCATGGGCGATCTGCTTGTGTTCACCATCCTGATCGGTGCCGCTGCCATGTTCTGGAGCGCCTCGCGACGCGCCGCCGAGCGTGCCGAGCAACTCGGACGCGATGCCTGTCGCCACGCCGGCGTGCAGTGGCTGGACCAGACAGTGCATGCCGATGGCTTGCGCCTGCGCCGGCATGACAACGGTTGGCTGGGGTTGGAACGCAGCTTCCGCTTCGAGTACTCCGAAGACGGCAGTGACCGGCACGTCGGTCGCCTGTTGCTGCACGGCGATCGGCTGGTCGCATTCAGTGGTCCGACGCGCGCGGCGCAGGCAATGCGGCTGGATTGATGCCTGATCCGGTGGGCCGGCCGGAGCGCAGCGCGTCCAGGCTGATTACTTCACCACACGCAGGCGGGCACGCCCGCCGGCAGGCGGAGGTGTCGGGTGCGTGGGGTCATCGTCACCCTCCTTGCCTTGCCCGCCATCCGCCGCGTCGGCCTCGCCGTCATGCACCAGGCTCAACGACGCCGCTGCCGGGGCGGCACGCGGACCGGCGGCTGGCACCTCGTCGCCGGCAACCGCACCGTCCGCATCCGTCGCGGCATCGGCAGCGCCATCGCCTTCGGCCTGGCTTGCTGCGGCCACGTCCATCGGCAGGGCCATGCCCTGTCCGGTTTCGCGCGCGTAGATCGCCAGCACCGCATCCACCGGCACGATGACCGCGTGGGTCACCCCGCCGAAGCGGGCCGAAAACGCGATGTCCTCGTTGCCCATCTGCAGGTGCGCGACCGCGCGCTCGGCGATGTTCAGCACCACCTTGCCGTCATTGACCGTGCTCGGCGGCACGCGCACTCCTTCCACATTGGCATCGACCAGCAGGTGCGGCGTCATGCCGTTGTCGGCGATCCATTCCCACAACGCGCGGATCAGGTACGGGCGCTGGCTGGTCATGGCGGGCATGTTGTCTTCATTCATCCGGGCAGTTTAGGCGATGCGGCACGCGACCAAGAAAAAACCCCGGCCAGGGCCGGGGTCCGGTTCATGTCCCGCAGGCGCGGCTCACTCGGGCAGGTCGCGCAGCTTCATTTCCGCATCGGTCAGGCTGCGGACGAAGCCGGGATGACGGAAGATGCGGTTGCCGTATTCCTCGATCACCTTGCCACCATCCTTCGGCAACGGGATGTCCAGCGCCTGCAGACGCCAGATGATCGGTGCCATCGCGCAGTCGGCCAGGCTCATTTCCTGGTTGAGGAAGAACTTGCTGGCCTTGAACAGCGGCACCGAGGCGGTGATCAGTTCCTTCATGCGCTTGCGGCCGGCATCGGCCTGGGCCTTGTTGCCGAAGCGGATGGCCTGCACCTGCGGCACCCAATCATGCTCGATGCGCAGCATGGCAAGGCGCAGGCGTGCCCGGGACAACGGGTCGACCGGCATCAGCGGCGGATGCGGGTAACGCTCGTCGAGGTATTCACTGACCACCGATGCCGCATACAGCACCAGGTCGCGTTCCACCAGCGTCGGTACCGAGTGATACGGATTGAGGTCGATCAGGTCTTCGGGCGGATTCTGCGGGTCGACGGCCACCAGGTCGTAGGTCACGCCCTTTGCGGCAAGCACCAGGCGGACGCGGTGGCACAGCACGTCGTCCACGGACGAAAACAGGGTCAGGGTATTGCGCATCGCTCCCTCTCGGCCTTCGGCCCTAAGGCGACCGGTCTCACCGGTCGCGTGGCGCCGCCTGCCGGGTGCACGCGGTCGCCGGTTGTTGTCAATGCACGTCGCGCCAGTATTCCTTCTTCAACAGCCACGCAAGGAAGGTGAGGATGGCGAGGAACAGCATCACCCACACCCCCAGGGTCTGGCGCTTGAGCACGGCGGGTTCACCGACGTATTCCAGGAACGCGGTGACGTCGCGCACGCTCTGGTCGAAGCGGGCGCTGTCCTGGGTGCCCGGCTGGGTCACGACCAGCCGCTGCACGGGTCGCTGACCGGTGGCGTCGGCGGGGCCGAACTCGGCATGCTGCACGCCCTGAAGCTCCCACAACACGTTGGGCATCGAGGCGTTCAACAGCACGGTGTTGTTCCAGCCGGCCGGGCTGCTGGCATCCAGGTAGAACGACTTCAGGTAGGTGTAGATCCAGTCGGCACCGCGCACGCGCGAGATCACGCTCAAATCCGGCGGCATCTTGCCGAACCAGGCCTCGCCCTGCTTGGCCGTCATCGGCACCTTGACCTGGTCGCCGAAGTTGGCGCCGGTGAAGTTGAGGTTCTGCATGACCTGTTCCTCGGTCAGGCCCAGGTCCTCGGCGATGCGCGAATAACGCATGTACTGGATCGAGTGGCAGGCCGCACAGTAGTTCATGTACAGCTGCGCGCCACGCTGCAGCGAGCCCTTGTCGCCGAGATCGATGCCGGCCTGCTGCAGGTTGCCGCCAGTGGCGGCGAAGCCGGAGCCGGCGAACAGGAGGGCGGCGATCGCCACCAGTCGGGCAAGTGTCTTAGTCATGCTGGGTCACCCGTTCCGGTACCGGCTTGGTCTTGTCGAGCTTGGTCCACAGCGGCATCGTGATGAAGAACGCGAAGTAGTAGAAGGTCAGGATCCGGCCGACGATCGTCTCGGTCGGGTCGGTGCCGGGGCCGGCGCCGATCTTGCCCAGCCACACGAAGCTGATGGCCAGGCCGATCAGCAGCACCCAGGACAGCAGGCCGCGGTAGCGATAGGACTTGACCCGCGAGCGGTCCAGCCACGGCAGCGCGAACAGGATCGCGATCGCGCCGAACATCACCAGCACGCCCATCAGCTTGTCCGGGACCACGCGCAGCATCGCGTAGAACGGGGTGTAATACCACACCGGCTTGATGTGCTCCGGCGTCACCAGGTGGTTGGCCGGGGTGAAGTTGTCATGCTCCAGGAACCAGCCGCCGAGGGATGGCGCGAAGAAGATCACGAAGGCGCAGATCAGCAGGAAGAAGCCGACGTAGAAGAAGTCCTTCACCGTGTAGTACGGATGGAACGGGATGCCGTCGGCCGGCGCGGTCGGCGACCAGCGGTTGCCCTTCGGTCCCTTCTTGATCTCCACGCCGTCCGGATTGTTGGAGCCGACTTCGTGCAGCGCACCCAGATGCAGGACGACCAGCAGCAACAGCACCAGCGGCAATGCGATCACGTGCAGCGCGAAGAAGCGGTTGAGAGTGGCGTCGGACGGCAGATAGTCGCCCATGATCCACTCGACCAGGCCGTTGCCGATGACCGGGATCGCACCGAACAGCGAAATGATCACCTTCGCGCCCCAGAACGACATCTGGCCCCACGGCAGCACGTAGCCCAGGAACGCCTCGGCCATCAGCACCAGGTAGATGAGCATGCCGAGGATCCACACCAGCTCGCGCGGATTGCGGTAGCTGCCGTACATCAGGCCGCGGAACATGTGCAGGTAGACGACGACGAAGAACGCCGATGCGCCGGTGGAGTGCATGTAGCGGATCAGCCAGCCCCACTCCACGTCGCGCATGATGTATTCGATGGACGCGAACGCTTCCTCGGCACTGGGCTTGTAGTGCATGGTGAGGAAGATGCCGGTGACGATCTGGTTGACCAGCACCACCATCGACAGCACGCCGAAGATGTACCAGATGTTGAAGTTCTTCGGCGCGTAGTACTCGGTCATGTGCTTGCGGTACATCGGCATCAAAGCCGGTGCACGCTCGTTGACCCAGTCCATCACGCCGTTGGCGGTACGCACGATGACATTGCTCATGGCTTACGCGCCCCCTTGCGGATCGACGCCGATGACGATGGTGTTGTCGTCGACGTAGTGATGTGGCGGCACCGGCAGGTTGGTCGGTGCGGGCACGCCCTGGTACACCCGGCCAGCCATGTCGAACTTGGACTTGTGGCAGGGGCAGAAATAGCCGCCCTTCCAGTTGGCATCGAACGGCTCGGGGCGGATTTCCGCGGCCATTTCCGGGGAGCAGCCCAGGTGCGTGCACAGCCCGACCAGCACCGAGATGTCCGGCTTGATCGAGCGGGTCGCGTTCTGCGCGTAGGCCGGCTGCTGGTCGGCGTTTTCCGACGCCGGGTCACGCAACTCGCCGTCCAGCGTCGGCAGCGCGGCCAGCACCGCCGGCGAACGCTTGACGATCCAGATCGGCTGGCCGCGCCATTCGTAGATCAGGCGCTGGCCCTCGGCCAGGGCGCTGATGTCGGCGGTGACCGGCGCACCGGCCTGCTTGGCCCGCTCACTGGGATTCCACGACTTGATGAACGGGACAGCGGCGAAACCCGCGCCCACCGCACCGACGACCACCGTGCTGCCCAGCAGGAAACGACGCCTGCCCAGGTTTTCCGGCTTATCGCCGCTGGTTTCGATAACCCCTTCGCTTGCCATTCGGCACTCCGAGAATCGCGATTCAGTCCGACCCCCGGCGCCGAGACGTCCGAGGGGCTGCAAAAGACAGGCAAGTGTAACGGAAGCCTGAATCGCGGGACAATCCTTCAGCGCGATCAACCTGCTGTGCCGACGGGGCAACAAGGCCTGCCGGCCGGCCTGGAACCGCCTGCAATCGCGCTGAACGGCGAAACAGCCCGGACGGGCGGCGACTCAGGGCGCGCTGGCCATCTGGCTGCGGTAGCGGTCGGCCAGGACACCCACGCGCTGCACGTAATGGCGCGTCTCGCGGTACGGCGGGACGCCCTTGTGGCGGTCCACCGCACCTTCCCCGGCGTTGTAGCCGGCCGCGGCCAGGGTCAGGTCGCCGTTGAAGCGACGCAGCAGCCACGCCAGGTAGCGGGTGCCACCGCGGATGTTCTGCGTCGGATCGAAACTGTCGGTGACCCCGAAGCGGCGGGCGGTGGCGGGCATCAACTGCATCAGCCCCTGTGCCCCGACGCGCGAGACCGCACCCGGCCGGAAGGCCGATTCGGCGTGGATCACTGCCCGCACGATGGCTTCGTCGACCCCGAACTCGCGGGCGGCGGCGGCGATCTCGCTCTGGTACGCGGTCGTGTTCAGCCGGGTACTGGAGAAATTGACAGGCGGCGTCGCCCCGCACGCGTAGCAGTCGTCCATCCGGAAGATCGGGTATTCGGTGCGGATCACCTGGACGTTGGCCACGCCCCGCGGACGACTGTTGCTGAAGTTGCGCACGCCATTGGCGTCCACGTAGGCGTAGGTGACCGAACTGGCCATGCGCGCCAGCCGCGGCTGCTGTCGGCGCGCAGCCGGTGCTGCCGGGTTGGAAGCGACCGTGGTGGTTTGCGCGGCCGGCGCGGCGCGGCCGGACGCCGCGGGCGCGGATGTTGCCTGCTGCCGCGGACGCGACGTGCTCGGCGTGTAGCGGCTGACCGCCACGCAACGGGCACCGGAGACGCGCTTGCTGGCGTAGATGGGGCCGTCGGCGCCATCACAGCGGTAGATCGTGCCGGCCGCGGCAGGGCCGGCCAAGGCGAGCGCAAGCAGTACCAGCAGTGGCGGCCCCATCCCCTTCATGGGCGGCAGTGTGCGTGTTTTTTTCGTCGATTCCAAGACCCAAGTGCTTGATTCGATGACGCAACCGCATCATGGCGCTGCCACGAGGGTCCGCCCGCCCTACAATGGACACCCCAATTACTCCGGCCCGGACTCACCGCCGCGCCCCGGACTGCGCCATGACCACGACCACGCCCCTGCCGGTGCTCGACCCGGCCCGCCCCGCCGCCGCGCGCCCGGCCACCGGAAAGCTGTACATCCAGACCCACGGCTGCCAGATGAACGAGTACGACTCGGCGCGCATCGCCGACGTGCTGGCCGAACACGAGGGCCTGGAGCTGACCCGGGACGCGTCCGAGGCGGATGTCATCCTGGTCAACACCTGCTCGATCCGAGAGAGGGCGCAGGAGAAGGTGTTCAGCCAGCTTGGCCGCTGGCGCACGCTGAAGGACGGAGGCAAGCCGGTGTTGATCGGGGTCGGCGGCTGCGTTGCCTCGCAGGAGGGCGACGGCATCCTTCGCCGTGCCCCGTTCGTTGACCTGGTGTTCGGCCCGCAGACACTGCACCGGCTGCCGGAGCTGATCCGTGCGCGACGCGCTTCCGGCCAGCCGCAGGTCGACATCAGCTTTCCGGAGATCGAGAAGTTCGACGCCCTGCCCGAGCCGCGCGCGGAAGGCCCCACGGCGTTCGTCTCGATCATGGAAGGCTGTTCCAAGTACTGCAGCTTCTGCGTGGTGCCCTACACCCGCGGCGAGGAAGTCAGCCGGCCGTTCGAGGACGTGCTGGTGGAAGTGGTGCAACTGGCCGCGCAGGGCGTGCGCGAGATCAACCTGCTCGGACAGAACGTCAATGCCTACCGCGGCCCGATCGAAGGCGCCGAGGAACCGGCGGACCTGGCCTTGCTGATCCGCGCGATCGCCGAGATCGACGGCGTCGACCGCATCCGCTTCACCACCTCGCATCCGCTGGAATTTTCCGACGCGCTGATCGAGGCCTACCGCGACGTGCCCAAGCTGGCCAACTACCTGCACCTGCCGGTGCAGTCCGGCTCCGACCGCATCCTGTCGGCAATGAAACGCGGCTATACCGCGCTGGAATTCAAGGCCAGGGTGCGCAAGCTGCGCGAGGTGCGTCCGGACATCGCGATCTCGTCGGACTTCATCGTCGGCTTTCCCGGCGAAACCGACGCCGACTTCGAAAAGACGATGAAGTTGATCGAGGACGTCGGCTTCGACCAGAGCTTTTCGTTCATCTATTCGCGCCGCCCGGGCACGCCGGCGGCCGACCTCGCCGATGACGTGAGCGATGCCGAAAAGCACGCCCGCCTCTCGCGGCTGCAGGCGCACATCAACGCGCACAGCTTCGAACTGTCGAAGGCGATGGTCGGCGGCGTGCAGAAGGTGCTGGTGACCGGTCCATCGAAGAAAGACGCCAACGAGCTGACCGGCAAGACCGAGAACATGCGCCAGGTGAACTTCCCTGCTCCGCCACGGCTGATCGGGCAGATGGTCGACGTGGTGATCACCGAGGCGATGCCCAATTCGCTGCGCGGGCGGGTCGCGACGGGCTGAACCGCGCAAGGTCACGCGCCCTTGCCGGCGCCTTGGCGATACTCGAACGATCGCGGCTCGGCCCGCGTTCTTTCCCGCCAAGGAGACACGATGAACCTGACCTCGGAACTGCAGCAGCTCAACCAGCGTGAGGCCAACCCGGCCATCAGCATCCTGATGCCCACGCACCGCACCTTCCCGGACAACAAGCAGGACCCGATCCAGCTGAAGAACCTGATCAAGGAACTGGAGCAGCGGCTGCCCGAACACATGGACAAGGCCGAGGCCGCCGCGCTCATCGAAGCGATCAATGCCGAGGCGGAAACCCTCGACCACAACTACAACCTCGACTCGCTGGCGCTGTTCGCCGGTGCCGATGGCGTGCACAGCGTTCGCTTTCCGTTCCCGGTACAGCCACGTGCAGTGATCGACCACAACTTTGCCACCCGTGACCTGGTACGGGCGATCTCCGACAAGGTCCAGTACCTGGTGCTGGTACTGGCCAAGAGCGAGGCTCGCTTGATCGAAGGCTTCGATGCGCGTCCGGTGCGCGAGTTCGACGGCGACGTCCAGCACAAGCGCAACCACCAGTTCCCGATCCGCAACGACCAGGCCTTCATCGGGAGCGACCGCGCCGACACCCCGGGCGACAGCGCCTACCTGCGAGAGTTCTTCAACCGCGTAGACAAGAGCCTGCAGGAGATCCAGGGCCAGAACGAACGCGAGCGCCTCGGCGTGATCCTGCTGGGCGATGCGCAGAACGTCGGTCTGTTCAAGCAGATGTCGGACCGACCAGCCGACATCGTCGCCGAAGTCACCAGCGCGGCCGATCTGCACGCGGACCCGGCGGTGATCATCGATAACGTGCAGGAGGCCGTGCAGGTGCTTCGCAAGTCACGCGAGGAGCAGGCCATGGGCCACATCGGCCAGGCCCGCAGTGCCAACCAGCTGCACACCGACCTGTCGACCATCTATCGCCTGGCCAGCGAGGGCAACGCCGCCCGCCTGTTCGTGCAGCGCGGCTTCATCCAGCCGGGCGTGGTGGATGCGGAGAACGTCAGCATCGAACCGCGTGATGCATCCGGGGATGGCGTGATGGACGACGTCGTCGACGAACTGATCGAAACGGTACTCGCCAACGGCGGCGAGGTGTCCTTCATCGACGCTGCCACGCTCGGCGACAACGGCACGGTGTTGTTGCAGAGTCGCTACTGAGCCTGCCACGCCACCGGCGTCGCGCCTTCGGCTGCGGGGCGATGGCAACGACGGGGCAGCGTCGGCTGCCCTGTCGTCTTTCAACGTTCACGCCGCCGGTTCACGGCGTGCGTTCGAACACCGCCTTGCCATCGACGTAGGTCGCGCGCACGTCGAGCGTGCGCAGCGTGGCGTCGGGGACCGCCAGCGGATCTGCACCGAGCACCACGAAGTCGGCACGCTTGCCGGCTTCCAGGCTGCCCACCTCGTCCTCGGCGAAGCCGGCCCAGGCGGCATCGATGGTGAAACCACGCAGTGCTTCGAACGCGGTCAATTTCTCCTGCGGCTGCCAGCCACCTACCGGCAGGCCGTCGGCGTCGGCGCGGGCGGTCGCCGCATACAGGCCAAGCCGGGGATCGACCGATTCCACCGGGAAGTCGGAGCCCAGCGCCAGCCGCACGCCGGCATCGCGCAGCTTGCGCCACGCGTAGGCACCCTGGATACGGGCCGGCCCGACGCGGTCCTCGGCCCAGCCCATGTCCGAGGTGGCGTGCGTGGGCTGCATCGAGGCGATCACGCCAAGCTCGCGCAGCCGGGGAATGTCGTCCGGCGCGAGGATCTGCGCGTGCTCCACGCGCCAGCGGTGGTCACCCGAGGCCGCCGCGCCCAAGGCATGGGCATAGGCCTCCAGCACCTCGTGGTTGCCGCGGTCGCCGATGGCGTGGGTGTTGACCTGGACCTTGCAATCCCCTGCCTTGGTCGCGATGCGGCGCAGGTCGGCGGGGCTGGTGAGCATCAGGCCGTGGGTATCGGCATCGCTGTAGGCAGCGGCCATCGCCGCCCCGCGGCTGCCCAACGCGCCATCGGCAAACAGCTTGACCGAGCGCATCCGCAGCCGATGGCCGGGATGCTGATACAGGCCATCGCTGCACAGCCAGGCCAGCGCTGCACCGTCGCCGTCGGCCATCGCGGTGATCCGCACCGGCATGCGGCCGGCATCGGCCAACCGCCGGTACCGCTGCAGTTGCGCCAGCGAGACGCCGGCATCGTGCACGCCGGTCAGGCCGTGGGCGGCGGCATCGCGCATCCCCAGTTCCAGAGCGCGGGTGGCGGTGGCTTCGTCCAGCTCCGGCATGGCGCCGCTGATGAATGCCATCGCCGCATCGATGAAGATGCCGGTGGGTTGCCCGTCGCGGCGATGGATATCGCCGCCATCGACCTGCCAGTCGCCGGCCAGCGGCCGCGTGGCCAGGCGCATGGCGGCACTGTTGGCCCAACCGGCGTGGCCATCGACGCGGCGCAGCCACACGGGCCGCTCGGGGAACAGCGCGTCCAGATCCGCGGCACTGGGGAATTCGCGGTCTGGCCACAGGTTCTGGTCCCAGCCACGCCCGGTCAGCCAGGCGTCCTCCGGCAGGTCCGCGGCGAAACTGCGCAGCCGCTCCAGCACCGCCTGCTTCGACCGCAGGCCGGCCAGGTTGACCTGCACGTGGGTCAGGCCGAGGTTGCCGATATGACCGTGCGCATCGATCAATCCGGGGATGACCGTGGCCTCGCCCAGATCCAGCCGGGTGGCGCCGGAATGGCGGGCCCGCAGTGCATCCAGCGAACCGACCTCAAGGATGCGGCCATCTCGGTCGTAGACCATCGCCTGCACCACCGGCTGCTGCGGATCCATGGTGTGGATGCGCGCGGCGCTGACGATGGTCGACTGGGCCAGTGCCGACAACGGCAACGCCAGCAGCGTGGCAACGGCAAGACAACGGTGGCGCATCGTGATCTCCTTGCTGGAACGGGTCAGGCGGCGGTCACGTCGGGACCATCGCGCATGCGGCATAGTGTGCACTTCATCGTCGACGCGCCCTTTTGCAATGCAGCATCACGATTTCGTCCTCGAGCCCTTCGACAACGAACGCCTGGCCAACCTCGCCGGCCCGTTCGATGCCAACCTGCGCCAGGTGGAACTGCGTCTGGGCGTGGAAATCGCCAATCGCGGCAACATCTTCCGCGTCTCCGCACACGAGCGCGAGCGCATCCAGCAGGCCGAACAGCTGTTGCGCGAACTGTACGAGGAAGCCGGCACGGAAGCCCTCGACGCGCACGCGATCAACCTGCGCCTCGGCGGGATCGATGCCGACGACGGCAAGACCCGGGCCACCGATCACGTGCCACAGGACGTGACCGTGCGCACCAAGCGCGGCACCGTGCGCGGCCGGGGTGACAACCAGAAGAAGTACCTGCACGCGATTGCCACGAACGACATCAACTTCGGCATCGGCCCGGCCGGCACCGGCAAGACCTGGCTGGCGGTGGCGATGGCGGTGGATGCGCTGGAGTCCTCGCGCGTGCAGCGCCTGATCCTGGTGCGCCCGGCGGTGGAGGCCGGCGAAAAGCTGGGCTTCCTGCCCGGCGACCTCACCCAGAAGGTCGATCCCTACCTGCGCCCGCTGTACGACGCGCTGTACGAAATGCTGGGCGTGGACAAGGTGGTGCGGCTGATCGAGAAAAACGTGATCGAGATCGCGCCGCTGGCCTACATGCGCGGGCGCACCCTCAACGATGCCTTCGTGATCCTCGACGAGGCCCAGAACACGTCGATCGAGCAGATGAAGATGTTCCTTACGCGCATCGGCTTCGGCTCGACCGCGGTCATCACCGGCGACCTGACCCAGATCGACCTGCCGCGCCACCAGAAATCCGGGTTGAAGGACGCCATGGAGGTGTTGCGCGGCGTCGACGGCATCAGCTTCACCTTCTTCGAAGCCAGGGACGTGGTCCGGCATCCGCTGGTGGCGCGCATCGTCAATGCCTACGATGCGCGCGATGCCATCGATGCGGCCACCGGGCCGGCGTAGACTGCCACCATGACCCGCGGACCGACCCGACTGGAGATCGCCGTCAGCTACGCCACCGGCCGTGCCGGGATACCGGCGGCGGTGAGCTTTCGGCGCTGGGTGTCGGCGGCGCTGGAGGGTCGCATCCGCGAGGCCGACCTGGCCATCCGCCTGGTCGGTGACGACGAGGGCCTGGCCCTGAACCGGCACTATCGCGGCAAGGACCGGCCCACCAACGTGCTGAGCTTTCCCGCGGAACTGGACGACATCCACCTTCCGGAAGGCGTCACCCTGCCGCTGCTGGGCGACATCGTCCTGTGCGCGCCGGTGGTCGCACGCGAGGCGCGGGAACAGGGCAAGGCCCTGAATGCCCACTATGCGCACCTCACCGTGCACGGCGTGCTGCATCTGCTTGGCTGGGACCATCAGGACGAGCGCGAAGCGCTGGCGATGGAGCAGCTGGAACGGGAGATCCTCGCCGCCCTGGGCATCGACGACCCGTACTGAACACGCGTCCGGCACCGACCGTGGCCGCAGATCCGCGGTCGCCCCGCCGTCACCTCCCGCCGCGCTGCAACCGCTAGACTGTTGGCCTGCCCCACTGACGTGAATCCGCCACCGACCATGTCCGACGACGACAGTCGAACGTTTCCCGAACTTCCCGAAAAACGCCGCAGTTGGCTCAACCGCCTCGGCGACATGCTGTCCGGCGAGCCCAGCACCATCGAGGACCTGCTGGAACTGCTGCGCGACACCCATGCCGATGGCCTGATCCAGGCCGACACCCTGCGGATGATGGAGGGTGCGATCGCGGTCTCCGGCATGAGCGTGGCCGATGCCATGGTGCCGCGCGCGCAGATGGTGGCACTGCCGGTGGACGGCGACCTTGGCGAGGTGATGGCGCTGGTGGTGGAGTCGGGCCATTCGCGTTTCCCGGTGCACGGCGAGGACAAGGACGAAGTCCTCGGCATCCTGCTGGCCAAGGATCTGCTGCGTGCGGTGGTCGCCGAACCACGGCCCGGCAGCCTGCGGGAACTGTTGCGACCGGCAGTGCTGATCCCGGAATCCAAGAAGCTGGACGTGCTGCTGCGCGAATTCCGTGCCTCACGCAACCACATGGCGATCGTCATCGACGAATACGGCGGCGTCGCCGGGCTGATCACCATCGAGGACGTGCTCGAGGAGATCGTCGGCGAAATCGACGACGAACACGACGACGCCAGCATCGACGCCAACATGATCGCGGCCCAACCCGATGGCCAGTACGTGGTCGATGCGCTGACCGAGATCGACGACTTCAACGACCGTTTCGGCGCCAGTTTCGACGACGACGAATACGACACCATCGGTGGCCTTGTGGCCGCGGCCATCGGCCATTTGCCCGAAGCCGGCGAGGAATTGACGCTGGGGCGCTTCACCTTCCGTGTCGTCCAGGCCGACGCCCGCCGCCTGCATTCGCTGCACGTCAGCGTGCACAACGATCCGCCCGCCAGCGACTGATCCACGGAACCGACGGACCATGACCCGACTGCATTGCCTGCTGCTCAGCCTTGCCCTCGCCGGCATGCCCCCAGGCGTCGTCCTCGCACAGGCCACGCCTCAACAGGCCACCGAGAACGCGATGCGGGCGATGCGCGGCGAAGCAGGGCTGCCGGCGCTGGCCGCGCATATCCACGCCGAGGAACTGGCGCGCTTCCGCGACCTGCTGCTGCCGGCCATGGCACCGCCCGTCGATGCACCGGCGGCGGCACACCAGGTGGCGCAGCTGATGCGCCGCGACGTGTTCGGTCCCGACATCGGTGCCGGCCAGTTGCAGCAGATGGATCCGACCGCCTTCATGCGTGGCTTCCTCGCCGCCAACCAGCGGCAGATGCGCGAGGCCGGCGTGCAGTTCGGCGAGTGGGAGGTCATCGGCCTGCTGGCGGAAGATGAGCTGATGCACGCCGTGGTCCGTAGTCGGACCCGCAGCGGCAACGCCGCACCGGTGGCGATGCTTGAAGTGGTCAGCCTGCGCCGTGATGACGGGCAGTGGAAGTTGCTGCTGTCGCCCGAACTGGAAGGTGCCGCGCGCATGCTCCGGGCGCAGCTTCCGGGGCTGGACTGATGCCTTGGCCGCTGCGCATGCTGGCCGGCATCCTGCTGGCCATGCTGCTTTGCCTCGCGGCGCCGGCACGAGCGCAGGACACCGCGCCGCGCATCGGCGTGGCCACCATGCTGCCAGGCACGATTTTCTTCGAACGCTTCGGCCACGATGCCTTGCTGGTGGAAGACCCGGCCACCGGTGCCACGACTTCCTACAACTTCGGCTTCTTCGACCTGGAAGAGCCCGGTTTCCTGCGCCGCTTCATCCACGGCGACATGCAGTACATGCTGGTCGCGCTGCCGTTCGAGGATGACCTGGCCTATTACCGCCAGGTCGGCCGCGGGGTATCGGTGCAATGGCTGGATCTTGCACCCGGGCAGGCGCGCACCCTGGCAGCGCGGCTGGCCGACAACGCGTTGCCGCAGAACGCGCGCTATCGCTATGACTACTTCACTGACAACTGTTCGACCCGCGTGCGTGATGCGCTGGACGAAGCGCTGGGTGGCCAGCTGCGCCGGCAACTGCAGGTCTCGTCGCATGGCCGCACCTACCGCAGCGAATCCGTGCGGCTGGCCTCCCCCAGTCCGCTGATGGCGCTCGGCTTCGACATCGGTCTGGGGCCGGCGGCCGACGCGCCGCTGAACCGCTGGCAGGAAGGGTTCATCCCGATGCGCCTGGCCGACGGGCTGCGCCAAGCCAGGCTGGCCGACGGCCGCCCCCTGGTCACGGGCGAACACGAGTTGCTGGCGCATGCGACCGATCCCGAGCCGATCCAGCGCGCCCGCCCCTGGTGGCCGTGGTTGCTCGCCGGCCTGGTGATCGCCTTCGGCCTGCGCTGGTTGACCGGTCGGCGCCCGCGCGTGGCGGGCGGCATGCTGTTGCCCCTCTGGCTGCTGCTGGGCCTGCCGGGACTGGTGATGGTGTATGCATGGGGCTTCACCGAACACCGTTTCGCTTGGGCCAACCAGAACCTGCTGTTGTTCAGTCCCCTGTGCCTGCTGCTGCTGCCCGGTGCCGTGCAATTGCTGCGCGGCCGCACGCCGGGACGGCTGCTTGGCTGGACACTGGCAGTGATCGCCCTCGGTGCGGTGCTGGCCATCGTCCAGAGCTGGCTGCTGGTGCTGCCGGTCCAGCGCAACGCCCATTGGGTGGCGCTGCTGGCGCCGATCCATCTGGCCTTGGCGTGGCATTGGAGGCCGCGGCGGTTTGCCGCTGTCGACTGAGCGCGGCACGATGGCGCCGCTCCCTGAGCGAGCGCCCTGCATGAACCGCCCTGCCGCTTCGGCCATGCCTGCCAGCGCGGTGAACGGCGCGCGCTACCGCGACGGCCGTCGCGAGAACATGCCGCTGGAGCGCATCAGCGACGTGCGGCCGATCCCGAGGCGGTTCGTCTGGGTCGAGGCTGTACGAGCCGGACGCCGCGCTTCTGGACTGCACGAGTTGGCCATCATCGAGGGCGCCAACAACGCCCGCCAGCGGCCCAAGCTGGAAAGTTTCGGCAACACCTTGTTCATCGCCGCGTATACCGGCCAGCACATCGACGGCCATGTGCGTTTCGGCGAGACGCACCTGTTCCACGGCGAGCGATTCCTGGTCAGCGTTCGCCATGGCGGCTCCCTGCCCTCGGGTGCACAACAAAAGAAAGCCGATGCAACGCATCGGCTTTCGACAAAGTGGCGCACCCGGAAGGGTGAGCGGGGCACGCTTGCGCACCACCGGTGCGCGTGCCCGGCGAACGCCCGGCGCGCTGCGGCGGGCAGGCAATCCTCGGGCGCACAAAAAACAAAAGCCGATGCAACGCATCGGCTTTGACAAAAAAGTGGCGCGCCCGGAAGGATTCGAACCTCCGACCCCCAAGTTCGTAGCCTGGTGCTCTATCCAGCTGAGCTACGGGCGCGCGGTCAAGGTCGGCAATTCTGACGACAATTGCGCGTTGCGTCAATCCCCCCGGTGACTGCCGACGTGCGCGGTTCAGCGGATCTCGGCGACCTCGACGCCGTCCATTCCCTGAGCCAGCGTTCGGGCATCGCCACCTTGCGCCAGCTTGATCCGCAGGCGCACCTCGTTGGCCGAATCGGCGTGGCGCAGGGCGTCTTCGTAACTGATTTCGCCAGCCTGGTACAGCTCGAACAGGCTCTGGTCGAAGGTCTTCATGCCCAGTTGCGTCGATTCCTTCATCACTTCCTTGAGCTTGTGGATCTCGCCGTCGCGGATGTAATCCTGCACAAGCGGCGTGCCCAGCAGGATCTCCATCGCCACGCGGCGGCCCTTGCCGTCCGGGGTCGGGATCAGCTGCTGCGCGACCACGCCCTTGAGGTTCAGCGACAAGTCCATCAGCAGCTGATCGCGGCGGTCCTCGGGGAAGAAGTTGATGATGCGGTCCATCGCCTGGTTGGCGTTGTTGGCGTGCAGCGTGCACAGCACCAGGTGGCCGGTTTCGGCGAAGGCGATGGCGTGGTCCATGCCCTCACGGGTACGCACCTCACCGATCATGATCACGTCAGGCGCCTGCCGCAGCGTGTTCTTCAACGCTGCTTCCCAGCTGTCGGTATCGATGCCGACTTCGCGCTGCGTGATGATGCAGCCCTCGTGCTTGTGCACGAATTCGATCGGGTCCTCGATGGTGATGATGTGGCCGCTGGAGTTCTTGTTGCGGTAACCGATCATCGCCGCCAGCGAAGTCGACTTGCCGGTGCCGGTGGCACCGACGAAGATCACGATGCCGCGCTTGGTCATGGCCAGCGTCTTGACCACCGGCGGCAGGTTGAGCTCCTCGACCGTGGGGATGCGGCTTTCGATCCGGCGCAGCACCATGCCGACCTGGTTGCGCTGGTAGAAACAGGACACGCGGAAGCGCCCCACCCCGGCCAGGCCGATGGCGAAGTTGCACTCGTGGGTCTTCTCGAACTCCTCGCGCTGCTTGGGCGTCATCACGTTGAGCACCAGCTCGCGCGACTGCTGCGGGGTCAGCGGTGATTCGGAGATCGGCTGCAGCTTGCCGTGGACCTTCATCGACGGCGGCATGCCGGCGGTGATGAACAGGTCCGAGGCCTTCTGGTGGGCCATCAGCTTGAGGAAAGAAGAAAAGTCGATGCTGCTGCCGCTGGTGCTGCTGGTGTTCATCAGGTGCTCCTGTCAACGCGTTGCGAGTGCCGCCGGGCTTACTCGAACAGTTTCTTGTCCTTGGCGTACTCGCGCGCCTGCTGGCGGGAGACCTGGCCACGCTTGGTCAGGTCCTGCAGGTGCTGGTCGAGGGTCATCATGCCGTGCGCCTGGCCGGTCTGGATGGCCGAATACATCTGCGCCACCTTGTCCTCGCGGATCAGGTTGCGGATGGCCGGGGTGCCGACCATGATTTCCCAGGCTGCGGTACGACCGCCGCCGATCTTCTTCAGCAGCGCCTGCGCGACCACCGCGCGCAGCGACTCCGACAGCATCGAGCGCACCATCGGCTTTTCGCCGGCGGGGAACACGTCGATGATGCGGTCGATGGTCTTGGCCGCGGACGAGGTATGCAGCGTGCCGAACACCAGGTGCCCGGTCTCCGCGGCGGTCAACGCCAGGCGGATCGTCTCCAGGTCACGCAACTCGCCCACCAGCACGTAGTCCGGGTCTTCACGCAGCGCCGAACGCAGCGCCTCGTTGAAGCCATGGGTGTCGCGGTGCACTTCGCGCTGGTTGATCAGGCATTTCTGCGAGGTGTGCACGAACTCGATCGGGTCCTCGATGGTGAGGATGTGCCCGTACTCGTTCTTGTTGATGTGGTCGACCATCGCCGCCAGCGTGGTGGACTTGCCCGAACCGGTCGGCCCGGTGACCAGGATCAGCCCTTGCGGCTGCTGGATCAGTTCGCGGAACACCGGCGGGCAGCCCAGATCCTCCAGGGTCAGCACCTCGGAAGGAATGGTACGGAACACCGCACCGGCACCGCGGTTCTGGTTGAAGGCATTGACGCGGAAGCGCGCCAGGCCGGGGATTTCGAAGGAGAAGTCGGTTTCGAGGAACTCCTCGAAGTCGCGGCGCTGCTTGTCGGACATGATGTCGTAGACGAGCGCGTGCACCTGCTTGTGCTCCAGTGCCGGCACGTTGATCCGGCGCACGTCGCCGTCCACCCGGATCATCGGCGGCAGCCCGGCCGACAGGTGCAGGTCGGAAGCCTTGTTCTTGACCGAGAATGCCAGCAGTTCGGCAATATCCATGCGCGTCGTCCCCAATGCGTCGTCTGGTGCGTCTTGATTTGAACGTGGCTGGTCACCAGCCTCCCCGGTCCGCAGTATAGCCGCGTGCCGGCCGATGTCCCCCCACTGGCGAACACATGGCAACAGCCGGCTCATGCGGCCACCACGCCTGCGGGCACCGACGGCGGGTGGCTATCATGTCCGGCCACACCAGATCCGGCGGCCACGATGCCGTCCCGAGCCCATGACGTTGACCGCACAGGATGTTCCCGTTTCCGTCGTCGCCTTCATCGGCGGCGGCAACATGGCCCGCAGCCTGATCGGCGGATTGCTCGCCCGCGGCCAGCCGCCCGCGGCCATCCACGTGGCCGACCCGTCCGAGCAGGCGCGCAACGCATTGCACGATGACTTCGGCGTCCGGGTGTTCGCCGATGCAGCCGATGCCGTCGCCGGCGCGGATGCCTGGGTGCTGGCCGTCAAGCCGCAGGTCATGCGCGAGGTCTGCCGGACGCTTGCGCCACTGGCCGCGCAGCAACGCCCGCTGGCGGTCTCGATCGCCGCCGGCATCACCAGCGGACAGTTGCAGCGGTGGCTGGGGGACGGCGCCGCGGTGGTGCGGACCATGCCCAACACGCCGTCGCTGCTGGGTGCCGGCGTGACCGGCCTGTACGCCGGAGACGACGTGGATGCGGACGGACGCGCCTTGGCGCAACGGCTGCTGGAAAGCGCCGGCACGACGGTCTGGATCGAAGACGAGGCACTGATGGACGCGGTCACTGCGGTGTCCGGCAGCGGACCGGCCTACGTCTTCCTGCTGGCCGAGGCGATGCAGGACGCCGGCCGTGCCGAAGGGCTGGACGCCGCCGCGGCACGCGAACTGACCCTGCAAACCCTGCTCGGCGCAGCGCGCATGCTGGTGGAATCCGATGTCGATGCCGCCGAATTGCGGCGCCGGGTCACCTCGCCCGGCGGCACCACCCAGGCCGCGATCGAGCATTTCGAGCATGGCGGCCTGCGCACGCTGGTAGCCGGTGCCATCCACGCCGCCCGCAAGCGCGGTGCTGAACTGTCGGCGGCGCAGGATTGAAACCGCGCCACGCCACGTACCTGTTGCTGCTGGCCGGTGCGGCCGGACTGGCGGGCTGCGGCGGCACACCGTCCACGGCGGACGCCACCGCCAATGCCGCACGCGCCTCCGAACCCGAGGTGGTGCGCCGCGGCGCACTGAGCCTGCGGGTGCAGGCGCTGCAGACGGCGGCGTTGCCGGAGCCGGTGGCTGCCGCCTATGGCGTGGGCCGCGACCGCAACCGGGTGTTGCTGCTGGTGGCGTTGCGCCAGGGCGAAGACGCCGTGGCAAGCTCGCCGGAGGCCACCATCACCGTGGAGGTGCGTGACCTGCTTGGCCGCGCCAAGCCGATGCCATTGAGCACGCTTGCATCCGGTGAGTTGGTGGACCACATCGGCACCGTGCGTATCTCGCCCCCGGAGACCCTGCACTTCCAGGTGCGCGCACTGCCGCAAGGCGGCGAGCCACTGGAGCTGACGATCACCCGCGACTTCCTTCCCTGAGCAACTTCAGGGCCGCGCCGGGAAGGTGCGGCGATCGCTTCACCACACCGATCGCCATGCCTTGCAGGCCGGCGAGTTCGCAGATCGCGTCCGACATGGCCGGACGCTTGCAGCGCGACGCCGGACGACGTCTGGCGCGGTCCGGACCGCGTGCCGCCGGTTACAGGCGGCTTTCCTCGATGCTGATCCGGTAACGCTGGCGCAAGGCCTTGCGCAGGGCCTCGATTTCGCCCAGCGCGTTGACCTGGGCAATCTGGCCGCGCAGGGTGTTGCGCTCTTCCTCGCTGGCGGTGGCCGGATCGCCCGGCGTCACCCTGGTGACCACGAAGACCATCGCCCCGCCGTCGGCCAGGCGGGTGCGGCCCGGGGAAACCTCGCCCTCGCTCGGTGCCGGCACCGAGAACAACGCCTTGCTCGCCTCCATGTCCGGCATCGGCACGTTGCGCGGCAACGATGGAATGTCGATCGCTTCCAACCCGCGAGCGGTGGCAACCGCGTCCAGCGTCTTGCCGCCCTTCACTTCGGCCAGCAGCGCTTCGGCATCGGCCTCGAGCGCCTTGCGCGCGCGGTCGGCACGGACCGCAGCGGCCACCTCCTCGCGCACCTGTTCCAACGGGCGGGTGCTGGCCGGGACGTGGCGGCTGACACGCAGCAGCACGTTGTGCTCGGGCCCGACTTCGATCGGATCGCTGACCGTGCCATCCTGGATCAGCACTTCGGAAAACGCTTCACGCAGCACCAGCGGATGGCTGCCGACCACACCGGCATCGGCGCTGCCCTCGCGCGGCAGGCCGGCAAGTGTCTTGACCGATACGCCGCCGGCCCGAGCCGCCGCTTCCAGGCTGGTCGGGTTCTTGTAGACCTCGTCCATCATACGCGTCAGCGCGTCGCTGTAGGCGCGCTCGCGGTCGTTGCGTGCGAGCTCCTCGGCCAGTTGCTCGCGCACTTCCTCGAACGGCTGCACCGAGCCCTGCTTGCTCTCGCGCACATGGATCACGTGCCAGCCGAAGTCGGTCCGCACCGGACCGACGATGCTGCCCGGCTCGGCCTCGAACACCGCGTCTTCGAACGGCTTGACCATGCTGCCGTCCTGGCCGATCCAACCCAGGTCACCGCCGGCGCTGGCGGAGCCGGCATCGTCGGAACTGGCCTGCGCCAGCGCGCCGAAGTCAGCGCCGGGCGCGCGCGCTTGCTCCACCAGCTGGCGCGCCTCGGCCTCGGCAGCCTGCTGGGCAGCGGCGTCGGCCGAGGCGTCGACCTCGACGAGGATGTGCGAGACCAGCCGCTCCGAGGCTGCGCCATAACGCGACTTGTTCTGTTCGTACTGGGCACGCAGCGCGGACTCGCTGGGCGGTGCGGTCGCGGCAACCTGCGAGGCGTCGAACTCGACATACTCCACGTCCACCATCTCCGGGACGCGGTAATCGGCCGGATGGGCGTCGTACCACGCCTTGGCCTCGGCATCATCGACCGGCGCTTCGTCGGCCACCGGCTGCAGCACGAAGAAGGACACGTCACGACTTTCGCCGGACAGCCGCAGCAGCCGGTCCAGTTCGCTGTCGGTGACGAACGCGCTTTCCAGCAGCGCGAACGGCAGCAGGGTTTCCTGCATCCGATCGCGCAGGAATTCGTCGTACTGCACCGGGGTACGCGGCGGATTGCCGGCTGCCAGCGCCATCTGGTAACGCTGTGGATCGAAGCGACCGTCCACCTGGAATTCCGGCTGCGCCAGCACCACTTTCCGCACCTGCGCGTTGCTGACCACCAGCCCGCCGCGCGCCGCGTCCAGCGCGAGCATTCGCTGGTCGACCAGGCGCTCCAGTACCTCACGCTTGTTCTCGGCGCTTTCGAAAGCGCGCGGGTCGAACAGCTCGCCCTGCTGCTCGCGTGCCTGCCGGCGTGCTTCGTCGAAGGCAATGCGGAAGTCGTCCGCGGTGATCTCCTCGCGCTGCCAGAGCATCTTCGCCGGCCACCACGAGGGAGCGCCGCGCCACCAGGTGGGCGGGGCCTCGACGGTTGCGACCCACGTGGCATTGCGCTGGAACAGATACTGCTCCATGCCGAAGAACGCAAACGGGATGGACAGCAGGATCAGGATCGCGATGGCGATCCAGCCGGTGGTCTTTTCGCGAAGGAATTGCAGCATCTTGGCGGGGCAACTGGCGCTCGGGGCGAGCCGCACAGTTTACCGCGCCGCTGGCGGCGGTGCAGCCGGGCAGCAGCCACCGAACGACTCCTGCAAGCGCGCATCCGAAAACGAAAAAAGCACCCGCGCCGGGTGCTTTTCCGATGACTCGATGGCGGAGCGGACGGGACTCGAACCCGCGACCTCCGGCGTGACAGGCCAGCATTCTAACCAGCTGAACTACCGCTCCGCGTGAGCCGACAATTGTAATGACTCGCTGCTGGGAAGGTCAAGCACCGGATGCGGGTCATTGGTGGGAGCTGCAGGGATCGAACCTGCGACCCTCTCCTTGTAAGGGAGACGCTCTACCGCTGAGCTAAGCTCCCGACCGGTCGCGCATTGTAAACGACCGCGCTGCCGCTGCGACGAACCACTGTGTCCGGTGCTTGTCCCCCGCACCCGGGCAGCTTGCTCTTGATGCACGGCCGGTGACGAAAAAGCCCGGCCAATGCCGGGCTTTTCATGCGTTGCCGTCGGCACGCTGCCGCAGCGATCGCGGGCAATCAGTTCAGCGCGTCCTTCAGGGTCTTGCCCGGCTTGAACGCCGGCGCGCGCGAGGCGGCGATCTCGATGGTTTCCTTGGTGCGCGGGTTCAGGCCGGTGCGGGCGGCACGGTCGCGAACCAGGAAGCTGCCGAAACCGACCAGGTTCACGGCTTCACCCTTGTTGAGGGTGTCGGTGATGACGCTGACCATCGCATCCACGGCGCGACCGGCGTCGGCCTTGCTCAGGTTGGCGCTGGTGGCGATGGCATCGATGAATTCGCTTTTGTTCATGCAAGACTCCTGGCGGGCATTTGCCGCGTTGGTTGTGGATCCGGTGCGCAGGTCGCCGTGATGGGGGCGAAGCAGCGGCCGGAAGAGTGAAATGGCGCATCGGGCGCAGTCGCATCATACCCCAGCCACGGTGCCACCCGCAGTCGTCAGGTGGCACGCGGGTGCGGTATTTGGCGACCGGCTCTGGTGCTCAGTGCTGGCGGTCGCTCTTGCTGTCCGGCTCCTCGCCGATCACTTCGCGCACCGCTTCGGCCACGCCTTCGGCAGCCACCTTGGGCGTCAGCGGACGCTCCAGCGCAAGGTCGAGCACCTCGTCGATCCATTTCACCGGAACGATCTTCATGTGCTTGCTCACCGAAGCCGGAATGTCGGCCAGATCCTTCTTGTTCTCGTCGGGGATGATGACGGTCTTGATGCCGCCACGCATGGCGGCCAGCAACTTCTCCTTCAGCCCGCCGATGGCAGTGACCTTGCCGCGCAGCGTGATCTCGCCGGTCATCGCCACGTCGTTGCGCACCGGCACCTTGGTCAACGCCGAGACCAGCGCCGTGGTCATGGCGATGCCGGCGCTGGGACCGTCCTTTGGCGTGGCGCCGTCGGGCACGTGCACGTGCACGTCCAGCTTGGTCAGGAAGTCGGTATCGATGCCGAGCCCACCGGTGCGCGAACGCACCACGCTCAACGCCGCGGAGGCCGATTCCTTCATCACGTCGCCGAGCTGGCCGGTGAGGATCAGCTGGCCCTTGCCCGGGACCAGTGTGGATTCGATCTGCAGCAGATCGCCGCCGACCTCGGTCCAGGCCAGCCCGGTGACCATGCCGACTTCGTTCTCGGACTCGGCACGGCCGTAGTCGAAGCGACGCACGCCCAGGTACTTGTCCAGGTTCTTGTCGGTGACCTTGACGGTCTTCTGCTTGGTGCCCTTCTTCGGCTGCGGACCGGCCAGCGCGATCTCCTTGACCACCTTGCGGGCGATCTTGGCCATCTCGCGCTCGAGGTTGCGCACGCCCGATTCGCGGGTGTAGTAACGGATGGTGTCACGCACCGCGGACTCGGCGATTTCCAGTTCTCCCTCGCGCACGCCGTTGGCCTTGAGTTGCTTGGGAATCAGGTAGCGGATGGCGATGTTGAGCTTCTCGTCCTCGGTGTAGCCGGGGATGCGGATCACTTCCATGC
>JAUNRQ010000074.1 GCA_030535605.1 Pseudoxanthomonas suwonensis
CTGCTTCGGGCGCTGCCGGTGCTGCGGCCACGCGCCGGCGGCGACTGCGCCTGCCGGGCCTCGCGCGCGGCGCGCTCGGCGGCGGCACGGCGTTCGGCTTCGGCGCGCCGGGCCGCGGCACGCAACTGGGCCAATACCTGCTCCAGTGCGCGGGCATCGCTGCCCAGCGCACGCTCGCGCTCGCGCCGGTCGCTGTAGCGGCTGTCGAGCTGTGCGACCGCTTCCGCGCGCGCCTGACGGTCGCGCTCCAGCCGCGCCACCTGCTGCTGCTGCTCGCGACGTTCGTGATCCAGGCGTTCGCTGGTCCGGGCGATGTCCTCTTCCAGCGTGTCGAGGCTGGCGATTTCCTCGTGCAGTGCCGCAATGCGCGCGGCACGGTGGCGCTGGACGTAACCGTGCCAGGCCAGCAGGCGCCGCGCCTGGGCACCGTGATCCTGCGCCAGCAGCACCTTCAGCGGCGCGTCCTGACCCACGGTGTAGGCCGCACGCAGCAGCCGCTGCAACTCGGCCCGCCGCTCGCCCAGGGTTTCGTCCAGCGTCCGTCGCTGCACCTTCAGGGCCTGCAGTCGCGCCTGCTGTTCGAGAATCCTGGCGTTGGTGCGTGCCAACGCCCGCGTGCTGGCACCGACCTGTTCGTCGGCATCGCGCAGCGCGCGATTGGCCTGGCCGCGCTCGCCCTCCAGCCGACGTCGCTCGGTGGCGACCTGCCGCAGTTCTCGCTTGACCTGGTCCAGCTGGCGCTGGGTCTGGCGGCTGTCCTGCGCAGTGACGCCGCCGCTGGCCAGCAGCGCGGCGACCACACCGGCGAGCAGCGTCCGACCCTTCATCCCAGCAGGCTGCGGCCGCTCATCTCGGCCGGCTGCGGCAAACCGAGCAACGCCAGCAGCGTCGGCGCAATGTCGCGCAGCGCGCCACCCTCGCGCAGTCGCACGTCGGCGTGATCGCCCACGTAGACCAGCGGCACCGGCCCCACCGTGTGCGAGGTATGCGGCTGGCCACTGACCGGATCGCGCATCAGTTCCAGGTTGCCGTGGTCGGCGGTGACCAGCAGTGCGCCACCGACCTTGCGTACCGCCGCCTCCACCGCACCGATGGCCACGTCGACCGCCTCGGCGGCCTGCACCGCTGCGGCCATCACGCCGGTGTGGCCGACCATGTCGGGGTTTGCAATGTTGCAGATGATCACGTCGAAGTGCTGGTGTTCGATGGCATCGACCAGTCGCGCCGTCACTTCCGGGCAACTCATCTCCGGCTGCAGGTCATAGGTGGCGACCTGGGGACTGGGGACCAGGATCCGCTCCTCGCCGGCGTAAAGGGCTTCCCTGCCGCCACTGAAGAAGAAGGTCACATGCGCGTACTTTTCCGTTTCGGCGATGCGCAGCTGGCTCAGCCCTGCCTCGGCCAGCACCTCGCCAAGCGTGTTGCGCAACGCATCCGGGGCGAAGGCCACCGGTGCCGGCAGCCGGGCGTCGTATTCGGTCAGGCAAACGAAGCGCGACAACGCCGGGCGTCGCGCCTGGAACCCGGCGAAGTCCGGATCCGCGAACGCCGCAGCCAACTGGCGTGCGCGGTCGGCGCGGAAGTTCATGAACACCATGGCGTCGCCGTCGAGCACCGCAGCGCCGTTGCCGATCACCGTCGGCGCGACGAATTCGTCGTTCTCGCCGCGCTCGTAGGCGGCCGCCAGCGCGCTGGCGGCATCCACCGTGCGGAACTGCGCGTGCCCCTCGACGATGGCATCCCACGCGCGGAACACGCGCTCCCAGCGCTGGTCGCGGTCCATCGCCCAATAGCGGCCACCGACACTGGCGATGCGGGCGTTGCCCACCGCATCGCACTTGGCCTGCAGCGCGCGCAGGCTCGGTTCGGCCGAACGCGGCGGGGTGTCGCGGCCATCGAGAAAGACATGCACGGCCACCTTGGCCACGTCCTCGCGGCGGGCCAGTTCCAGCATGGCGAACAGGTGCGCCTCGTGGCTGTGCACGCCACCGGGCGAAAGCAGCCCCATCAGGTGCAGCGTGCCACCGCTGGCCTTGGCCGCGTCGCAGGCGGCAAGCAGTTCGGCGTTGTCGAAGAAGCTGCCATCCTCGATCGCCGCATCCACCCGCGTCAGATCCTGGTAGACGATGCGACCGGCGCCCAGGTTCATGTGGCCGACCTCGGAGTTGCCCATCTGCCCGTCCGGCAGACCGACGTGGCGACCTTCGGTGTGCACCAGCGTTCGTGGCCCCACCGCCCACAGTCGTCGCCAATTGGGAATGTCGGCCTGGGCAAGGGCGTTGTCGACAGGGTCTTCGCGATGACCCCAGCCGTCCAGGATCAACAGGACGACGGGCTTGGGACGGGCGGCACTCACTCGGCGGATTCCAGTGACTTTGGGCAGGTGCACGATTGTAGCCAGCGGCGGATACTGACGCCGGAATCCGCACATGGAGCCGGCATGCGCCCGTTCACTGTCGCGCTGCTCGCCGTGTCGCTGGCGGCAGCCCTGGCATCGACCACCGCCACCCCACGCACCACCGCCCCGACGGTGGCGGCACCGGCCGCGCCTGCGGCGATCAGCCGGATCAACGGCGGCATCGAAATCGAGGACGAGCAGCACGCCGGCAGCCTGAGCACGGTCAACGGACGCATCCGCGTCGGCGCCAAGGCGCGCACCGGGGACATCGAAGCGGTCAACGGCGGCATCTACATCGGCGACGGCGCACGGGTCGGCGCGGTGGAAACGGTCAACGGTCGCGTCCGCATGGGCAAGGCGGTCCGCGCCGGCGCGATCGAGGTGGTCAACGGCGGCATCCGCCTGGGCCGCAATTGCCGGGTCCGGCGCATCGGCACGGTCAGCGGGCAGGTGTTCGTCGACCATGACGGCCATGTCGCTGGCGACATCAAGACCGTCAACGGCTCGATCGGCATCGTCGCCAGCCGGGTCGACGGTGACGTCGACACGGTTGCCGGGGACATCACCATCGGCATCGGTTCGCATGTCCAAGGCGGTCTTCGGGTACGGCCGCCGGGCCATCACGGTCTTCTCGGCCGGCTGATGCCGGTGTCGACCAAGCCGCCGACGCCGCGGATCATCATCGGCCCGGACGCGGTGGTGGAAGGCCCGCTGCTGTTCGAGCGCGAGGTCCGCCTGTTCGTGCACGCCAGTGCCCGCACCGGCCCGATCACCGGTGCCACCGCGGTGCCGTTCGATGGCCCCAGGCCGCCGCAGGACTGAGCGCCGCGGGCGGTCGCGCTCTTGCTACCATCGGCAGTTCGTGCCCCACGGACACCCACAGAGGCCTCCCATGACCATCCGTTCGTTGACCCTCGGCCTGGCCGCAGCGCTGGCGCTGGGCGGCTGCAAGCCCCAGGCCCCGGCCGAGGACATTGCGCCGGCCACCCCGGCACCGGCCGCGACCGGAACCGCGCATGAATTCAGCGCCGACATCACAGCCGCCGACTTCAGCGAACTGGTTCGCACCCTGGCGTCGGACGAGTTCGAAGGGCGCGCGCCCGGCTCTCCGGGCGGCGAGAAGACCGTCGAGTACATCCGCGCACAGTTCGAGCGCGTCGGCCTGCAGCCGGGCAACAACGGCAGCTGGTTCCAGGACGTGCCGATGATCGAAACCACCGCCGACCCGGCCACGGTGATGACCATCACCGCCGGCGGCAAGGAACACGCACTGACCTTCGGCCCGGACATGGTCGTCGGCACCCGCACCGGGGAAGCCGAGGTCAAGGTCGATGCCAGCGAACTGGTCTTCGTCGGTTACGGCATCGACGCGCCGGAGCGCAACTGGAACGACTACGCCGGCATCGACGTCACCGGCAAGACCGTGGTGATGTTCGTCAATGACCCCGGCTTCCGCTCCGACGATCCCGAGCTGTTCGACGGCAAGCGCATGACCTACTACGGTCGCTGGACCTACAAGTTCGAGGAAGCCGCGCGCAAGGGCGCCGCCGCCGCGATCATCATCCACGATACCGAAGGCGCGTCCTACGGCTGGGATGTCGTCCAGAACTCCTGGTCCGGCGCGCAGTTCGACCTCAAGCCCGCCGACGATCCGGCGCCGCGCCTGCCCGCGCAAGGCTGGATCACCGGCGAACACGCCCGCAGCATTCTTGCCGATGCCGGCCAGGACCTGGACGCCCTGCGCGAAGCAGCCGGCAAGCCCGGCTTCAAGCCGGTACCGCTGGACGCTCGCATGTCGCTGCAACTGAAGTCGACCACCGCGGAGAAGTCCTCGCGCAACGTGGTCGGCATCCTGCCGGGCAGCGAAACCCCGGACGAAGCGGTCGTCTACATGGCCCACTGGGACCACCTCGGCAAGACCGAGGATGGCCGGATCTACAACGGCGCGATCGACAACGCCACCGGCGTGGCGGGCATCATCGAGGTGGCCGGACGCATGGCCGCCGACAACCCGCGCCCGAAGCGCTCGCTGGTGTTCCTGGCGGTGACGCTGGAGGAGTCCGGCCTGCTCGGTTCGCAGTACTACGTGGCACACCCGGCGGTACCGCTGGTCGACACCGTGGCGGTGATCAACCTCGACGCCATGCCGGTCATCGGTCCGGCGCGCAACGTGACCGTCACCGGCATGGGCAATTCGGAACTCGAGGACATCCTCGCCGAGGTGGTCAAGCCGGACAATCGCACGCTGGCGCTGGAATCCAGCCCCGAAGCGGGCTTCTTCTTCCGCTCCGATCACTTCAACTTCGCCAAGGCTGGCGTGCCCGCGCTGTATGCCAAGGGCGGCAACGACCTCATCGACGGTGGCGTGGAGGCCGGCAACGCCGCGTTGGCCGAATACAACCGCGTCGCCTACCACAAGCCCGACGACACTTGGCGCGAGGACTGGAACCTGGAAGGCGTGGTGCAGGACCTGCAGATGCTGTACCAGGTGGGAACCCGCGTGGCCAACGAAGGCCAGTGGCCGAACTGGTACGAAGGCAACCCCTTCCGTGCCGCGCGCGAGAAGATGATGGAAGGCCGCTGAGCACGCCCGCACCGCTTCAGCGACACGACAACGGCGCCTTTCGGCGCCGTTGCTCTTTCCGCGGCTGCATCAGGGGATTTGCGGCAAACCAGCGTGATGCACCGCGACGGGTTCGCGGTCACCGGCAGGGCCGCAGATCGTCACTGGCATCACCTGGCGCGACGCGTCGTCCTGGCCACGGCCTGCGCCTTGGACGGCGAGGACACTCGCGCCACGCGCCGCAGGTCGGCGGCCGATGCCCGGCGTGCCGCCTTCGCGGTCTGCTTCTTCGCACTCGCGCCCACAACGGATTGCTGCGCCGTGCGCGTCGTGGACTTTCGTACCGCTTTCTTTGCCGCTGCCTTCTTCGCGATGGCCTTGCCGGGCGACGCCTTCTTCGCGGCTGTCTTCTTTGCTGCAACCTTCTTTGCTG
>JAUNRQ010000075.1 GCA_030535605.1 Pseudoxanthomonas suwonensis
TCTCGCCGTCGACGCTGACGGTCTGCGCGGCCAGGTCCAGCACCACCGCGCCGCATTCGAGCATCGGCTTGGACCAGCCGGCGGCGCGCCGCACCAGCGCGTTGATGCGCGCCAGCAGTTCCTCGACGTGGAACGGCTTGACCAGATAGTCGTCGGCACCCTGCTTGAGGCCGTCGACCTTGTCCTGCCAGCTGGATCGGGCGGTGAGGATCAGCACCGGGAAGGTCTTGCCTTCGTCACGCAGTGCCTTGATCAGTTCCATGCCGCTCATCTTCGGCAGGCCCAGGTCGATGATGCCCAGGTCGAAGGGCACTTCGCGGCCCATGTACAGGCCTTCCTCGCCGTCCTGCGCGGCATCCACGGCGAAACCTTCGCGCTTCAGGCGCGCGGCCAGGGTTTCACGCAGGGGGGCTTCATCTTCGACCAGCAGGATACGCATGAATGTGCTCCGGACAACTGAAAGGGTGGGACGGCCGAACGCCGGGGACATCCACGACTGTGCCCATTCAGTCGTCGTCGTCGCGTGAGACTCGCCGACGCTCGCCACGCCGCTGGTTGGGATCGTCCATGTAGACGCGCACCCGGCCGCGGTCATCCACCACCTTCAGGCGGCTGATGTCGCGGCCGTTGTAGGGCACGCGCTCGGCGCTGAGCACGCGGCCACCGGTACGGCGCTCGATGCTGCGCACGCTGTCGGACAGCGCGCCGGATTGGCGCTGGTGCCGTTCCATCGAACGCTCGGGCGCGCGTTCGGCGCCGCGCTCGCGTTGCTGTGCCCAACTGTCGCCGGCAACGCTCGACAGCAGCACGGTGGACGCAAGCAGCAGGGGACGGACGACGCGGAGCATGGCAGGCGGACCCTCGGAAAAGGCGGTGTGACGGAACGGTGGCGACGGGCGGGGCCGCCGCCGGCGACCCTCGAGAGGCATTCTTGGCGGCAGGCGGTGAACTTGTCCTTAACTTTTCCGTGCCGCCGTGGTTCGCCCGGCCCGCGGCCCATGCCCTGTTCAGCCTTGACTCGCGACCCCTACGACGGCATCGGTGGTCCGGGCCAGCGCCTGCTCCAGCACCTCCCAGCCCGCCCCGGGACGGTGCGCCTGCTCGCTGAGCACCTGCCGGAAGCCGCGCCCGCCGGGCTGGCCGAGGAACAGGCCCAGCAGGTGGCGGGTGATGTGCTTGAGCGGCACCCCGGCGGCCAGCTGCCTCTCCACGTACGGGCGCAGTGCACGGAGCAGGTCGGCCCGCGAGCGCAGCACGCCGCCGAACCAGGCCACGTCCATCCGGTGCAGCAGGTAGGGGTCGTGGTAGGCGGCACGGCCGAGCATCACCCCGTCGACGTGCGCCAGGTGGGCACCGGCGGCATCGGCATCGGCAATGCCGCCATTGACGATGACCTGCAACTGCGGCCGCTCGCGCTTCAGTGCATGGGCCCAGTCGTGGCGCAACGGCGGCACCGTGCGGTTTTCCTTCGGGCTCAGGCCCTTGAGCCAGGCATTGCGGGCATGGACCACGAACATCCGGCAGCCGGCCGCGGCCACCGTGTCGATGAAGCCCATGAAGCGGCCGAAGTCGTCGTCGTCGTCCACTCCCAACCGGCACTTCACCGTCACCGGCACGTCCTCGGGCACCGCCGCGATCATTTCCGCCACCGAATCGGCCACCAGCGCCGGCTCGCGCATCAGGCAGGCGCCGAAGCGCCCGGCCTGCACCCGGTCCGAGGGGCAGCCGCAATTGAGATTGACCTCGTCGAACCCGTGCGCCACGCCGATCCGCGCCGCCTCGGCCAGCAGCGCCGGCTCACTGCCGCCCAGTTGCAGCGCCACCGGGTGCTCGACCGGATCCATCGCCAGCAAGCGCGCGCGATCGCCGTGGATCACCGCATTGGCGTGCACCATTTCCGAATACAGCCGCGCATGCGGCGCCAGCAGACGATGGAACACCCGGCACGCGGAGTCGGTCCAATCCATCATCGGCGCGACGGACAGGCGCAGCTGGTCGGGGGCAATGGCGGGCGAGGCGGTCACGGCGGCGATGCGGGGCGTTGCACTGAAACGGACCGGGCAGGGTAGCGCGTCACGCACACCGGCACGTAACGTGCGCCGGGTATGCTGGCTCGCATCGGAGCAGGCCGGCCGCCGGATTGGGCCGTCACAGGCTGAACACCCTGCACGGGAACCATTAATGAACGTGGCAGTCCAATAAGCAGACTGCTAAAATGACCGACATGACCATGACCGCGAACGCCCTCGTTCCCAACAACCTGCCGGTACCGAGCATCGGCACGCTGGACGCGTACATCAACGCCGTGTACCAGATTCCCGTGCTGGCGCCGGAGGACGAACAGGCGCTGGCCCGCCGCTTCCAGGACGACAACGACCTGCAGGCCGCACAGGAACTGATCCTCGCGCACCTGCGCTTCGTGGTCCATGTGGCCCGCGGTTACAACGGCTACGGGCTGCAACTGGCCGACCTGATCCAGGAAGGCAACATCGGCCTGATGAAGGCGGTCAAGCGCTTCGACCCGGCCGTCGGCGTGCGCCTGGTGAGCTTCGCGGTGCACTGGATCCGCGCCGAGATGCACGAGTTCATCCTCAAGAACTGGCGCATCGTCAAGGTCGCCACCACCAAGGCGCAGCGCAAGCTGTTCTTCAACCTGCGCAAGTCCAAGACCCGGCTGGGCTGGCTCAATGCGGAGGAAGTGAAGGCGGTCGCCGCCGACCTCAACGTGTCCGAGCGCGAGGTGCTGGAGATGGAATCGCGCCTGTCCGGTCGCGACATCGGTTTCGATGCACCGGAAGGCGATGACGACAACGCCCCGCCGTCGCCGGTGGCCTGGTTGTCGTCCACTGCCGAAGACCCCTCGCAGGCCTACGAGCGCGAGGACAGCGAAGACCATCAGTTGGGCCTGCTGCGCGAAGGGCTGGCCAGCCTGGACAAGCGCAGTCGCGACATCATCCGTCGCCGCTGGCTGGACGACGGCAACAAGGTCACGCTGCAGGAACTGGCCGACGAATACGGCGTCTCCGCCGAACGCATCCGCCAGGTCGAAGCTGCGGCGCTGAAGAAGATGAAGGCGCTGTTCGCCGCCTGAGCGGCGAGCCAATGACGCCACGAGACGACGGCCCGGAGTGATCCGGGCCGTTTCTTTTTTTCATCGTGCTTGATGGCTGGCGACGGTTTGCGCCCGCGCGACCGGAGGCACGTGTCTGCATCGGCCCGCTGTCGGAACTGACAGGCCGCGGCGGCGCATTTCCGTGGCCCGGGGACGAACGGCACGAAGACGGTGACCAACGAACCCGGCGTCCTGTCAGTTCTTGCAGGTCGGCGCCGGCAGTCGTTCTTTAGCGTGTGTGCTGTTCGTCACGCGCCCGACAACCCTTGGCCGGACGAACCCGGCGAAGGCGCATTCGCGCCGCCGCAACTCCGTCCTCCAAGGAATGAACCATGACCCGCAGATACACCCAGCCGGCGCCGATGAACGGGCTCGCCGGCCTCAGCTACCCGGTGGTGCCGCCGCCGGCGCCCGTTCCGACTTCCCCCCGTGGCCGCCTGCGCCGGCATGCGCTGGCGCTGGCCATCGTGGCGGCGACGGGTGGGCTGGTGCTGATGCCGCAGACATCGCTGGCCGCACAGTGCGCCCGCGCCGACAGCGACGGCGGCAAAACCGTTCGCTTCGACCGGCCCGCCGGCGTGGGACCGGGCACCCGGTACCGCTACCCCGATCCCAGCGGAGAGTTCGACAGCAAGGACCACAACCGGGTCGAGGTCGGCAACTGCTACGTGCCGATCGGCAGTACAGCCGTCACCACCGCAGATGCCATCACCGTGGATGTCAACGTCACCGATCTGTATGGCAACGGCAATCAAAGCGTCGGTGGGACCAATCCGCGCGATGTGTTCGTGGGCTCCATCGACCTCCGCGAACGCACGGTGACCGATCCGAACGCGCGCAATGTCATCACCATCAAGGGCATCAATCGTTACGGCAACATCTTCGGGCCCGGCGGCGTGGCCCCGACCACGCTGAACCTGGAAGGCATGCGGATCGATGGCCTGTACGTGGTGTCTGCCTCCGATGACGACGTGATCCGCAACGGCGACATCATCAACATTCGTGAGGGTGCCGACATCCGGACCTACGTCTACGCCGGTGGGGGAAACGACACGCTCAACCTTGAAGGCGGTTACGCGCGGGAGGTCTATGGCGACAACCGCAACGGTTTCGACGCGGCAACGCTTGAAGATCCAGCCAACAGCTTCAACGACGTTTTCAACATCCGCGACGGCACCTACATCGGCGTCAACGGCGACAGTGGCTCCGACCGCTCAGGCTATGCTGCGGGCAACGACGTCTTCAACCTGCACGGCGGCACCATCACCACGCTGGAGGGCGATGGTGGCAACGACACGTTCAACTTCCTCGGACCCATCACCGTCCGCGACGCGTTCGGTGACGCCGGGGATGATCTGTTCGTTCTGGAGTCCAGCGTCGATCCGACGCTCCTCTGGAACATCGCCGGGGATGACGGCAGTGACTATCCCGCAACCGGAAATGGCGGGGACAGGATACAGATCAAAGGGCTTGTGCTTCGCGCCAGCAGTGATCGCAACACGCGGCCAGACGCGAATCAAAACAATGTGACGTCCATTCGCGCAATGAATGTCGTGGAACTGTTGGACGGTACCCAGCTCACGATGTATGACAACGCCGAAGGCTCGGATGCCATGTCCAGCTTCAGACTCGGCCGGCCGACCGGAGATCCGGAAGACGACAAACTGCTCATCGACGCGACCAGCGCGTTGATTCATCTTGGGAAATACACCCAAGGGTCGACGGAAAGCAGCAGGGACGCATCCATCAACTACAATGTCCAGAACCTCGGAACGATCGATCTGGGGCAGGATGCCCCCGGTACACGGATGACCATCCGCGGCAACTACATCGGCGGCGGGCGCTTGCTGATGAGTACCTACCTTGGCGATGATTCTTCCGAGTCGGACGTGTTGATACTTCTCGGCAACGCCAGCGGCTCCACCGTCCTGGATATCAAACCCGTTGCCGGCAGCCCCGGCGGGCAGACGGTCGAAGGCATCACCTTGGTCGATATCGATCCGACGAAGGCCATCGCGGCCGATGCCTTCGTCCTCGCCGCACCGATCACCACCGAGAACGGCCTCTGGCAGTACCGTCTCGCACGCAACGCGACGACACAGGACTTCGTGCTCACCTCCGGTGTCGCTCC